>JAFZUL010000144.1 GCA_017618355.1 Muribaculaceae bacterium
ATTGTCATCGCCGATAGCAGGGCACCACGAGATGGTAGATTTATTGAAAGGATTGGTTCGTATAACCCAAACACTAATCCTGCTACAATAAGTTTGAATTTCGAGAGAGCTCTTTATTGGATCAACAATGGCGCAATCCCCACCGACACCGTTCGCAACATCCTTTCGCGCGAAGGCGTAATGCTCATGAAGCACCTCCAGGGTGGCGTGAAGAAGGGCGCTTTCAGCCAGGAAGAGGCTCAGAAACGTTTCGACGCTTGGAAGGCCGAGAAGGACGCTAAGCTCGAGGCTGTTCGCAACAAGGTTCGTGAAGACAAGAAGGCCGCTGGCAAGCAGCGTCTTGAGGACGAAATCAAGAAGAACGAGGCTAAGGCTGAGGCCGTAGCTCAGAAGCGCGCCGAGATCGCTGCCGCCAAGGCTGAGGCCGAGGCTCAAGCAGCTGCCGAGGCACAGGCCGCTGAGGAAGCAGCTAAGGCTGCTGACCAGGCTCCCGCAGAGGAAGCTCCCGCCGCTGAGTAACACTCTGGCAAGCCACAACCCTAGTGGCACTTCTTTGTGATTAACTTATAAGGCAACGCCCTGACGGAATATCCGCCAGGGCGTTGCTGGTTTTGTCGCTTTAATTCTCATAGAAGTTTTTGTTCTACTTTTGACTTATGTTTTTTTGTCTAAAGAGCACAGTGGATGATGTTTGCAGAAAATAGGGTATCTGGTGTAGGTACAACAAATGCCGTCGTAATCGGTTGTGATTACAACGGCTGTGTCTTTGAATGTCGCGTGCTGCCTCTCGGCGGCACGGCTGTTTACTGCCCTCTCGGGTGCTTCTTACTTGTAAACAGTGTCGCTAACGGTGAGGCTGTAACGTCCCTTCTGGCGGCGACGTGCGAGAACCTTGCGGCCATCGGCAGTGCGCATGCGGTGACGGAAACCATGCTTGTTAGCTTTCTTGCGGTTTGATGGTTGGAATGTACGTTTCATTTTATCTAAATTTTTATTTGTTTTCCGATTTCGGACTGCAAAATTAGTGCATTTTTTGGAAACTACCAAGAAAGTTGCGAAATTTAGTCTAAACTTTTTGCATTTTTTCTCAATTTGACCTGATTTTGGGTGAATTAGGGTGCATTTAGTCAATAAAAATCAAAAAAATCCTTTTTCATTTTGTATTTCACTCAACTTGCACTAACTTTGCACCTTCTAATGAGTTGAAACGAAGAAAAAATCACAAATTATATAACGAAAACCAAGATTATGATTAACGCTCAAGACATCAAAAACGGAACCTGTATCCGTATGGACGGCAGACTTTATTTCTGCATCGAATTCCTTCATGTAAAACCTGGTAAGGGAAACACATTTATGCGTACCAAGCTGAAAGACGTGGTTGACGGCCGCGTGCTGGAGCGCCGCTTCAATATCGGCGAGAAGCTCGAGGACGTGCGCGTGGAGCGCAGACCTTATCAATACCTGTATATGGACGGTAGCGACGCTATCTTCATGAACCAGGAGACCTACGAGCAGATTCCTATCCTCAAGGAGGTTATCACTGGCGTTGACTTTATGAAAGAGGGCGACGTAGTGGAGGTTGTCACCGACGCTTCTACCGAGACAGTGCTTTATGCTGAGATGCCTGTTAAGACCGTGCTCGAGATTACTTATACTGAGCCAGGTCTTAAGGGCGACACCGCTACCAACACCCTCAAACCCGCTACCGTTGAGACTGGCGCCACCGTTAAGGTGCCCCTGTTCATCAACACCGGCGAGAAGATCGAGGTTGACACCCGCGACGGCTCTTACGTAGGCCGCGTGCGCTAACCCGCCTTATTAACGATTAAAACTCCCTAACCATTGGTTGGGGAGTTTTTTGTTAGCTACACTAGATTTTATAGACCTACTAGAAGATTATGGGTATTTTATTTTATCACCAACTTGCTTGGTTTTTTTGCCGATGCTGAACGCATAATGTAGATGCCTTGTGGAAGGTAGATGAAGTCGTCGTTGTTGACCACATCGATGTGCTTCACGTGCTGGCCACTGGTGGTGAAGATGTCCACTCCGTGGTGTGGCTCGCTGCACTTGATGAGCACGCCGCCATTGGTGGGAATGAAAGCGATGGGAATGTCGGCCTCCACACCGTTGATTGCCGAGTATTCCACGGTAATCACGTTTGATGGAGTAGAGGTATATCCCAGTCTGTAGCTCTGCACGGTGTAGGTGTGAGTTTGTCCCGGCATCAGGTCGTCAAATAGGTAGCTGTTCTCATCGGTGGTGAACTGTTCGCTCGAGACGATGTTGTTGTCGTCGTCATAGACAATGCGGTTCACGATGTAATAATCCACCGTCTCGGTAGCTGCTTCCCAGTGTGCCACATAGTTCTGCCCCTCAATATTGGTTGCAGGAAGGGCATTGAGTGTGCTTAAAGTTGGCACGGGAACACACTCTGCCATGATGTCGGCTCCATAGCTGCCAGTGAGACCGCCGTCATAAATCAGCAGTCGGCATCTGTGCGAACCAATCGCTGTGGGAGTGTAGGTGACTTGCAGCGGGTATCCGTCTTCGCTGTTTGCCACGTTGCGTGGAATGCTGTTCACTGGAATGCTGAACATCCTGAAATCGTCACGGAAGAGCAGCACCGACAAATTCTCTTTCAGGTATTTTCCCTTAACATATATAGTCATGGTGAGCGACTTGCCAAGCGCCACCTCTCCCATCTCTATCACTGTCTCCAGGTTTGGAGTGATAAGAATGGGGTCGCCCTGTGGCTCTTCGCCTCCTTCACCCACTATGAATGCCTCGCCTTGGCGGTCACCCCAAATGTATTCAGCGAGCAAAGGATTGTCGATAAAGGGGTTGCGGTTGTTTTGAATCCTATACACTGCCTCATTGCGTGCTACTTCCTTGTCGCTCACGGGGTCTTGCCGCGACCACTTGAGCAGCAGGTTGATAGACCACTGGTTGAGCGTGAGCCATGAGGAGTTTGTGACCATGTAGGTATATTTCCAGGTGTAGTCTTGATAGCACGTAGCCATATAGAAATAGGTGCGCGCGAAGTCGCCCTTGTATTCATCGTCGGGCTCAAACACCGTGGCGCATCCTCCGCCTTGTCCGGCTACTGGGGTGCCAACTTTTGTGCAGCCATTGTTGAAACTTGCCGTTGATACCTCACCCAGCGGATAGTTGTTCTTAGCGAGGTTGGCGTCGCCGTCGCTAGGGTAGAGGTGGTTGAGGTCGGTATAGGCATCGACCTGTGTGCCTCCCCACCAGCTCTTGGGGAACGAGTGCTCACGGTTCATGCCGCTCACGGCACTCGAGCCACGAAAGTAGCGCGTGATGTTGCTGTACATATCCCATACCTGACTGTGGTTATCGAGGCGGCAGTCGGTGCTCTGGAAGTGGTACCACAGACTGCTGTAGGTCATCACGGTGTGGTTCTTGATAAGTTGGTGTACGGCGTTTTTCAGGTCTTGTCCTCTCTTGCCGTCGATGCTGGAGTAATAGCCCACAGGCACAGTGGCACTAGCCCCGATGGCGACCACAGCAGCTATAAATAGCATTATATCTCTAAGACGTTTCATACTTTTGTTTTGGTTGAATTAATGAATATTTTTGCTCCATGCAAAGTTCAACATTTTTCTATTACAAGCATTATTATTCAGGGAGAATCATATAGTGAGGTGGATTCGCGGTCTTAATAAATTCGACTTTATTGTTGAATTCTTTCCATTGTGGGGTGTCGTAATAGATGTTTATGGTGCCTAGGGGAACGTAAAGACTGCATTTAGATTTGTCAATCTCATCAAACACGTCTTTTCCCAATTTCACGTTGCTTACGTCCTGAATTTCGCTAATGATATATTTTAGGTTATCCAAGCCTTTGAAGGCCCAAGCGCTGATATTAGTTACTCCGCTACCAATAACCACCGTCTTGATGTGGTCGTCGTGCAGGAAGGCGCCATATCCGATATGCTCCACCGAATTGCCAATGGTGACAGACTCGAGACTGTCGCATCCGCAGAAGGCTCGTTCTCCAATTTCTCTTACAGAATTCGGGATAATGAGCTCGCGTATGTTCTTGCAATAGAAGAATGCCTGATTGCCGATAGCAGTGACCGATGAGGGGATGTCGGCATTCTTCATGCCATAGCATCCTGCGAATGCCTCGGCGCCAATTGTAGTCACCGAATTTGGAATTTTAGTTGTGTTGCAACCCGCCACAAGCATGTTGGTAGCAGTCTCGATGATGGCATTGCAATTATTTCTTGAGTCAAAAACCTTGTTCATTTTCTCCACCTTGATTGAGGCCAATGCCTTGCAATAACTGAAGGCTCCATCGCCAATGCTAGTGACTGAAGCAGGAATTGTCATTGTTTCAATACTGCCACATTCATAGAATGCCTTAGGGCCTATTTCCTTGAGAGAAGGTGGCAGGTCGATGGCTTTCAAACTAGTGCAGATGCTGAATGCCGCTTCGCCAATCGATTCCACATTTTTGCCTATAGTCACTTTCTCCAGCCAACGGCATGCGCTGAATGCCGACTTGCCGATTGTCTTCACCGAGTTGGGGATGTCTATTGACTTAAAGGGACAATTGCTGAATGCCGACTGACCAATGCTTTTTACTTTTTGCGGGATAATGATGGATTTCAGTCCACTCTCGGCAAACATGTAGTCGTTTATCTCGGTCAAGTCGGGAGGGAGAACCACATATTTAAGACTATAGCACTGGGCAAAGGCACCATCTCCAATGGTTATCACCGATTTGGGGATTATTACGCTTTTAAGCTCAGAATTTCCCATAAATGTCTCTCTACCAATGGCAGTCACCTTGTAGGTTTTGCCATTATGTTTCACTTTCTCGGGAATCACGATATCGCCAATATAACCTCTTTCGGATGGTGGTGGCGCGTCAAGGGCTTGAAGTATTAAGTGCTCGTAGGTGAGAGTCACGCCCTTGTCGTAATCATTGATGTTGTAGCATAGTCCTCCCTCTTTGAAGTCGAAAGCGAGCGCCATGAGGGGCATTATGGTTAAAACCAAGGCTAAAACCAATTTATTGGGAGTATTCATGATAACGATGTTTTTAAGTAGATAACTATATTTATTTTTTTTCATTTGCAAAGATAATATAAAGTTTTTATAAAACATAAGCATAATCAAGTTTTTAGTTTTTCAGTTGTTAGTTTGTCTTTAAGTGGAGGCGGTTGCCTGACTTCAAAAACTTTTTTGGCAGTATTGTGGAAAATTGCTAATTTTGCAGGGAAACAAAAATATTCAGAAAACGATGCCTTATTTTTCGGTGATAATACCTGTGTATAACCGCCCTGCTGAGGTGGAGGACTTGCTGCAGAGCTTAGCTGAGCAGTCCTGCCAGGATTTTGAGGTGTATCTCGTTGAGGATGGCTCCACGGTGCGCTGCGACGATGTTGCGAAGCGCTTTGAGCGTCAGCTCGACCTTCACTACCATTACAAAGAGAACGAGGGCCGCAGCATAGCCCGCAACTACGGCATAGAGCGTGCTAGCGGCGAGTATTTCATCTTCTTCGACAGCGACTGCGTTATTCCCAAAGACTATTTCAAGACCCTGAAAGCCGAACTTGAGCGCGAGCCAGTGGATTGCTTCGGAGGCCCTGATGCGGCTAGCGACGACTTCAGCGATGTGCAGAAGGCCATTAACTTCTCGATGACGTCGTTCTTGACCACTGGCGGCATACGCGGTGGCAAGGTGCAGCTCGAGAAATTCGTGCCACGCTCGTTCAATATGGGCTATTCACGCAAGGTATGGGAGACAGTTGGCGGCTTCCGTGAGATGTTCAGCGAGGACATCGACATGAGCACCCGTGTGCGTCAGGCAGGGTTCTCCACTCGTCTTATCCGCGACGCCTACGTCTATCATAAGCGGCGCGTGGATTTGAAGAAATTCGCGCGTCAGACCTACGTCTTCGGCATGTCGCGCATCACGTTGAAACTGCTATATCCCGACTCTCTGAAACTCGTTCATTGCTTGCCGGCGGTGTTTGTGCTGGGCTGTATTGCGCTGATTTTACTCGCCATCTTCTGGCACTGGTGGGCAATATTACCGCTGGCGCTCTATGTGGTTATGCTTTGGGTGAGCGCTCTTATCAAGACCAAGAGCCTAAAGATTGCCAGCCTCGCTGTAGTGACGAGTTTTGTGCAACTGGGAGCCTATGGTTTTGGCTTCATCAAGGCCTTCGTTTGGAAGATTTTGCTGGGCCATGGCCGCGACATAAACGAGGAGATAGCGATGCGCAAGGGAAAGTGAGCTCGCGTTGCTAGCTGATTAAGGATTAGAGATTAATGATTATTGAAAATGGAACAAAACGAGATAAAGTCGCGGGCGTTGAAGTTTAACACGGCGCTGGATGACCGTCCGCGTGAGAAGGCCATGAAGTATGGATTCTCCACATTGTCACCTGCCGAGCTGTTTGCCATCATCTTGGGCAGTGGCAGCCGTGGCGAGAGCGTGGTGGAGTTGTGCCAGCGCATCCTTAACGACCATGACAATAAAATCTACAAGATAGCCCGACATAAATACAGCGACCTCGCTCGTATGTACCGAGGCGTGGGAGAGGTGAAGGCGGTGGAGATTCTGGCGGCGATAGAGATTGCCCGCAGGTTCCAAAATGAGGAGTTTGACGACGACTTCCAAATCACCGACGCTAATGCTGCCTACCGTTACTTGAGCACATTTATGCTCGACAAGGAGCATGAGGAGATGTGGGTGCTGCTGCTCGACCGCGCAAAGCATGTGAAGGGCCGCGAACTGGTGAGCATCGGCGGCACGGCAGCTACTGTTGGTGATGAGAAGATTATTCTAAAGCATGCTATCACCCATCTTGCAAGCAGCATAATCCTTGTTCACAACCATCCGAGCAACAACCCTCGCCCCAGCATTCAAGACGATACCCTGACACAGCGAGTGAAACGTGCTTGCGAGGCTATAGGCATTCCCCTCGACGACCACATCATCATGTGCCGAGGCAACTACTACAGCTACCAGATGGAAGGAAAGTTGTGATAGTGGAGAGTATAGAGTAAAGAGTATAGAGTAAAGAGTGGAGAGTATAGAGTTTTTCTAGTCATTTCTAGCCACTTAGCCTTTCCTGTTAAAGACCAAAAAAGGAGCGCGATTGCGCTCCTTTTTATTGGTTTGTATAGGTTTTTTTATGGTTCCACTGTCGCTACTGAGCCTGCACTGTGGGCGGTGATTTGTGGGGCGTATTGGCATTGTGCCGTTGCGATGCCTACGTTGTACTGACCCGGTGCGGTAACAAAGACGTCGTAGCTTATCACGTGCGTGCCCTTGTCAAGGCTCGAGAAGAATATGTTGGTCTCGCTGTCCTTGATTTCGAGGTAGTAGTAACTTTGGTCAGCATAGCGGTAGCCCGAGAGCTTATCCACTGGCTCGAAGCAGGAGCCGCGCTCATCTTTCACCGTCACGAAGTCGAGGTCCTTGGCGTTCTTGATGACGGTGCGCACCTGAATCTTGTCTCCCACCTTGAAATTCTCCACACGTCGCAGAGTGCCGTCGGTGTTGTAAGCATAGAACTCCTTGTGGATAGAGAGGTCGTAGATGCTTACCTCATCAATAGTGCTCATCTCGGCCTTGAACTGGCTGTAGATAGCGCCCCAAGCGGGACTTGCACCGTGGCGCTCGATGTTGAGAGTGGCGAGTGAGGTGGCGGGAATCTCCTTGCGGCAGTAGCCAAGATAGGTGTCAATCTTGTCGAACTCAAGCGGCTTGCCATCGATAGTGATGGTGGGCGCGTCGTTGCGCTCAAGCCACTTGCTGCCAGTAGCGAGGAGGCTGTAAACGGCATCGGCGGCGAGACTGCTGGAACCCCAGTCGTTGGTCTGCTTCATCAGGAGCATCCACTTGCGCACCTGGTCGATTTCCTGGGTGCGTGGGTCAACCTCGTTTAGGGCTTGAAGGATGGTAGATGTCACAGCCACCTTGTCGAGATAGCGCCAACCAGCTTGAACGTTGTCCCAGTACATTCCCATCTCAGGCTTGTTGAGGGCGTACTGACGAATCGACTCAACGATGTCCTTAGCCACCTTTTGGTAGTTGTTGCGGTTGAGGGTGATAGCGTAGAACGCCTTGTTGCCCAGCGAAGTGCCCTTCCAGTCCTTAGTCATCGCTTTGAGGCAGTTCTTGAGCATCTTCTCGTTCTCGCCAGTAACAGGAATCTCAGGATAAAGAGTGCGAACATATACATAGTCGCTGAAACCACTGTGGTTGTTCTTGTTGTACTTGAGGTGTTCCTTATAGACTTGCAGATACTCCTTGTCGAAGTAAACAATCGCACGTTTCACCATCGCATTGATGTCGGCATCATCCTTGAGATAGCCTAAGTGACGCAACTCGCCGATAAGTTCGAGTACAGTCTCGGTGGTGTATAGCGACGACTCACAGTTTGGATAGAGATACCAAGTAAAACCTCCGTCATACATTTGCAGGCGTTGCAGACCCTCAACGATGCGCTTGTGCTCAGCAGTCATGAGGTCCTCGTCGAAGAGCTCATTCAGACGTGACATACGCAGTGTCTGGCGGTCGGCCTCATTAATCCAAGGCGAAGCTAGGAGAGTGCCAATCTTGAGGTCGCTGTTGCGTGCGAGCATCGACACTAGAGTAGAGTCTTCCTCGTTGGCCTTCCAGTAGTCAACAGCCTCCTTGATATTTGGCTGTAACTTAGAGATGCCCTGTGCCAGCGTCACGGCAAATAGGCTGTGAGCCAGCGTAGTGGCGACTTTGTAGTTGTCGCTGAATATAGTTGGTAGCGCCTGAACGCAGTACCACACAGGATTGTCGCAGTATTCTAGAGTGACGCGAGCGTCCTTAGCGAACTGTGGCAACTGAGTGGTGAACGATGGAGTTGCGGCATCAATGTAGAATGGTTTGGTCTCAATAACTGGCGAGATGGCCTGCAGCACAGGAATCATCACCTGCTCGCCGTCGCCAAAGTTGCCGGTAGCGGCCTTTACGCGGAATCCGATGAATGGAATGGTGTCGGGCACCTCCCAGTCGATCTTGAGGGTGTTAGTGCCATTAGCGGCGATGTTCTCGTTGAAGTTCTTGCGCAGAATCACCTCATTGGTGCGAGGATTGAACAGCTCTATGATGGCGTCACATGGTAGAGCGTTGTCGGTAGAGTTCTGCAAACTGGCCGCCAACTGAGTCTTGTCGCCTTGACGCAAGAAGCGTGGCAGGCTCGATTTCACCATCACGGGTTTGTTGGTGAGCACCTCTTTTTTGAGTACGTCGGTGTTGAGGGCGTTGTTGTAGGCTATCGCCTGCATAATCCAAGTGGTGTTGAAGTTTGGCGCCTCAAACTCGAGTGACACATTACCCTTGGCATCACTCACGAGCATTGGCTTCCAGAGTGCAACTTTCACGTCGCTCTCGCGCAGCTGCACCTTCTCGAGAGCAGCCTCGTCAACTTTGACCTGTGCTGACCCTGTCTCGGCTGTCATTACCACTTCTTCGAGTTCAACAGCATCATCCATATCAATAGCCCTTGCATTCTTAGCCATAGGTGCAGGAACTGCTCTGTTATCGGCAACGGCAGTCTCATAGAGCACCATGCCACGGCCTGCGCCAAGCAAGCCATAGGCTCTATAGTTCTCGAAAAACGACTCATTATA
The DNA here is from genome assembly GCA_017618355.1 of Muribaculaceae bacterium. Lineage (GTDB taxonomy): Bacteria > Bacteroidota > Bacteroidia > Bacteroidales > Muribaculaceae > Sodaliphilus. The sequence continues at coordinate 9,661 of JAFZUL010000144.1, forward strand.
AGTGTTGAACTCAGCAATCGAATACTTATTGGTCGAGAGGCTGCTATGGCTCCAGGACGGATTGTTGTTGATGCTTCCATACAGACGGTTCTCATCAAAGCGGAAGACTTGCTGATGGTAGATGCTGGGTCGGAATGACCAGATGTTAGGGCTTATGTCGTTGATGGCTTTATCCATCATCTCGAGCACCATAGCACCGGGTTGTGGCTTGTCGTTTTCATCGACGATGGTAAACGACCACTTCTCATTCTCGCCCGAAAGCAGCTTGTCGCGGAAAGAGTTGACCTTTACTTTGAGGGCCTTTGCCTTGACATTGCCATTCATGCGCAGCTCTTTGGTATAAACTGTGTTGTTAGCCACGCTATATAATTGGATATCGAGATACCCTCCAGGGGTGTTAGGCAGAGCGATGGCGAAGTCGTTGATGCCCTGTTTCATCTTAATCCATCCCTGTTTCTCCACTTTCTCGCTTGAAGAGGCGATGTAGTAGATGTAGGCCTCGGGAGTCGCTGTGCCAATGGTGATGTGGGCCACATTCTTGTCATCTACGCTGCGTCCGTCACTTGGCAACCACATTGGGGAATCTTTTTCTGGGCTTGTCTTCTCGCCCTTGCGATATAGATTGAGATTGCAAGATGTGGTCTCACTGTCACCAAGCATATTCACTGTCACTTTATATTTTCCTGAGGGGAGGTTGGTGAGATCGACAATAGGCTTCTCGCTGTTGAAGTTGCCAGAAGCCACCATGTTTTTGTTTTCATCTTCAACCTTGTAGTAGCACTCCACGCCCTTTTCGTTCTCGTCGGTGCTGTTAAACGTGAGAGGCAGTTCGATGGGCTTGACATTGTTGAAATCCACGTCTCCAGAGAGTTCCACACCACGTCGGTCACCAATGATGAAGCAATGGTTTCCCTCTTGCGACTCGCCTGCGCCATTGGTGCACTGAGCATCAAGCACGTAGTTATAATGGTAGTATTTTGCATGATTCTCCTTGAAAGACGCAGCAGGCAGTTCTAGAGTGAATTCGCCTTTTTCGTTGGTCGTCATCACGGTGTCGATTACATTCTCTCCACGTGTTGTTGACCACCGCCACCACCAGCTCCACTCGTTGCGGTAGAGACGCAGCTTCACCTCGGCGTTAGGAACTGGGACGCCGCTATAAGTGAGTGCCTTTCCAGTGATTTTCACTGGCTGGTTGCAGGTAAACACATGTGGCATATCGGGGAACGTCACAGTGAACGTTGGTGCCTTGTATTCGCTCACGTTAAACGAATAGGACGTAAGATATTCACCAAATTTCTCACCAGTTCTGAAGTTCAGAGAGAATCGACCGTTCATGCGGTCGGTGGGAATCTTGAACTCTCCCTGGATGCGACCATAAGCGTCGCTCTCTACTTCCAGCGTATCAATATCCTTATTGTTGGGATCTCTCAGTATAACCCTCACCTTCTTGTTCTCAAGAGGGCTCATCTCTTTGCTGGTGATGATATGTAGAATTGCAGCAAACTTCATCGTCTCGCCAGGACGGTAGATGTTGAGGTCGGTGAACACTCGTGCTGTGACGTTGCTGTGGAGATCGTCGCTCTCGTAAGGACGAACATCTATTACGGGAGTGTACTTGTCGTCGCCGTTTGTGGCTGTCACGTTGTGACTGTAATATTTCTTGTCTTTGGGAAGTTCTGCGCTACCATCATTGTCGGTAATGGCCGAGGTTTTAGTCTTTTTGTTATTGTAATTGCTCCTGATGTCAAGGTTCACGCCCTGCTGTGGAGCGCCCGAGCGAGTGTCGACAGTGAACACCCTATCGTCAAAGCCCTCACCACCTGCGCTGAACATTGTGAGATTGTGAACGATAACAGCATCGTAAGTCCTGAAGTCATCGTCAACAATCTCTTTGCCTACATAATTGGAGAACGCCCCAACAATCAGATATCTGCCAAAAGGCAGTGGAGGCAATTTCTCCTTTACCTCTTTTCTGAACGGAACCACTCCTGGGCAATGCAACTTGTGAGAACGCACAAACTCCAAATCATTGAGAGTATATTTCTTTCTTGAGCTATTCTCCAGATCATCATAAACCTTGTCGGGGATGCGGTAGATGCGCACATCCACATCATTCACATTGCTGAAACTGGCGCTAATCTTGATGGAATCGCTGTTGCTCAAGTGCTTGTCATAATACAGATTAACGCTTTGTCTCTCAATGTCATAAATCTTGTTCTTAACAACTGGGGTGTAATAAGAATTAGGGAAACGATTGACATATTCCTTCAAGTCGCTATAATGATCAGTAGCATAACAGTTGAGCAGAAACATGGCGCTATGCTCGTTGTCCTTGTACTTCTGGTACTCGGCAAAGTCGTTTTTTATGGCATCGGTCTTTGTTGCCACATACATCCATTCGGGAGTTCCCTCTTCGCAGGATTTCAGCCATCGCTGCTCCAGTTCTTTCTCAAAAACGTCATCTTGATATTGAAACAGTTTTAAGCTGTTCACACACAGCGCCTGGAAGAGGGTGGGCACATACACAGCGCCCATCTCGTCGCCATCGATGAAGATGCGGCTGTAGTTGCCTATAGGGCATTGCTTGAGGTACTGCTCATCGGCGAGCGCCGCACGCACCAGTTCTTTGATTTTGTTGTTGAACTGCTCGTTGTCCCATTCGGTGTAGTCGCTCGATAGTGCCTCATCAACGGCATTCTCGCGGTCTCTTACGCCATAGGCTTCCACATAGTCCTTGAAGACACACGCTTCCATATAGTTGAGAATCGCCTTGTAGTCGGCGCGTTTCTCTTTATTCTTCACGTCCTCGATTTGATTGATGATGGTGTCCATCGACTCTTGGGTGACCTTTCCCTTGGCAATCGAGAATCTCACTAGGGCATCGACCATCATTTGGCCGTCTCCGCTGTGCTGCGCCTTTTTCAGCTGGGCGAGCGCATCCTTGCTCACCTGCTGCGGATAGTCGAAATCGGGCTCGTCTTGCGCCTTTGCATTAAATGAAAATAATCCCATAATGGTAAGGATTAAAATGAATTTTGATAAAAAATGGTGCATAATTATTATATTTATTTAGTAAAAGTCAAGTCTAATCACCAGATATTATAATAACGTGACAAAATGGTTAATATTTTACATTTTTTTTGACTGCTTTTGTTAGAAAAAGTTTAACCCGAATTAGTGGATAAATATATTGCTACGAAAAAAAGAAAAAGGCTGGGAAATCCCAACCTTTCTCCTTGTGCTGTATTTACGACAATTATTAGTTGCCGAGCAGGATATTGTAGATGAATGTCACATCGGCCGAAGTGATATTACCGTCTCCATTTACATCGCATGTGTCATAGTAAGTCATGTCGTTGTTGAGAAGGTAGTTGTAAATTGCAGTAACGTCAGATGCTGTCACAGAGCCGTCACCATTAACGTCGCCAGGAACGGCAGTGTTAACAGGAGCGACAGTGAGGGTCAAGTCATTTGCATTTATAGTAAATATGAACTCGCCACCATTTTCTAGACGGAAGTTCGAACCGTCAACCATAGCCAGAGGCACATTGAGCAGCTCGTTGTTAATCAAGAAGTAGCCAACGCTATTCTCATCAACACCACCAAGCCAAATCCAACCGTCGCTTAGCGGAGTGATAACCTTGAACTCGGTATTAGCCTCCATCTCAGCTTGAGTCTCATAAACGCCTTCCTCTTCGGTCTCCTCAAATATCAAGCGACCACCACCTTCTTCCTGGTTCCAGTCATTGAAGGTTCCTACCAGATAGAATTCATTGTAGTCGGCAGGTTCCTCTCCCTGGATTATGGTCAGGTCGTGGTGATGGCCAGGAATGCTGAAACGAACCACAGCCTTGCGGCCAGCCAAGTCGGCGGGCAGTGGCTCAACGGCAATGCCTACATTCACCTCGCCGCTGAATTCGTATTCCTCGTCAAGTTCATCCTCGGGGGTGAGGGTTAGCCAGTCGGGGACTTCTGAGCCATCGGCAAGAGTGATTTCCCATTCCTCGCTGGAACTGGTTGTGTAAACCGAGAAGTTGCTGCCATAGAAAAGTGACTCAGAGCCGTCATATATCAGATTGCCGTCGGCGTCATACTTCCGCACGCTGGGGTCGTTGGTATAGTTGTTGATAATGAATGGAAAAGTGACATCGAGGAAGATGCCAGGAGCAGAGTAGCCTTTGAAACCTGTGAACATGGCGTTCAAGCTGCGAGCTATGCCAATGTTTCCTTCGTCATCGAGCTGGATGTTGTAGCCAGTCTCTCCAATGCCCTCGTCCCAAGTGTCGGCACACAGAGGAAGGGCAAGCCTTCCAATAACCTCATTGTCATAACCGCTGAGCACCACGTAAATCTCATCGTCAATCTCAGGATAGATTTCAGCTACTAGGCCATATTCCTCGTCAATCTCGGCAAAGGTGAAATACAAGCCTCCTGAAGTTTCCTCCGTTGGTGAGGCGGGAAGGGTGGCTTTTGCCTCAGCAATCATCTCTCCAAGTCCCATCTCACGAGGCTCGTGAGCGGCAACCTTGTAGATGCGCATAGTCAACTCAACAGGTTCAGGACTGTAATAGAAAGCATAACGGATAGCGGCGCCACGCAGCACATAGGGGTTTTCGGGTTTTTCGCAGTAGATTGCGCATGCGTTCCAGCCGGTATAGTTCTTACCAAACCAGAATGCTGTGGATCCGCCATCAGAGTCAAGAGCGCCAGTAAGATAACGTGTAATACTTGTATATTGAAGGTCGCGATCACGCGATGCCCAATATTTTGGAGAGGCAAACCAGCCCTCGTAGCCGTTGGTTTGATTTGCCAAGCGGGTGGCGAGGTCGTTTTGAGAATACAGAGTCACAGGCACTTCCTCGTTGCTGGAGTTGTGACCAAAGAGGCAATACTCTCCGCTCTCATCATAGATGTAGGGAACCGAGTCGGTCTCGGTGATGAAGTTCAAGGTTATGTCTTGCTGACCTTCAATCGTATTCCAGATGCGGGCACTTTCCGTGCGGTCCCATTTCTGGTAAGACCAGTCGGCAACCTTAGTGCCAAGGAAGGTCACATCACGGAAGTTTGGCAAATAAAGATAAGGAGAATAGTAAACACGTGCTGCCATTGGGTTGTAACCTACATAGAATGATCCATGAGGACGGAAGTAGTAGGTCTCGCCCTCTTGAGGCTGAGCCTTGAGTTGTAATGGCATGTCGTCGGGAGCAGCCTGATCGGTTGTCACTATTGCCTTGCCTTCGGGCAAGTCAATCATCTTGGGAGTGTTGTGCTTCATTTTCGAGTACTGCTGGTTATAGTCAACCTTAGCAGTAGCTACGCTGGCAATCAATGCCACAGCAAGCAAAAAGTAGAATTTCTTCATGATTGAAATTTTGTTTATGATTAATACTATAGAGGTTTTTTATTTATAATTCTGCAAAAATAATCAAAAAAAAATAAATATTCAATCGAAAGGAAGTTTTTTTGTTTAAAAAACAATTATATAGTCGTTAAACTTGGGCTTGTTAACATCTTGTTGATAAAAGTGGCAAGAAAAATTGTGGCGCATAAGTGATTGTGTTCTATCTTTGCAGTTACAAAATCAGTGCAAGCCGAGAGAATACCAAATTTATTTGAGTTTTTCCGAGGCGCTGCATGATTTATCAAAAATCACTGCAAGCCGAATTTGATGATGCTTGTGTCAATGGCTGAGACGCAGCCAAGTTTATCATAATCAAAAAAACACACTGCTAATATGGAATTTGAAACTGGCAAATCTTCAAAAAATCGCAACTATAATAGAAAGAAACCTCAGCACGAGAGCGAGGTGCTGAGTGAACTGGGAAAGACTCAGCCACAGGATATCGCTATCGAGGAGGCTGTGCTGGGAGCTCTGATGCTCGAGAAGGACGCTTACTCGGTAGTGAGCGACCTGCTAAAACCCGAGTGCTTCTACGACTATGCCAATCAGCTGATCTACGAGGCCATCATGTCGCTAGGCGTGAAGCAGCGCCCTATCGATATGCTCACCGTAACCGAGCAGCTGCGACTTGACGGACACCTCGAGGAGGCAGGAGGAGCTATAAGAATCTCAGACCTTACTGGCCGCGTGTCGAGTGCTGCCAACATCGAGTACCATGCACGCATCGTGGCGCAGAAATACTTGGCTCGAGAGCTCATCAGCTTCAGCTCCAATATCTCCACTCTAGCCTTTGACGACTCCATCGATGTGTATGATTTGATGCAGGAGGCCGAGGGCAAGCTTTTTGAGCTGTCGAAGAACACCCTCAAGCGCGACGTGATTCAAATCGACCCAATCATCAGCGATGCTATCAAGAAGATTCAGGACGCCAGTAACCGCAAGAGTGGCTTGAGCGGATTGGCCACTGGTTACCATGACCTCGACAAGGTGACCTCGGGATGGCAGAACAGCGACCTTATCATTATTGCCGCGCGCCCCGCGATGGGAAAGACCGCTCTGGTGCTCTCGATGGCAAAAAACATGGCGGTGGATTTCAACACCCCAATAGCTGTGTTCTCACTTGAGATGTCAAACATCCAGCTCGTGAATCGCTTGATTAGCAACGTGTGTGAAATCAAAGGCGAGCAAATCAAGAGTGGACAGCTAACCGAGCAGGAATGGGACGTGCTTATGTCAAGAGTGAAGCAGCTCTACGCTGCACCCATCTATGTGGACGACACGCCGTCGCTGTCAATTTTCGAGCTTAGGACAAAAGCTCGCCGCCTCGTGCGTGAGCATGGCGTGCAGATGATAATCATCGACTACCTGCAGCTTATGAACGCTACTGGTATGCGATTTGGCAGCCGTGAGCAGGAGGTGAGTACCATCTCACGCTCGCTCAAACAACTCGCTAAGGAGCTTGACATTCCCATCGTGGCACTGTCGCAGCTCAACCGTAGCGTGGAGCAGCGTGGCGACGACCGCAAAGGCAAGCGTCCGCAGCTGAGCGATTTGCGCGAGAGTGGTGCAATTGAGCAGGATGCCGATATCGTGTGCTTCATTCACCGTCCAGAATACTACAGTCATTCCACCGAAGACAGCGAGGGAAATGACATACGTGGACTTGCCGAGTTTATCATCGCCAAGCACCGCAGTGGCTCGGTAGGAACCATCAAGATGCGGTTTGTCTCGAAGTATGCACGCTTCGACAATTGGGACGAGCAGATTGAAAGCCCCAACGGACCAGAACAGGTGTATGAGTCGCGCATGAACCGTGAGAGCGTTGAAGCACCAACAAACATTGGCGCACCTCCGGTAGATATTGATGACATTCCCACAGGCAACCCCGATTTCCTTCGCGACAGCAGCGAAGAAGCGGCACCATTCTAGAAAACTAGCATAGCGGCAAATCAGCCGCGAAGCGCGGCATAACTAGCGAGCATAGCGAGCGGCAAACTAGCAAAGCGGAAAGCTACCACGTGCCGTATTCTGCTCGTGCGGCGTCGATGCGCAGGAGGATAAACAGCATGATAGTGAAGCCCCAGAGCGAGGAACCGCCGTAGCTGAAGAAGGGTAGGGGTATGCCAATCACTGGCACGAGACCTATCACCATTCCTATGTTAATGGCGACGTGGAAGATGAGAATTGCCGCGACGCAGTAGGCATATACTCGTCCGAAGGCAGTGTGTTGCCGCTCAGCAATGGCAATGACTCTCAAGATAAGCAACAGGAACAGCAGTAGCACAGCCGATGTGCCGAGAAATCCTTCCTCCTCGCCAATGGTGCAGAATATGAAGTCGGTGTGCTGCTCAGGCACGTAGTTGAGCTTGGTCTGTGTGCCCTTCAAGAATCCCTTTCCAGTGACTCCTCCCGAGCCGATGGCAATCTTCGACTGATTGACGTTGTAGCCCTTGTCTTTCACGTCTTCCATTATGCCGAGGGCAACCTTGATGCGGTTTTGCTGGTGCGTCTGCAGCACGTTGTTAAACACGGCGTTGACCGAGAACATAAAGATGATAGACATCACGGCAAAGGCTATAGTTATCAGTATCTTATTGATGTCCTCGCGGAACATGGCTATAAGCAAGTATATGATTGACAGCGTGATAACGGTGAAGAAATAGACATATCCGTTAACGCTGACTCCTATGGCCGAGAGCCCCCATGTCAGCAGCGCACTCGCGATGTATCCTATCGCCACGTTGCGACCTGGTATCACAGCCCGGCAATAGAAGAATAGCATGACCACTATCGTAATCATCACAATGGTGAATACGATGAAAGACCCCATGGGTATGCCCATCACTATTTGGTCGGCAAACTTCAGCATGATGACAAAGAACGACACTGCCGCAAGGATAGCATAAAGCACAAATCCACTCATGCCCTCACGGTAGAGGACAAAAATCAGTGAGATATAGACGAGTGCCGAGCCGGTCTCGCTCTCAAGGAGGATGCAGAAGACCGGGATGAAGATGATTGCCAACGGAACGATATAGGTGCGCCAATGCCCGAGTTTGAAGCCATAGGTGCTGAATAGCTTTGCCAGCGCCAGCGCCGTTGCCGTCTTTGCAAACTCGGCAGGCTGAATGCTTACCGCTCCAAATTTTAGCCAAGAGTGTGAACCCTTGATGTTTGGTGCAAAGAACGCCGTGGCTATGAGAATGACAATCATTATGATATATATAAGGTAGGCATATCCCTCATACATTCGTCGGTCGATGAGCAATAGCGCGAAGCCAATGACAAACGAGAGTCCTATCCACAGGAACTGTTTGCCTGAATAAGTGTTGAAGTCGAAGATGCTAACCTGCGACATGCTATTGGTCGTGGCGGCATATATACTTATTGCTCCTGCCACTACAAGAACCAGATATAGCAGCACGGTGAGCCAATCGACCGAGGCGAGCAGTTTGTTGCTCTCGTTATTATCCCTTGAAGAGTCCATGACGTGATGTGCTGATTAATCTGATTGGTGATACCATTACCGCCTTTTCTCGCTCAGGGTTGCTGCCCAGTGGCTTATTGTCACGGCTTGGGAAGTTGCCTGCGGTAGTGGCGGGTTTTGCTTCGGCAGGCTTATCTTCGGTGGACTTCTTTTGATTGTCGTTCATCCACGTGTTGTCGCTCCACTTGTTGGCGCGTTCTTCAATCTCATCGCTGTAGCCTCGTAGGTATCGCTCAAGCATCATTGCGCCGAGCGGCACGGCGACTTTGGCACCGAAACCGGCATTCTCTACATATACGCAGATGGCTATTTTGGGGTCTTCTTTAGGCGCAAATCCCATAAACACCGAGTGGTCTTGGCCATGCGGGTTCTGAACGGTACCTGTTTTACCGCACACGTCAAGCCCTGGCAGGTTAGCACCTCGGCAAGTACCTCCAGTGACCGCCATTCTCATGCCCGTTACTACTTCATTGTAGTATTGCGAATTGACTTTAGTATGGTGCTGCACAGCGTATTGCTCTAGCAGTCCTACGTCGCGTATGTTCTTCACCATATGAGGCGTGATGTAGTAACCGCGATTGGCTATGGTGGCGCCTAGGTTGGCGATTTGCAGCGGAGTCAGCATCACCTCGCCCTGACCGATGGCGATAGATAGAATGGTGTTGGCACCCCATTGGTTTTTGCCAATCATTTTGTCGTAGAATTGCGCGTTAGGGATAAATCCGCGGCTCTCGCCAGGAAGGTCGATGTTTAGTTTGTAGCCAAAGCCCATCGACACCATGTAGTCTTTCCACAAGGTAAACGACTTCTCTAAACCGCCGTACTTGCGGTTGTTGAGCATGTAGTAAACTCCCCAGCAGAAGTAGCCGTTGCATGATGTGGCGATGGCAGGGTGCAGGGCGATAGGAGAGCCGTGCCCGTGGCAGCCTATTCTGAGGCCCTTGTTGATGTAACCGCGGTAGCAAGGATAGGACGTGCTGGTGGTGATGATGCCCTCTTGCAGCAGCATCAAGCCCTGCGACGGTTTGAAGGTTGAGCCAGGAGGATAGGCAGCCATGATTGAGCGGTCGAAAAGTGGCTTGTTGGGGTCATTGACGAGGTCGGCATAGTTCTTGCCGCGGTCTTTGCCCACTAGCATTGCTGGGTCGTAATTAGGACTGGTGACAAGTGCCAGCACCTCGCCAGTCTTTGGCTCTATAGCCACGATAGCTCCCTTCTTGCCTCGCATGATTTTCTCTCCAAACTGCTGGAGATCCATGTCGATACTTAGCTGCAGGTCTTTTCCGGCGACTGGTGCCACATCATCTTTGCCGTCGTTGTAGCGGCCCTTGATGCGTCCTCGTGCGTCGCGGATGAAAATCTCCTTGCCTTTAATGCCTCGCAGGTATTTCTCGTAGCTCTTCTCCACGCCTAGGTCTCCGGTATAGTCGCCTGGCAGGTAGTAGTTGTCGCTGTCGCGGGCTATGTCGTCGGCATTCACCTCACGAATGTCGCCCAAGATGTTGGCGGCCGACACGTAGTTGTACCGACGTATAACGCGCTGAGCAATGTCGAAGCCCGGAAAGCGGTAGATAATCTCCTGCAGACGGCCGTAGGTTAGCGAGTCGAGATTCTGCACTAGTGGCTGTGGCGTAACAGCGCTGTAGTTGCGGTTTTTCTTGGGGTCGCTCATGTTCTTCCACAGCAGGTCGAAGTCTTCACGCTTGAGCTGCAGAATTCTGCACATGGTGGTCGTGTCAAACTCTGTCACGTCCTTTGGCGTGAGCACCAAGTCGTAGGCAGGCTCGTTATATACAATCAGGTTGCCGTTGCGGTCGTAAATCTGTCCTCGTGAAGGGTGCGTTATTTTCACCGAGCGCGCGTTGCTCACTGCGATTTGACTATACTCGTTGCTTGTGACCTGCAGGTCAAAGAGTTTCCACAGGTATATAGCGACAATGGCGACAATAAAGCCGCCAATCACATACTTGCGTTTCTCGAGATTATAGTCTTTTCTCACTTTCGGTGCTCACTAAACTGTCTATACCAAAAATTAATAAAATGGATAGCGCGCTGCTGGCAACGATGCGTGCCAAGGTTAGTGGGAAGTTGTGCAGAGTGAACGCTTGAGCCATAAACAGCACAGCGCAATAGATGAAGACCAAAGTTGACAGGTACTTCATATAGCTTGAAATTCCCACCGTATCGACCGATGGCACTGGGTCGCCTTCTTCGTCCTCTCGCATGACGATGAAGAAGTTGAACACCGGCCTTCGTGCCATTGCCATGACGGTGCATGCCAGCGAATTCATTCCTTGGGTATTGTTGAACATATCAATGAAAAGTCCAAACAAGAAAGCTATCGTGAGCGTCCAGTTGATGGAGTAATTGACCGGCAGTCGCAGGATGAGGTAGATATAGATGATAGGCACTGCCACGCCAAAGAGGACAATCTTGCTACACACCACCTGCGCCACTAGCAGAGCTATAAAGAGGATAAGGAAATTGAACAAAGTGTTTTTCATCGTTTCATCCCTCCTTCCTCTTTAATGCTTGTGGCGTCGCTGCTCTCAAGCTGCTTGAGCTCATCCTTGCGGTTGTTCTTAATTACGTGGACATTGCTCAGCTGTGTTATACGGCACGAGAGCTTCACGATAAGTGTCATGAAGCTGTCGCTCTTGGTGGTGGGTGACACGCGCTCTACTACTCCTACCATGAAACCTGGAGGGAAGCTCAGTGAGCTGCTGCTGGTGACCACGGTGTCGCCTACATGGTACTCACCAACCTTGGGAAGGTCTTTGAGGATGGCATGGTCGGTAGTCTTTCCGTCCCACACGAGCAGTCCAAAGTTTCCGTTGCCTTTCAGTTCGCACGTGATTTTTGTGTCGGGGTGCAGCATCGACATGATGCGTGCCGAATGGGTGTTAACGGCATCGACGATGCCCACCACGCCATTCATATCCATAACGCCCATGTAAGGCTCAATGCCGTCGGCGCTTCCTCGGTCAATGGTGATGTAGTTGCTGGGGTTTACCACGCTGTTGCTGATCACGTGAGCCGAGATAAATGCGAAGTCGCCTTCGCCGCTCACTGCCTCACCAGGTTTGGCGCCATATTTAAGCTCCATTTCTACCAACTGCTTCTCTAACTCGAGGATGCGCTCTTTCTGCTCTGCGTTGCGCAGATGCAGGTCCTCGTTTATCTCCTTGAGGTGGAAATAATCGGACGTTCCATTCACGACCTTAGATATAGTCGCCACGGTGCCGTTAGCCGAGGTGAGATACACACTCTGCTGGAACGGGTTGGAGCGAAACAGCAGCACGAGGCTCACAATCACATAGAAAGCGAAGAAGAACCACGCGCTGTTTTTTATTATGAAATTTAATAAATTGTTCATCTAGGGTCATTAATAGAGTATTACACACATCCACATCCCTCTCATCACATCGTGGAGGGATAGTTTGAGGTTTATGAGAGAATTCCTTTCGGTTAAGGAATATTGTTACGCAGCTTTTATCGTTTCAGGAACTTGAAGCGCTTGATGTTCTTCAGAGCCACACCAGTGCCCTTGGCAACAGCGTGCAATGGGTCTTCGGCAACATGGAATGGGATGCCAATCTTGTCGGTCAAGCGGCGGTCAAGACCACGCAGCAACGCACCACCACCAGCCAGGTAGATGCCATTCTTCACGATGTCGCTATAAAGCTCGGGAGGAGTCTGCTCTAGTGCGCTGAGCACAGCAGCCTCAATCTTCGAGATAGACTTCTCTATGCAGTTGCAAATCTCCTGATATGACACAGGCACTTCCATTGGCAGAGCTGTCATCTGGTTAGGACCGTGTACAATATAGTCCTCGGGAGGATTGTCAAGCTCAGAGAGAGCAGAACCCACGTGAATCTTGATGAGCTCAGCAGTGCGCTCACCCACCTTCACGTTGTGGGCGCGACGCATGTGCTCACGGATGTCCTCGGTGAGGTCATCACCAGCGATACGTATGCTCTTGTTGCTCACGATACCGCCCAGCGAGATTACGGCAATCTCAGTGGTGCCACCACCAATATCGACTATCATGTTGCCCTCAGGAGCCAAAACGTCGATACCAATACCAAGCGCGGCAGCCATAGGCTCATAAATCATATAAACGTCGCGGCCGCCAGCATGCTCACTGGAGTCGCGCACAGCACGAATCTCTACCTCAGTAGAACCCGAGGGAATGCACACCACCATGCGCAGGGCAGGGGAGAACCAGTGATTCTTCTGGCTCACCTTCTTGATCATGCCCCTGATCATCAGCTCGGCGGCGTTAAAGTCGGCAATCACACCATCGCGCAGTGGACGCACGGTCTTAATTCCTTCATGTACCTTGCCGCGCATCTCGCGGGCTGTCTCGCCCACTGCCATCAGTTTCTGGGTCTTTGTGTCGAGAGCCACTACCGATGGCTCGTCAATTACTATCTTGTCGTTGTGGATAATAATTGTATTGGCTGTTCCCAGGTCAACAGCGATTTCTTGTGTAAATGAGAATAACCCCATATTGTTATATCTTTATTGTGGTGTAACAGCCAAATATTTGTGTCTCAGTTGCTTATTTGATTTCTGTACACCTAGTTAATATCAATACCTTGTTTTCAGTGTGCAAAATTAGTCAAAATAAAGCAACTAATAAAAGAAAAAATAAATAAAAAAGCACGAAAAATTTTTTTTAACAACTTGTGCATAAATTTGCGACCTCACACTTGTGATTTCAGCGTAAGGTCGCAATGTGATTTTTGTATCAAGAAGAATTACAGAGTTCTGTCGATTTCGTCGAGTTTTCCGCTCCATAGGTAGCGTTTTGTCTCGTGTGCTATTACGCCTGAGAGCAGGAGCAGGGCAGCAAGGTTAGGCAATGCCATGAGCGCGTTCATGATGTCGGCGATGTTCCACACCACACCGAGACTCAATACGCATCCCAAGAAGCAGATAATAAGCCAAATGATGCGGTAGTACCTGATGATTTTTTTGCCTCCAAGATACTCCATGGCTTTCTCGCCATAGTAGCTCCATCCCAGTATGGTTGAGAAAGCGAAAGTGAGGATTCCGAAGGTGAGTATGGGCGTGCCCACGTAGGGTATCATTCCGAAGGCTTTCTTGGTGAGTAGACCGCCGTCATGGAAGTCAATCTCAGGATAAGCGAGGATGCTGGTGACGAGTACTAAGCCTGTTATGGCACACACAACAACCGTGTCCCAGAAAGTTCCGGTAGAGCTCACTAATGCCTGTCGCACTGAGTTGCGGGTTTGTGCCGCTGCAGCCACAATTGGCGCCGAACCAAGTCCCGACTCATTGCTGAAAAGACCTCTAGCAATGCCATATCGTGCGCCCACCATGATTGCTGCACCAGCAGCACCGCCAACCGATGCTTTCAACGAGAACGCGTCACGACAAATCCAGCAAATCGCATCCCAAAGATACTGATGATTAACGCTTAGGATGTAGAGGCATCCCATGACATAGAGAATCGCCATGAACGGCACCAGTGCCGAGCATATCCTACCGATGCTCTTAACACCGCCAATAATCACTACTCCAACAAGCACCATGAGGCAAATGCCAACTAGAATGCTCACAAATGTATCGGGAGTGAGGCTCATCCCAGTTGCGCTGTTGATTGAGGACGCTAAAGCAGCTACACTGCTATTGTCACTAAAGAGCTCAGCGAAATTCTTGCTTATGGCGTTGGCTTGCACACCGTTGCCAATGCCAAAGGCGGCGATGGCAGTGAAGATGCAGAAAAGCACTGCCAGCCATTTCATTTTTAGACCTCTCTCAAGGGCATACATTGGTCCGCCAATCATCGTGCCGTCGCTTGTCCTAATACGGTATTTGATGGCGAGCAGACCCTCGCCATATTTCGTTGCAATACCAAAGATACCCGTAAGCCAGCACCACAGCACAGCACCTGGACCTCCCAGCGAGACAGCAGTCGCTACTCCGATAATGTTTCCTGTGCCAATCGTCGCGGCAAGCGAGGTGGCAAGTGCCGAGAATTGACTCACGTCGCCGGTAGAGTCCTTATCTTTTGTGAAAGAGAGCCTTATGGCTGTGAATATTTTGCGTTGCGGCACGCGCAGACGTATGGTCAGGAAAATGTGTGTGCCAAGCAGTAGTATTATCATTGGCCACGACCAGATATAGTCGCTAATGGTTGCAGTAAGTTGCTCAAGATTCATGTTTTTTAGTTTTCAGTTATCAGTTTTGAGTTTTCGGAAATCAGAATTTAGTTCTTAAATTGCAAAATTACTCTTTTTGTGTGAAAAGACAAAAAACTTTTTTGTTTTTTGGCGATAAATGGCTACATTTGTGGTGATTTTTTAGAAAGTCACTTCTATGATTAAAAAATTAATACTAATATTTGCCATGTGTTCCGCCTTGATGGCGATAGCTAATGAGCCATATACTATCTATCCTGTGCCTCACCGCCAAGTTGCGTCAACTGGAACTGCTTCGTTTTACAGAGATGTGCACATTGTTGCCGAGCCAGATATAGATGAAATGACGGTGAACAGGGCAGTGCAGGTGCTTAAGGATCACGGTCTCAACCCAGTGCTTGAGGATCATAGTCTTACCTCAGTGCTTGCAATGATGGGTGGAAAGAGTCTTTTGTCTAAACCTGTGTCTTTTGTGTTTTTGGGCATTAATGGCTCAAATGGTGTTGTAGATAACCTTTTCACTGATTTTCCGGTTGATAGAACTATATTTGACTTGCCCAAGTATGACCGCTATATCTTGAAATTATCATCAGTTGAAAAACTAAGGATAGCGATAGTGGAAATTCTGGGCGAGAACACTGATGCCGTGTTCTGCGGGTTGGCGTCGCTGGAGCAGATGCTTGACCAAGGCACCAGTGACTTGCCATGCGTCACAATTTATGACTATGCCGACGTGAAGAACCGTGGCATCATAGAGGGGTATTATGGCGTGCCTTATAGCGCCGAAGTCACTAAAGACCTGTTCCGTTTTATGGCACGCTACAAGATGAATACCTATATGTATGGCGCCAAGAGCGACCCTTATCACTCCCGCTACTGGGGTGACCCTTACCCCACGACCATCACTGCCGATGAGCAGCGCATTGGCTACCTCAATCAGGATATGATGCGTGATATCACATCAGTCGCACATGAGACCAAGGTGAACTTCATTTGGGCGATTCACCCCGGTAATGCCTTCGCCAATGCCGAAGATCCTCGGGTCCTTGACAAGATTATGGCGAAGTTTGAGAGTATGCATCAGCTGGGTGTGCGTCAGTTTGGCGTGTTTGTTGATGACGTGGGTGTGCCCAGCGATCCTGCCATCATGAAGCTTTGCGCCGACAATCTCTCTGCTCTCCAAAATAGAATTGACGCGCGTTGGAACTATTCTGGCTCCGTGGCCACTGACACGGTGAAACCTTTGCACTATGTGCCGCAGCTCTATGCTCACGGATGGGTGAGCGATGAACGCGCTCAAGAGTTTTATGAGTCGCTGAGCGGAACTCCAAGCAAGATAAATATCTACATTACTGGCCGCGATGTGTGGTCGGTGCCCAATAACGAGGATTTGGCGCGTGTGAGCGGTTGGCTTGGCCGCGACTTAAGCTGGTGGTGGAACTACCCCTGCAACGATCAAGACCCCACCAAGCTCTTTGTGATGGACACTTACAGCAACTTCCGCGATGAGACTCATATCAACAACTTTGCGCGCATTGAGAAACACCTGAATGGGCTCAACACTCTAATCATCAACCCCATGCAGCAAGGCGAACTGTCGAAGGTTGCACTCTTCAGCGTTGCCGACTATAGTTGGAATAACGCCGCCTTCGACAACTTCGATAGTTGGGATGCCGCGATACCTGCTGCCGTGGGCAAAGATTACGCCAAAGCATTTAAGAAACTGGCTCCATATCTGCGCTATTACGATGAAGATGCTATAGCATATAAGATTAACAATTATCAGGCATCGGTGAAACGCGGGTCACCAAACCCTAACGCGCTTCTTGGAGAGCTGCGCGAGGTGCATGATGCTTGCAAGGTCATCAAGTCGATGGCACATTCTGCCAACGAGAGCGACCGACTGTTTTACAACGATGTGCGGCCCTGGCTCCTCAAGCTTGAGTCGATGACAGCTGAGACTATATCTCGACTTGAAGGTGGCAACATTCCTGTCATTGACTACGACAGCAACCCCGACTTCCAGTTTGAGACTCTCGACGGTATGGGCGAGCACATTAGGCTCAAGGTGCTGACAGCCGAGCCTTCTAACAAGCGTCTGATGCCGTTCTTGAAAGAATGGTCGGACAAACTCTCTAGTGTAAAAAATCAATAACACAATTATTTATATGTTTCTACAATGAAAAAATCCAGAATCTTATTCACATTGCTTGCTGTTGTGACAATGACATTCACAGCGCAAGCCCAACTGCCCAAGGCAGTAACCTATGAGGGCGACCCCATGCACACGCAGTGCTACACTCTGCGCAACGGCATGAAGGTCTTCCTTAGTGTCAACAACGAGTCCCCTCGCATTGCCGCTCACATCGCAGTGCGCACCGGTTCGCGCAACGACCCCGCCGAGACCACAGGTCTGGCTCACTATCTTGAGCATCTTATGTTCAAGGGCACCAAGCAGTTTGGAACTAGCGATGTAGAAAAAGAGGCTCCTTATCTCAATGAGATAGAGGCTCGCTATGAGCAATACCGCAAGGTTACCGACCCTGCCCTGCGCAAGCAGCTCTATCACGAGATTGACAGCGTGTCGCAGATTGCCGCTCAGTATAACATTCCCAACGAGTATGACAAGTTGATGGCAGGCATTGGAGGCATTGGGACAAACGCCTACACAGGAACTGACGTTACTTGTTACACTGAGGATATCCCCGCCAACGAAGTGGATCGCTGGGCTCGCATCCAGAGCGACCGCTTTCGCAACATGGTGATACGCGGTTTCCATACCGAGCTTGAGGCTGTGTATGAAGAGAAGAATATGGGCATGGCTAAAGACATGTGGAAACTCGAAGAGGCTCTCTACGCCAAGGCGTTCCCAGGCCACCCATACGGCACTCAGACCACCATTGGCACACAGGAGCACCTGAAGAACCCGTCAATCACCAACATCAAGAACTACTACAACAACTACTATTGTCCTAACAATATCGCCATTTGTATGGCTGGCGAGATGGACCCCGACAAGGTGATTGCCACGCTCGACAAATACTTTGGAGACTGGCAGCCCAATGCCAATCTCTCAAGACCAGAGTTTGCGCCTATAAAGCCATTTACCGCACCTGTTGACACTACTATTTTGGGACAGGAGGCAGAATTTGTAACCCTAGCTTGGCGCTTCGACGGTGGCAGTTCGTTGCAGTGTGACACACTCAGGGTGGCCTCTCAGATGCTCAAGAACGGCACCGCTGGACTTATGGATCTGAACCTTGACCAGCCACAGAAACTCATGGAATCGGGGATCTATGTCGATGAGATGACTGATTACTCGCTGCTTTGGGTGATGGGCTATCCCAACGAGGGTCAGACTCTTGAGGAGGTGCGTGACCTGCTGCTCAGCGAGATTGAGAAACTGCGCAAAGGCGACTTCGACGACGACCTGCTTGTCAGCGTGGTCAACAACACCAAACTCCAGTATTTGAGGGGGCTAAACAACAACCGTGCCCGTGCCAGCTTCCTTGTCAATGCGTTTATTAATGGCAAACCATGGGAACAGGAAGTTGGGCAGCTCGACCGCATGAGTGGCATGACCAAGCAGCAGATTGTGGATTTTGCCAATCGATATCTTCTCAATAATTATGTGTGCGTTTATAAGCGCATGGGCGTGGATACTTCAATAAAGAAAATTGAGAAGCCAGCTATTACTCCCATCCCCACCAACCGCGACAAGCAGAGCGACTTTGTCAAGAATCTTATGGCAGAAACTGTAGAGCCTATCCAGCCGCGATTTGTCGATTTCAAGACCGACATGAACGTTTCGGAGACTAAGGCAGGCCTGCCATTACTCTACAAGCAGAACACCGACGATGACTTGTTCACGCTGGTTTACAAGTATGACTTCGGCAACACTGCCGACCTGCGTTATAACTTGGCATTCGATTATCTCGACTTTCTGGGCACCAAGACTTTGACTCCACAGCAGTTTAAGCAGCGCATGTATAAGCTTGCTTGCAACTTTAATGCTTCGGTGACTGACAACCACACATTTGTCACCATCAGCGGACTCAGCGAGAACATGCCAGAGGCAGTGGCGCTGGTTGAGGACCTCTTCAAGAACGCCACAGTTGACTCTGAGGCTTATAGCCGCCTCGTTGATCAAATTCTGAAGGCTCGCGCCGATGCCAAGACCAACCAGCAGCAGTGCTTCGCTCGCCTTATGGCGTTTGGTCAGTATGGCCCTAACAATGCTTATACCAATATTCTCAGCGAGGAGCAGTTGCGCAACACCAATCCTGCAGAGCTCCTTCAGCTAGTGAACGACCTAGGCAACATGCAACACACAGTCATGTATTTTGGCCCTATGACAGAGAAAGACTTCTCAGCAACTATCACTAAACTTCACAAGACTTCAAAAAATCTTCTTGATGTGCCGTTTGGCATGGATTATATGGAGCAGCCCACTCCCGAGACTGAGATTCTGCTCGCGCCTTACGATGCCAAGAACATATACATGGTGCAATACACCAACAACGAGCGTGACTGGGATCCATCGCATGCCGCTGTCATCAGCCTCTTCAACGAGTATTTCGGCACAGGCATGAATGGCATCGTGTTCCAGGAACTGCGCGAGGCACGCGGACTTGCCTATTCAGCAGCCGCTGTCTATAACCAGCCATCACGCATGGGTCACAAAGAGGATGCTTACACCTACATTGCCACTCAGAACGACAAGATGATGGACTGCGTTGACGAGTTCAATAAGCTCATTGCCGACATCCCTCAGAGCGACGCCGCTTTCAACCTCGCCAAGGAGTCGCTTCTCAAAAAGCTTGCCAGCCGACGCACTACCCGCTACGGTGTACTAGGCAGCTACGTTGCTGCACAGGAGCTCGGTATTGACTATGACATCTACTCTAAGGTCTATGAGGAGTTGCCCAAACTCTATCTTTTCGACATCGTTGACTTTGAGAAGGAGACAATGAAAGACAAGCCCTACCGCTACATTATTCTCGGCGACGAGAAAGAACTCGACATGGAGCGTCTTGAGAAAATCGCTCCCGTGAAACGGGTGACTCTTGAGGAGATTTTTGGATACTAATTCTGTAATCAAATATCGGGGAAACAAAAAATCCTGCTCGCGAGCAGGATTTTTTTGTGGAATTAAATGCATCAATTCTGCATTCTGCATTGAGCATTCTGCATAAATTAAAACTGTTTTGCAGCGGCCATTACCACCTCGCTTAGGGTGGGGTGGCCGTGGATGGCTTGTGCCATGCGGTTGACTGGCATATTGGCGTTCATCGCTGTCACAGCCTCTTGGATAAGGTCGGCGGCATGTGGTCCGCAGATGTGGCATCCCACAATAGTGAGGTCCTCGCTGCTGACGATTAGTTTCACCATTCCATCGGTCTCGCCCATAGCCACAGCCTTGCCGTTGCTACGGAAGAACGACTTGGCAGAAACCACCTCGATGCCTTGGTCTTCGCATTGCTGCTCAGTGAGGCCCACCATCGCCAATTCGGGAGTGGTGAACACTGCGCTGGGCACGATGTCGAGCTTGATGCGGCTCTTCTCGCCTAGGATGTGAGCGAGCGCCACGCTGCCTTGCGCGCTGGCGGCATGTGCAAGCATACAACGGCCGTTAACGTCGCCAATAGCGTAGATGCCTTCCACGTTGGTCATCATGTTGTCATCAACCTCGATGCCGCGGCGGCTGGTCTCAACGCCTGCCGCCTCCAGTCCCTCGGGCAATACAGCCTGACGGCCAACCGACATCAGCACCTTCTCGGCAACGATGCTCTTGGCCTTGCCCTTATGGTCGAAGGTGATCTCAAGACCATCATCGGTCTTGTGGATGCCATTGACGGCAGCCTGCGTGAGGATGTTCACGCCACGCTTACTCATCACGGTCTTTAGGCGCTTAGCGATATCCTTGTCGAATGGAGGAAGAATCTCCTTCATGAATTCTACAACTGTCACCTCCACGCCAAAGCTGCTGAACACGCCGGCAAACTCCATGCCAATCACGCCACCGCCCACGATGCACAGGCTCTTGGGCAACTCTTGCATGGCAAGTATATCGTCGCTAGTCATAGCCAGGTCGGCACCCTCAATGGGGAGTCCGCGAGGAATGGAGCCAGTGGCAATCACTATGGCGGGAGCAGTGTATTGCTCATCGCCAACGGCAATGGTCTTGGCATCTACAAACTTCGCCTCGCCATTGACAACGGTGATGCCATCGCCTCCCATAAGCATTGCCACACCATCGCGCAGTTGCTTAACGACTTCTTCCTTGCGGGCAAAAGCCACGCTGTAGTCAACGCTCACTTCGCCAGTGGTGACGCCAAACTGTGCTGCCTCACGCACGGTGTTGATCACCTCGGCATTGCGGCACAAAGCCTTAGTGGGGATGCAACCGCGGTTGAGGCAAGTGCCGCCCAACTGGTCGCGCTCCACAATCACCACTTTCTTGCCGTGGTGAGCGGCCTCGGCGGCCATCTCATAACCGCCGGGACCAGCACCTATAATAATTATATCAGTCGAAATCATAGCTCGTCAACGCTCAGGAGTTCGCGATAAGTAACAATCTGCTTCAAGGCAGCCTTAGTGTCGTCGAGACGGCGCACGGGTGTGTTGTGAGGAGCGGTCTTAACGAGTTCGGGGTTCTCCTTTGCCTCGATGGCAATCTTCTTCATAACCTCGATAAACTCGTCGAGTGTCTCCTTGCTCTCGTTCTCGGGAGGCTCAATCATCATTGCCTCGTGGAAGAGAAGCGGGAAATAGATGGTTGGAGCGTGGAAGCCATAGTCGAGCAGGCGCTTAGCCACGTCGAGAGTGGTAACGCCAGTGCTCTTGTCCTTCAAGCCGTCGAACACAAACTCGTGCTTGCACACGCCGTCGAGAGGTAGCTCATAGTAATCCTTGAGCGACTCTTTCACATAGTTGGCGTTAAGCACTGCAAGTGGTCCCACATTCTTGATCTCGTCTTTGCCGAGGGTGAGGATGTAGGCGTAGGCGCGCATCATCACGCCAAAGTTGCCCAGGAATCCGCTGATAGAGCCGAGGCTGTCGTCGCAGTCATCGATATGATACCAGTAGATGTCGTCGGCAATCTCCTCGCGGGTCACGCGTGGGTTGGGGAGGAATTTCTCCAGACCCTCACGCACGCCTACAGGGCCGCTGCCAGGACCGCCACCACCATGAGGAGTGGAGAACGTCTTGTGCAGATTGATGTGCATGATGTCGAAGCCCAGGTCGCCAGGACGGCACTTGCCAAGCATTGGGTTGAGGTTTGCACCGTCGTAGTACATCAAGCCGCCAGCCTCGTGCACGAGTTTGGCAATCTCGGCGATGTTGTGCTCAAAGATACCCAGAGTATTGGGGTTGGTCATCATCATACCGGCGATGTTCTCGTCGAGCAATGGTTTCAAGTCCTCAACATCGACAGTTCCATCGGGACGGCTCTTAACCACAACAACCTCAAGGCCGCACACTGCCGCACTGGCAGGGTTGGTGCCGTGAGCGCTGTCGGGGATGATGACTTTCACGCGGTTAGGATTCTCATTAGCCAAGTGATAGCTGCGCATCACCATCAGGCCAGTGAGCTCTCCATGAGCGCCTGCATAGGGGTTAAGGGTGAATTCGCTCAAGCCCGAAAGCTCTGAGAGCGAGCGTTGCAGGTTATAATACACAGCGAGCGCGCCTTGCACGTTCTCCTCGTCCTGCAAAGGATGAAGACCAGTGAACTCTGGCAGAGCGCACATCTGCTCATTGATTTTGGGGTTATACTTCATGGTGCACGAGCCCAGTGGGTAGAAACCAGTATCTACACCAAAGTTGTTGTTGCTCATGTTGGTATAGTGGCGCACCACGGTCATCTCATCAACCTCGGGTAGGCAGGGAGCCTCTTGACGCTTGAGTACGTCGGGCAGGTCGTTGAGTTTATACTCCGCGAGTTTGTTCTCGGGCAGGCTGTAGCCCTTGCGACCCTCTTTCGAGAGTTCGAATATCAGTTTGCCATAGAATGTGTTATTCATTGTTGTTGTCCTCCTCGCCTTCTTCGATAAATTGGTTAATAGCTTCGATGAGGTCGTCAATATCCTCCTTGCTCACTGTCTCGGTAGCGCACATGAGCAACTTGTCGTCATCGATGGGAACACCAGCGGCATAGGCTTGGTTGAGCCAGCTCAGCAGGTCATCGATGTTGAGTGTGGATTTCACTACAAACTCGTTGAGGAATGGCTTGTCGGGGTATTCAAGCTCAAATTTGCCGGTCTTCACCAGTTGGTTGGCGAGGTAGTGGGCGTTGCTGTAGCTGATTTCGTTCACCTCACGCAATCCTTGCTTGCCCATCAGCGACATATACACAGTCACGAAGAGCGCCATCAGGCTCTGGTTAGAGCAGATGTTGCTGGTAGCCTTCTCGCGGCGGATATGCTGCTCACGGGCCTGGAGTGTAAGAACGAAGGCGCGCTTGCCGTCGGCATCGGTGGTAGCGCCCACGATGCGTCCTGGCATCTTGCGGATGAGTTTCTTGCTGGTGCAGAGGTAGCCCACGTAAGGACCGCCGAAGTTCATGGGAATACCCAAACTTTGTCCATCGCCCACTGCGATGTCGGCACCCCACTCGGCTGGAGTCTTAATAACGCTCAATGCGCTGGCGGGACAGTTCATGATGAACAGGGTCTTGTGCTCGTGGCAGAAGTCGGCCCATCCGGTGTAGTCCTCAAGGATTCCGAAGAAGTTGGGTGAAGCAACGATTACGCCTGCCACGTCATCGGCACCAACCTTTGCCTCAAAGTCGGCACGGCTGGTAACGCCATTCTCTTGCTCGATGAACTCTACATCAATGCCGTGGAATTTTGCGTAAGTCAGCACCACGCGGGTAACGAAGGGGTTTACGGTCTCGCTGATGAGCACTTTGTTGCGCTTCTTAGCGTTGGAGACTGCCATCATCATCGCCTCGGCGGTGGCTGTGCAGCCATCATACATTGAAGCGTTGCTCACCTCCATGCCAGTCAGTTCTGCCATCATGCTCTGATACTCGAAGATGTATTGCAGAGTACCTTGCGAAATTTCGGCTTGATAAGGAGTGTAGCTTGTTAAGAACTCGCTGCGGTTCACGATATCCTGAACCACGGCGGGGGTATAGTGGTCATAGACACCAGCACCCATGAAGCATTTGAGGGCAGTGTTATCCATTGCCAGGTCGTTAAAGAAGTTGCGCACCTCTATCTCGCTCATGGCGCGTGGCAAGTCATAGTCGCGCTTGAATTGCAGCTCCTCGGGGATGTCCTTGTAGAGCTCGTCGAGCGACTTGAGGCCACACTTGTCCAGCATCTGCTTTACATCGTCCTGGGTGTGTGGGAAAAATTTATAGTTCATTGGTCGTTGTTTTTAAGTTTTGTAATAAAAAGATAAGAGGATGAGTCATATATTTTGTTTGAGAAGGAGGTGATAGCTATCATACTCCCCCCCAACCCCCTCTATCTTAGAGGGGAAGCTTTATGACGCATCCTCTTTAGCTTTGTTACTCGCCGATGAAAGCTTTGTAGGCTTCGGCATCCATCAGGTTGTCGAGCTCGCTCTTGTCGCTGAGTTCAACCTTGATGATCCAGTTCTCAAAAGCGTCCTTGTTGATCAAGCCAGGCTCGTCCTCAAGTGCCTCGTTAACCTCAACAACAGTACCGCTAACTGGGCTTACCAGGTCGCTGGCGGCCTTTACGCTCTCTACTGCGCCAAAGTCCTCGCCAGCCTCTACCTCGTCGTCAACCTCGGGCATGTCAACGTAAACCACGTTGCCAAGCTCGTGCTGTGCATAGTCGGTGATGCCTACATAGCCAAAGTCGCCTTCAACTTTTACAAACTCGTGTGACTCGCTGTAATAGAGTCCGTCAATAATTTTACTCATAGTCGAAATTTATAATTAATTGATTATTTTGATTTTTATTAATTGTGCATTGTGAATTATGCATTGTGCATTATTTTTTGTAGCTCTTATCGTGGAATTTCTTCTTCACAACGGTAGCGTCGAAGTATTTCTTGCGGATGTGGACGCGTAGGGGAGTGCCGAGCTTGCCGTAGGCGGCGTCAACAAGAGCTACAGCGATGCTCTTGTCAACTGAGATGCCGCGATAGCCGGTGGTCACATAGCCAATTGGTTCATCGTTCTCGTTGCACACCTCATAGCCGTGACGAGGTATGGCCTTGTCATGGAGCTCGAGTCCCACAAGTTTCTTGGCGGGGCCGTCCGCCTTCTGTTGAGCGCAAGCGTCTTTGCCGATGAAGTCTTCCTTGTCGAGCTTCACAAAGAATCCGAAGCCTGCCATGATAGGAGTGATTTCGGCGGTTAGCTCGTCGCCATAGAGAGGCAAGCCCACCTCAAAGCGCAAGGTGTCGCGGCAACCAAGTCCGCAAGGCTGAACGCCGGCAGTCATGAGCATGTCCCACATGTCGCGGATGGTGTCGTGGCTTGCATATACCTCAAAGCCGTCTTCGCCGGTGTAGCCAGTGCGGCTCACGATGATGTTGTCGCCATGATAATCAACCACCTTGAAGGTATAGAATGTCAAATCGCTGCAGTCGAGATTCAGCACCTCAAGCATCTTCTTCTCGGCATCGGGACCTTGCACTGCTATCTGTCCGTAGTTCTCGCTCTGGTTATCGACTGTCACGTCGAAGTTTGCGGCTTGCTCATTAATCCAAGCTACATCCTTGTCGATGTTGGCGGCGTTAATCACGAGGAAGTAGTCGTTCTCGCCCATGGTGTAAACCAGCAGGTCGTCAACGGTGCCACCGTCGGGATAGAGCATCATGCCATATTGGATGCCGCCCACTTCCATCTTGGTGATGTCGTTGGTGAAGATGTAGTTCACAAACTTCTGAGCCTCGGGGCCGGTTATGTGCACCTCGCCCATGTGTGACACATCGAAGACGCCAACGGCGTTGCGCACTGCGTTGTGTTCCTCTACTATGCCGGCATACTGGATGGGCATGTCAAATCCGCCAAAGGGGCTCATCAAAGCGCCTTGAGCTACATGTTTGTCGTGAAGACATGTGAATTTGTTTTCACTCATAATAGTTGTCTTTTAAGATATAAAGTATTGTTATTAAATTGGTTAATCGGTTTGTTAATAGCTTGTTGCGCATTTGTTGTATTTTTGGAAATCAAGTCCCAAAACCAAATGCCTCAAATTCTCCACAAAAGTACATAATAAAAATGATATAATACAATATAAGATGAAAAAATATATTAAATTTTCTTTTTTATAGAGGACTAGAAAACAAGATGACGAGAGGACAAAGTTGGGTTTTCTACTGCAATAAGAAAAAACTCGCCACCTGAATGGGGCGAGATATATATTTTTGTGTCACTTGTCGTTGTGATCTCCTAAAGATAATTATCCTATCACAAGCTTTATAAACTCCTCTTTTTTCAGGTTCATTATCACTTTTGAGATATCGATATCGCTGAGGGCTTGGGATAGTGCCTGGGCGGTGAACTGTTGGCCTTTGAGACGTGACACCACGCTGTCGAGGTCGCCCAGCAGGAAGAAGTCGCCGGCGATGTTTATGTTGCGGATGATGTTGCGGTTGAGTTCCAGGCTGATTTTGAACTCTCCCACGCCGTCGATGCGGCCGATGCGCTCCATGTTGCAGCGTGGGTTGTTGCCGAGGATGAATTCAGGGGTGAGATAGCTTTCCTCGATGCGCTCTATTGCCGCCACATCGTCGCTGTTGAGCAATATTGTGCTGTCGCACAACGTCTTCTCTACATGCTCCCAGAATTCTTCGATAGTCATTGTGAGATGCTGGTTCAAAGTGGTGATGTGGCTCTTCACGCTCTTCACGCCTTTGGAGTCGAGTTTCACGCTCGAAGGCGTGATGGCCTTGAGCATGTTCTCCATATTGGTGTCGTAGAGCATGGTTCCGTGCACTATGCTCACGCCAGGCAGGTGGTAGAAGGCGTTGCCGCTCACCTTGCGGCCATCGACCATGATGTCGTTTCGGCTGTTGTCGCACGCATTTAGCCCCAACCCTTGCAGCATCTCGACAATAGCATGGGTGTAATGCGAGAATGTTAAGGTCACGTCATCACTGCGTGTGATGTAGCTGAACATGATGTTGTCCATATCGGCATATACGCATCCTCCACCGCTCTTGCGGCGGTAATACTCAATGCCGTGCTCCTTGCAGTAGGCAATGTTAACCTCGCTGTCAATAAGCTGGTTGCGGCCAAAAATCACAGTGGGCTTCACGCGCCACATAAAGAACAGTTCCTCGAGGCTTTCATTTGATTTAAGCATGTGGGCTGCGTGCTCTTCCATAGCGAGATAAAATACGAGCCGCCGCACCTCATTACTAGGCAATTTCAAGTATTTCATAATCTATAATATCGATTCGAGCTCAAAGGTACGTTGTTTTCTCCAATTATAACACTCTTACGCCAAGAAAAAACACTTCACGACGCATATATGTACAAAAAGTTGGAGGGGAATGGCAGAACATCCATTCTCCTCCAACCATTTAACCGATTAGGTCATTAAAGTAATGCTAATTCTGAATGGCCAAGCGGAATCCAATCCACACGCTGGAGCCGCTGGTGAGTGAGCGGAATGTCACTCGGCAGTCGCGGGGCTCGTCAATCCAGCAGCCGTCGCGTGCCACATTGTTAGTGGACGTTTGGGGATGAGTGGGGTTCACTTGCGGCTCGGCAGTGTAGTAATACACGTCGTCG
>JAFZUL010000013.1 GCA_017618355.1 Muribaculaceae bacterium
CTTGCAGGTGAAAGATGCAATCGCCAAGACTAAAGAATATATCGAAAAGGCTAGTATCGGCAAGGTAAAGGTTAATTATCGTCTGCGTGACGCCATCTTTAGCCGTCAGCGCTATTGGGGCGAGCCTTTCCCCATCTATTACGACGAGAACGGACAGCCACAGCCTCTCGATGAGAGCGATCTGCCACTGCAGCTGCCCGAAGTTGACAAGTTCCTGCCTACCGAGACTGGCGAGCCACCCTTGGGCCGCGCCAAGAACTGGGTGGCAAGCAACGGCCGCCCATTGGAGTTGAACACCATGCCTGGCTTTGCCGGCTCCAGCGCCTATTATCTGCGCTATATGGACCCTCACAACGACAAGGCCCTTGTAAGCAAAGAAGCCGACGAGTATTGGCGCCAGGTTGACCTATATGTAGGCGGCACCGAGCACGCCACAGGCCATTTGATCTATAGCCGTTTCTGGAATAAATTCCTCTTCGATTACGGCTATGTGTGCGAAGCAGAGCCATTCCGCAAACTCGTGAACCAGGGTATGATTCAGGGTCGTTCCAACTTCGTTTACCGCATTAAGGACACCAACAAGTTTGTGTCGTTCAACCTCAAGAAGGACTATGACACCACCCCTATCCATGTGGATGTGAATATCGTGAGCAATGATGTGCTCAATATTGAGAAGTTTAAAGCTTGGAGACCTGAGTTTGCCGATGCTGAGTTCATCCTCGAGAATGACAAGTATATCTGCGGATGGGCGATTGAGAAGATGTCGAAGTCGATGTTCAATGTAGTGAACCCCGACGACATCGTGGAGCATTATGGTGCCGACACGCTGCGCCTATATGAGATGTTCTTGGGTCCAGTTGAGGCAAGCAAGCCTTGGGACACCAACGGCATCGACGGTGTGAACCGCTTCCTCAAGCGCCTGTGGGGACTCTTCTTCAAAGGCGACGAGCTTCAACTCGTTGATGAGAAGCCAAGTGCCGAGGCGCTGAAGTCGATTCACAAACTCATCAAGAAAGTGAGTCAGGACATCGAGCAGTTCTCTTACAACACTAGCGTGGCAGCGTTCATGATTTGCTCTAATGAGCTTAGCGGCATGAAGTGCCGCACCAAGAGCGTGTACCGCGACTTTGTGGTGCTGCTCGCGCCATTCGCCCCACACATTGCCGAGGAATTGTGGCACGTGCTGGGCGAAGAAGGCACCGTTTGCGATGCCAAATGGCCTGAGTGGAACGAGGAATACCTCAAAGAGAGCATGGTTAAGTATGTCGTTAGCTTCAACGGCAAGCCACGCTATAACATTGAGGTCGCTGCTGGCACTTCACAAGACGAGGTTCAGAAGATTGCCCTCTCTCACGAGGGAGCAGCCCGCTGGCTCGACGGCAAGGAGCCAAGGAAAATCATTGTCGTGCCCAATAAGCTCGTGAATGTGGTAGTTTAAGAGTTCTGAGTTTTGAGTTTTCAGATATGATTATTTGCATAAAAAAATATCGATAAGCAATGCAAGATTATAAAAAAATTGATGTTTGGAAGCGTAGCTATGAATTTTCTAAGGCGATTTATTGCATAACATCTAGTTTTCCTAATGAAGAAAAATTTGGTCTTGCAAGTCAAGTCAGAAGGGCTGCCGTGTCGATACCTATTAATATTGCTGAAGGATCAGGGAGAAACTCTCGAAAAGATTTTGCTAATTTTATACAGATAGCTATTGGGTCGGCGAGCGAAGTAGAATGTGAACTACTTTTATCAAAAGACTTAAACTTTATTGACGATGAGATTTTTTCAGGATTATGTAAAGAGATTATAGAAATTAGAAAAATGCTGATTTCTTTCAGAAAAACCCTGCTCAATTACAAACAATCAGAATCCCAATAACTCATAACTCATAACTGACAACTCAAAACTATGAAGGAGCGGCTTCCCTGGCTTGACTATGTGAGGTTTTTCAGTATCTTCCTGGTGATACTGTTTCACACGCCTCCGCAAACGCCAATTATGGATGGCAAGATTATCATAAACTTGCGCATCCCGCTCTTCTTTTGCATATCGGGATTCCTGTTCAATATTGGCAAATACAGCACTTTTGGGCAGTTTTTTAAGCATCGTGGAAAGCAGATTCTAGTGCCTTACGTCACATTTTTCATAGTTTTCTATGCTTTGTGGCTGCTGTTTGGCAAAAGTTTGGGTGATGCCGATGTGGAATGGTGGCAGCCATTGATCGACTTCGTCAAGGGCGAACCGCACACCGTGTTGGGCACCTTCTGGTATCTCTCGTGCCTGATAGTGATGCAGATTCTTTACTACTTCATGCAGCGATGGTTGCCGTCGCAATGGCTCTTCCCTGCCAGCATACTGCTCTCGGTGGCGGCTATCAACTGTCCGCTCGAGAACTACTGGCACGTGTGGAACTCGATGGTTTATATGCCATTCTACGCCTTTGGCAATAGCTTCAAGAACTACATCTCTAAGGTGGAATTCTCTACTCCTCAACGCACAGCAGTGTTGATAGCTTTGGGCATCATCTCGCTCGTGATAATGGCATTTAGCATCTACATCGAGGAGAAGAACAGTATGAACGCCATCAAGATAGCCTGCGGCGTGATGGTCATCCCCACTTATATTGCCCTCGCCAAGTGGCTAGCTAACCGCTACGGCCGCAACCGCGTCATTCAACTTGTGGTTATGAACGGAACAGTATATCTCGCTTTCCAGAATCACACCATAGGCTTTATCAAGGTCATGCTTGAGAGAGCATTCTACACAGGCGTTATGGACGATAACATCTGGATAAAGTTTGTGGCACCTTTTTTTGTCATGCTCATCATCTTCCCCTTCGCCTGGTTCATCCACCACTACGCCCCTTGGATGCTCGGCAAGAAGAAAGAAGAAACGCTAGGGTACTAAGTTATAAGTGTTAAGTTATAAGTGTTAAGTTTGCGCCTGCGGCGCGTGGAAAGTTTTTAACTCCTTTATAAAGAAACTATGAAAGATATAGTATTTGCAACCAACAATGAGCACAAGCTCAGTGAGTTGCGCCAGATTATGGCTGGTAAGTATAATGTTTTGAGTCTTGCCGATATAGGCTGCAATGACGACATACCTGAGACGGCGCCAACCATTGAGTGCAACGCCATGATCAAGGCGAAGTGGGTGAAGGAGCATTACGGCTACGACTGCTTCAGCGACGACACAGGACTGGAAATTGATGCCTTGAACGGCGAACCAGGAGTACACTCAGCGCGATATGGTGGCGTGGCTCACGATAGCGAGCGCAACATTGACAAAGTGCTGCGGCTGCTCGATGGCGTGCCTATGGAGGAGCGTACAGCACGCTTCCGCACTGCTATCGTCCTTATAATGGACGGTGAGACACATTTGTTTGAAGGAAAGGTCGAGGGCCACATCCTCACTGAGCGTCATGGCGCTGGCGGCTTTGGTTACGATCCTATTTTCAAACCCGATGAGGCCGACTGCGCCTTCGGCGAAATGAGCGCCGAAGACAAGAACCGCATCAGCCACCGCGGCCGCGCCGTCGCTAAACTCACCGAGTTCCTAGCGAAGCGGTGAGAAAGATTAGTGTTGCTTAAATCTTATAGCAGGCTCAACTATCGTGCAATAGTGAGCCTGTTTTCGTTCATGCGGCTCATGTATTGCTGGATGATGGCTTTGAGTTCGCGTTCCATAGTGGCTTGCTCGGGTGCTTTGCTGATGAGGTTGTCGCGGAGCATTGGGTCGGTTTTGAAGCGGTACATGGCAATTACCTTCTCGCCGTCGAATTGCATCATCCAATCGCCTTTCATGTATTGGTATATGCCGTTGTTGTAGTTCACCACCCACGTCTGCTCGGCGGGTGTGCTTAGCAGGTCGCAGCCAAAGGAGACGTAAGGTTTAGTGTATCCGAGCCAGTGGAGCAGAGTGGGAGAGATGTCGGTCTGCTGCACCAGCAAGTCGTTGCGCACGCCACGCGCTATACTGCCGTCGGGCGTGAAGAAAATGATTGGAATGCTGTAAAGGCCCTGATCGGTCTTGTAGAACGGGTGCGTAGATTGGTTGGTATGGTCGGCGACGAGAACAAAGATAGTGTTATTATACCATGGCTGCTGTGAGGCGCGCTCAAAAAAGCGTCGCAATGCTATGTCGGTGTAGCGCACGCACTTGTGGATGGGGCTGCCGCCATCGTCCTTGAAGGTTGATTCATATTTCTCGGGCACATTATAGGGATGGTGGCTCGATGCAGTGAAGGTGGTTACAAGGAACGGCTCACGCATGGTGTTGATATTGTCGAGGGAGAACTGCAGGAACGGCTCGTCCCAAATTGCCCACTTGCCGTCGAAGTCTTCCATGCCGCCATAGTGCTTGTCGGCGCAGTACTCGTCGAGGCCATAGTAGGTGTCATAGCCTATGGCGTGGGCAAAAGCGCTGAATCCCATCGAGATGTTGTGGCCACCGTGGAAGAACGCGCTGTTATAACCCATCTGCTTGAGATGCCACGGCAGACCGTGAACTTCGTTTAGCGACGCCGGAGTGAGGAAAAACGGTTCGACAAACATCGGAATTCCCGCCAATATCGCTGGCATGGCATCCATGCTGATGCGGCCGTTGGCAAAGCTGTACTCAAAAGTCAGCGAGCGTGTGAGCAGCGAGTCGATAAACGGCATGTAGCCCTTATAGTCCTCGCCAATGGTGCTGTGGTTAAGGGAGCCGACATATTCCTTGCCCATGCTCTCAACAATGAGAATAACCACATTCTTCTTGCCCAGACAGTTTGTGCTGTCAGAAGTTGCCTCAGGATAGATTATGGGCTGATACACCTGTTCCATCTCGTCGCGGCTCATATAGTCGGGAGTGATATATGGTTTTTTGCCTATGCTCCTGATTAAAGAGAATGGCGTGTTGAGGATTAAGGCAGCCTCAACTGGTCGAGAGATATACTGGTTAGCGTTGCTCACCGTGATGGGGCGTGTGCCAGCGGTGGCACTGCCGCGTATGCCGATGATAAGTAACGGAGCGGCGACAAGCAGCGACACCACTTGAGCTGTATAGTAAAGCCATCGACGGTTGCTATAGACGCTATAGTCGCTGCGCGTGAAGCATCGCCACATCAAGAACACAATGACTGCCATAACAAGCACCAGATACCAATGGCCTAAAAATTCGTTGAGGATGATTGACGTGATATTGCCCTCGTTGGCAAACTCCGTGAACACTGTCATTGTGCTTCGCCTGCCAGTATATTGGAAATAAACCGCATCGCACAGGTTGCTAGCCACTGCAAGGCCGTTGGTGATGACGTATAGCCACCGCAGACCGCAGGTCCACTTACGGCGCTCCTTGATGTGCAGCGGCAGCAGCTCTAGCAGCAAATAGATGGCATTGACATAGAGCAAGGCTGAGGTGTCGAAGACCAGCGCTCCTTGAAGCAGTTGTCCCGCACCCTTCCACGTGAGATAGGGGCTATATACACTCCAATTCTCGGCAAGGAACGCCACTCGTGAGAGCATAAACACCAAGTAGGCAAGCAGTACGTTCATCACTGCCGCTCCTGCATTGCTGTGCCTAAATTGCTTCAAAGCCTTCCAGAGTTTTTTCATGTCAAAGCCTATTATCAATGTTTATAGGTTTAGGATTGATTCTTCTTGTGTGTAGTTATTTCCTGTGCCGTTGCAGTGCTCACAGGTGTAGTAACCACGTCCGTTGCATGCGTCGCAGTTGACGTATCCGCGTCCATCACAACTTTCGCACTCCACGTAGTCGTCGATACTAAAATTATACTCTTGGCCAAGGCCTCCGCAGTTAATGCAATTGTTATGTCCTTCTCCAATACAATATAAACAAATATCTTTTCCTGTGCCATCGCAGTATTTGCAGCATCCAGCCTGTATAACGGTTAATGTCTTTACTTCTTTGCCACTAGTGAAGGAGATATTACATTCTCTAGGATAAGGTGAAGAGTTTTCTTCAATTACCACTGTGACTCCAGAAGAAGTCCTTTCAGTGAGGCTGCACATAAATAGGTTATCGATATCGTAATAGATAGAGGAAGGGTCTCCATCGGTGTCAATTTCGATGACAACCTCGTCGCTATTATGCCCAGTTCTTATTATATCTTGCGAGAGATTAAGATAGGTCGCATTACCGCTTTGCTTAACAGTGATTTTAGCTTGCTTGTCGCCAGCTTTCAGTTTGATGATGCCATCACGTTCTTCGTAGTCGTCCAACGGCTCGCACTTGATGGTAATCTCACCATCGCCAGGGGTCACGGTCACCCAGTCGGGGCATTTTGCCACTTCTATCTCTTTGGCGTCGGTGATGATATTTACTGTTTTTTTACCGCCTTTGCGTGTGAATTCCACCAGTTCATCTTCGGGACGGAGTTTCGTCACTCTGTTGTTGAAAAAGAAGTAATAGGCAGCCCCACCTATCACGCCCAGCAACAATATTGTAGCAAGAGTTATGAGTGTGATGGCTAATCCCGACAATCCCTTCTTCTTGGGCTTTTGATTTCCCTGAGAATTAAAATTCTGGCCTCTATTCACTTGGTAGGAAGTGCCAGGAGAGACATTAGAGGAGGAATGGTTGGCGGGGTCGCCATGGTATTGCTGGTTTGGAGCGACAAAGGGACATCGGCAATAAGGGCAGAAGGCCGAGTCGGTAGGTATCATACTGCCACAATCGGGACATTGCATCAAGTTGCCAGTGGAGGGAGCGTTATCAGTAACAGGATGCTGTGGCACTGCATTAACGTTTTGAGAGATGGAGGCACCTTGGGCCGCACCAGTAGCATCACTAGGCGTTGGCGTCGGTGACTGGTTGGCTGCTTGCTGTGGCATGTATGGCGAATGATCTTTGTTGCCCGTTGCTGCGGCGTGTTCGGGATGCTCTCTCTCGTAAGCTTCCCGGTCCGTTGGCTGCATCGTGCCGCAATAGTTGCAGAACATATTATTGCCTATCTCTTGATAACAGTTAATGCATTTCATAAAGTTATGTTTTTTTATTTCGTTAAGCGCGCTCTATATGTTACTCTACTGGTTGTTGAATATGCTTGATGTTCTCTACCTGGTGATTCTTGATGGTGACTACAGCTATCGGTTTGATATCTCTAGCGTCAATATTCTCACGGGTGGAGTGGCTGCTCTTGAAGTACCCTACTTTGTAGATAAAAGACTTGTTCCCCACTTTGAGCTTCGCGGTGCATTCACCAAAACGGCCATTATTGTAGTTGTGGATGCCGAATTCATAATCACCATCGGCGAGCTGGCTGGCACTGGGCCAAGCGATGTTCTCCACACCTCGGTCTCGAGGGCTTTGCATATCCACGTCAAGTTGACCGCCACAGCGTGTGCGCCTGGGAGCCCGGTATTTCTGAAAATAGATGTGCGCTCCAGTGGGTTCCTCGGCGTGAGCGTCGAGGTCAACTATGTCTCTACCATTTTCGTTCCACATGATAGTGAATCTCATAAAGGCATCGGTGTCGCCGCCTTCTTCTTCCACTGCTTCGTCGATTTCGTCGCTCACTTCCTCACTGGGTTCCTCGTGAGTGATTCTTCGCTCGATAATAGTGGTGTCGTTAACTATAGTGGTGTCGTTGCCGCCGCGGTCGTAGGTCCCTGTGCAGTTATAGGGCAGCAAAATGAGCAGTGCCAGTGCAATGAGGTTCAGTACGCCCAGGATGCCGCACATCCACGCCAGTCGGCGCTTGCGTCTCTTCTCATCAGTCGTTGGTTTTAACGGCTTTGGTTTATTACTAGTGTTTTGTGCCATAATCTTTAATCCTTAAAAAGTTGTATATTTGTTTTTTTTTGTTTCTGGTTATTGAGTAAACAAGCTCACGTGATGTCGTTTTAGCTTACCACTTCAAAGTCTGTGGAGGTATAGTCTTGCGTTTCTCGGTCTCGGGAGTTTTGCTTGAGTCGTTTTCTCTCTTGGTCGAGTTGCGAGTTGTAGCCAAAGGCTTCCTCATAATCGCTGATGCGGGTTAAAAGGGCATCAGTGCTGGCGCTGTGGCGCTGGCAGGCCGAGGCTATGTTTTGGGCGAGAGAGGACTTGGCTTTTTCGGGCACAGCATCGAGGGCTGTGACAAGGCTATGGCAGTTGGTGAGCGGTGAGCGGCGGAAAGAGCGTGCGCGTGATATGGCTGCCTGTGCGGTAGCTATCGTAGTGATGTTTCCCACTTTAGTTGCTGCTACAGCAGCGTGGTAGTCGTTAACTGTCTTGATGATGTCGTGCAGCCTCGGCAGGAGGCGTGAGTCACTGGGCAGGATGCTGTCGTTGATGAGGTTTTGTGCCTCTTGGCGCAGCGTGTTGATTACGTTCACCTCCCACTCATGGCTATTAAAGCACTTGCGGGCATAGCCGGTAAGTTTGGGAGCATAGCCATAAGCAAGCAGCTTTCGGCAGTTGGTGGCTTCGCTGGCGTCGATGTTCTCGAGGTAGGCAGCGTCGCCCACCTCCTGCATCATGGTGTTGTAGGCGCGCATGATGTCGTTGAAGGAGTCGCCTCCGTTAATCTCCTTATCTGTTTGCTCCTTGATATGTGCAGTGAAATAGGAGTCATTGACAGTCACCTTCTTTATATCATTTTCATGATAGAACAAGGTGCGCCATATCACCACCCCAATAGCTAGGGCGGCCAATGCTATAAGTCCTATTTTAAGTGCTTTTATCATTGAGCAGAATTGTTATTGATGCTTGAAAGGGATGTCTAATCTACCGCTCCGTGATACCCGTTGGGCCTCACCAGAGGCATTATTGCCACTGGCATTGACATCGCTTAACCTCTCTTCTCCTCCACCAGGTTGTGCCTCAACCGCTTTGTTGATTTTACTGCTTAGTTCGTTAGAAATTCTCTCTAAATCGATAGTTTTGTTGTCAGAGTTCTTTAGAACTTCTTTAGCGGTTTCGGGGTCTTGCTTAATCTTCTCGGCTATAGATTCCAAAGCAGGATTTACTGTTTTTTTGTCTTTCTTCAGGCTTTCAATGCCTTTCATATACTCTTGAACATCACCATTGCTGATGGCCGTGGCAAAATTCTTGAATCTAGGCGACTTGAGGCTGTCGAGTTGCCACACCTGATTCTCGTTCATGTACTTGATGTCAAAGTTTTCGTTGATGATGGTTTTTGAATCGTTTACCACGGTGGCAGGATTTTGTTCTGTCGTATCGGTGTTGCCTTTGTCTTTCATCAGCAACCAAGTGACACCGCCTGCAATCGCGGCACCGAGAATGAAGGAGAGAATAGGAATCAGCCATTTGGTGATTGCCGCCCTGCGCTGTGACTTGCCAGTGGGGTCGAGCAAGGGGTCGTCGATATTCACGCTTACCTTGATGTCGGCCTCCGAAAGTGTCTCGGTGGTGACATCGGCGGTATATGCGTCAAGCTCAGCCGAGTAGTGCATAGGCTTTCCTGCTACTGAGGCGCGCACCAAATTGTCGTTATAGGTATATCCGTTGACTCTCACTTTGACGTTCATGCGTTGCTTAAACGGTAGGTCTTCGGGGGTGAGAATGGTTATATTGGCATCCTCGTAGCGCAAATATTGGTTGTCGATGCCGTTGATGGTAACGGGGATGGTCAGCGGTGCGAAGCCAGCCTTGTTGTAGGTAATATTGAGCGTATTGCCGGTTTGCGTGGTGTTGTCGCACGTCACGTTTGCGGACTTTATCACGTTATAGGTCTTGATAATGGGAGAGGTAAGCAACGCCAGTCCCTGCACCGAGTTATTGCACCAGAACTTGTTGATGAGGAACACTTCTCCATATTGGTCATACTCCGCCTGCTTTGGAAATTGGAAGATGTCGTAGAGTTCCTCGTTGGAATTATACACACGGAACGCCTGTTGGCTTCGGTTCTGCACCTGTGTAATGTTCATTGGAGCCACGTTGAGGGTAGGCATCTGGCAAGCGATGAGGCAGTGTTCCACCGCTGTGGCGGTGATGTTGTCGGTATCGAGAACGTTAGTCTTGAGCAGGTTGAGCAAGTTGAAAATAGCTTTGCCGTTAATGACCGACTCATATTGTGCGCCAATCATCATCGTGATGGCTACATATCCTTGTCGCGCATCACGTTCATAGCGTGTGAGCAGGGAATAGTAGGTGCCGTTGGCGTCACGATGAATCTTGTAGCCATATTTCGCCATGGGGAATAGAGTCCTGATGGCTCGTGGGTCGGTGATGGGGTTGAGCCATAGCAGCGACGAGGCACCCATGGGGTTGAAAGGCTCAGGATAAGTGAGCTTGTGTATCGTGTCGTCGTTAAACTGTCCGTAGAAGTCGATTTTGAGATAGTTGTAGTTTGACATAGTTGTCAGTTATTTCTTAGTTATCAGTTGCCAGTTATAAGTTCTCGGTTCAGTTACATTCTCAAAAAGTTGTTCTTTCTCAAGGTAGGCGTTTTGGCTATTAGCACGTCAATCACGTCATCGATGAAGCTGTCGTCATAGCAGCAAATCTTGCCGGCAAAGACCTCGCCAATTGAGAATGGGATAATCTTGAAATCTTTGATGCCAGCGTCGTCGCACGCCCTTTGCAGGTTGTTGTAGAATGAAGAGAGGTTGTTCTTCACAAATTGCTCGGCGTTATCAACAATCATCTCGTCGGGACAGTGCATCTTGTCGCACTTGGTGACGAGGAGATAGACGCCAGTGGAGTTTCTTAGAATCTTGTTCTCCTTGATGTAGAGCGAGCATGCATGCAGATAGTCGCGCATATAGAGTCCTTCCCACTGAGTGGCCTCGCCGCCATATTCCACAACAAAGAAATGTATTTTGGGGTTGCTGTTGTCGGCAAGGAACTTCATCACGTGGGCGAGAGTCTCTTTGTGTTCCTGGTCGAGGAACATGTCATTCATGTTGGAGTAGATGGAACGGAAAATCTCGCCAGCGATATCAATGAAGGTGACGCGATGCAGTTTGTTCTTCATATCGGTGATGGTGAAGACCATCTCCTGTATCACGTTGACTACTGTACTTGGTGGCAGGCTACAAAGTTTGTTGTTGGCGTCAAACACGTTGCGCAGCTGTGCCATATAGTGATAGCCTTGGCATTTCTGTGGCTCGAGGTTGTAGTTGTTCATTGCGCCGCACAACAAAGAGCCGAGTGCGCAGGTCTTTCCCGACGACGGCGTGCCCCAGAAATATACTTCAGTGGAGTCTTTGGTCAACGCCTCGGGTATTTTAGGGTTGGGCTGGATATCTCGTTCAACGAAGTCCTTTATGGCTTGAGCGCGCTCGGGACCATAGGCCATGACCACATCACCCCAGGTGATGATGTTGCCAGCGACAGCTTTTTGAATCTCGTCGGCATTCTTGAGGTCGCTATTCATATCGCTAATAAACGCGTCGTGTCCAGCTGCCGCGTCGATGCGCTCTTGGGCTATGGCTGCGTGCTTACCTTGCGGATGATTTTGAAGATAAGTCTGGAAAGCAGGGGTGTTGCCCACGTGCAGAGCGTTTTTCCAGTCGATGTCGTCGGTGATAGCATCGCGCATCTGTGCAATCTCGATGTGATGCTTACCAGGGAAGGCCTGCTCGTAGGCCTCAAGATTGACGAGTGTGGGTTGCTTCTTCACCTGCACCCAGTCGGGGTCCTCAAGCATCTCTTGGCACTCATAGATGTGCGCTCCACCCAGTGGCTCATAAAACTCAATATACTGCTTGATCAAAGATATTGAGCCGCTGTCCAAAATATTTTTCCAGAAGAACTCTTCGCCCGATATGAGTGCCTGACGGCAAGGCTCGGCAAAGGCTCCGTCGGGATATATTTTGAGATATTTGAAGAAGTCGGCGACATCTCCAGTTTGGCATGCCTTAGTCCACAGTTGGTCTTCGTAGTCTTTGAGTTTCTGCTCAATGACTTCGAGTTTCTCGGGCGCTAGTTGTATGCGCTTCAACTCATCGAGAGTTATGATTCCTCGCTGAATCGACGTGATGAGACTCGACACTGGCACGCCATGAGCTATTGCTAATACTTGTTCTTTAGTGGGCATATTTTAGTAGAGTAGTTATTGATTATTACGTTGTTCTCGCTCGCTAAGGCGGCTGCGGCGCTGGGTGCCGTTAGGGCGAGTGGTGGGCGGTGCAACGAGCGGGCTGCGCTTGCCGCTGGTGCCTTGCGCCAGATCGCGATCCACTAGGTAATAGGGCAACAGCATGAAGGCGAAGCACAATAGCGCTGCTATGATTGAGATTACCGAGGGCATCGACATGTGGTTGAGCGTTTCCTTGAGCTGGGTGGCTTGGTCGGTGTATTGCTGGTAGGAGAACGGCGGGTAGCTGTTGTCTCCCCTGTAGCCGTGGGCATTCTTGCTGAGCTTGCTGAAGGTTTCTACATTGGTTCTCACCATCTTGTCGATGCTATTGATGTGTTGCGGCATGGCTATGTTCCACACGCTCATCTCAGCGCCAGTTTTTAGGTTATGCAGAGCCTCGTCGTTGGCGCTTGTCACCGAGTCGGGGAGCAGTATGTTGTGCAGGCTTTTGATCATGCGGTCGATTTTCGAGGAGTTGCTGTCATTGCCTGGTAGTCCGAAGATTTCCTGATACTCCGAAGGGTTGCTCACACCATGCCCGGCATCAACGGCATTTAGGAAGTCGCGAGTCTTTGCCTCGCGTTCTTTAACGTAGTTGTTGTAGGCTACTGCACTTTGTGAGCCATATAAATGGGCATTCTCGAAAGCCTTGGATATTTCTTTTTGCTTTACCACAAGATTGATGAAATGAGCAAACGGCATAGTGCTCAACGCCAGCGCTCCAAGCATGACAATGCCACACACAATCTGCACCACATTACCCGTTGTTTTCCATCGGCTGGCTTTTGCCATGCACATGATGATGATGCCCACGAGAATCACCGCAATCAGAGCCAATGTGTAGATTATAGCTTGCATAATGTCACCGTCCTTCCAATATACTATTCCCATAAACACGATGTAGGAATATATCAGAAGGATGATGATAGAGATGACAAATGCAAAATTAAACTTTTTATTGCTCATAAATAATCTATCTTTCTTTGATGCGGTGTTTATAAAATCTTGGCAATTTATCGACTTCCTCTGATTTTATTCACGGCTTTGTCGGCCTGAATTGCAGGGCCACTCTGATTGCCGTTGCGAATGCTCACGCCCGTGGATGTCAATGCTGCAAGAGCTTGATTCACGGTAATGTTTTTATTTACCGATTTCATCAGTGCCACTACGCCGGTTACAATGGGTGCTGCCATACTGGTGCCGTCTTGTGCCTGATAGCGGTTGCCAGGCATAGAGCTGTATATACCCTCGCCTGGAGCCGAGACATAAACGGTGTTGCCGAAATTTGACCATTCGGTCCTGGTGTTGTTTTTGCCGATAGCACCTACATTAATGGTGTTTTTTGACCTCAATTGTGGCTGCATGGCTGCCAGCAGGTTGCTGTTTCCTGCGGCAAACACGATGATGGTGTTTTTCTTGCCTGCCTGCTCAAAGACCCATTTCCACACGTCTTCGGCGGGCTTGAAATAGCTACGCGCCACTTCTTTCTGCTCCTCGATGGGCACGATGTCGCCAAGTTGCACTGGATAGGCGGTGCCAATGGAGACATTCACCACATCGGCATTGTTGCGGATGGCATACATGATGCCGCGTATCACTCCTGAGATGGTGCACTGGCCGTTGTCAAACACCTGCACGGGCATGATTTTGCAGTTGGGAGCCACTCCAGCGGCACCTTGATTTACATGTGATGTGTTGCCGGCGGCAAGACCTGCCACATGGGTGCCGTGTCCTATTCCTGAGCTCAAGTGGTCATCGCAGCGAAACACGTTGTAG
This sequence comes from Muribaculaceae bacterium, assembly GCA_017618355.1. GTDB lineage: Bacteria > Bacteroidota > Bacteroidia > Bacteroidales > Muribaculaceae > Sodaliphilus. Next base: position 13,799 of record JAFZUL010000013.1, read on the forward strand.
GGCTTTACTATGCGTCCAGAGAACATCTCATGGTTCAGGTCGAGGCCATCGTCAACCACAGCCACAGTTACGTTGGCATTGCCTTTAGATATTTGCCAAGCCTGCTTGATGTGGGCAGCCTCGAGATGCCATCCTTTAGGCAGGGTAGAACGCGAGCCTCCCTGCTGCTGCCCGCCGGCCATAATCACCTCATCAACTACTTTAAACTTCATTGATGGTATCTTCGACGGTAGCTCGTCGCGGATTTTTGGGCGTTCCTCAGGCGGGACCTGCACCAACAGCCAGCGTGTGTTCTTGTCTTTGCCTATGATTTTGTATTGCTCGCCGGGGTAGTTGCGCTTGAACTCGGTGGCAAACTTCTGGAAGTCGGGATTGTCGTTGTCGAAGAAGATGTTAAGCCTGTCACTCACCACCTCGGGACTGTTGGGGTCATCGGGGTTGAGGCGGCCGCGGTCGGAGATAGGGTCACCGTTATCGTCAACCAGCGGTGGAGCCACTTCGTCGTCACCGTCCAAGTCATCGGAGATGTCTCTCACGCCACGGCGGTTGCCATTGTCGTCGATGTAGTCGCCGTCGTCGGTGCGTATGCGCTCAATGACTCGCTCGTCGTGAATGATGACGCGCGTGCGGCCTTGTATAGTGTCAGTAGTGTCGGCGCCAACAATATTGTCGTGAATACCGCGAACGCAGCCTCCTAAGGTTCCTGAGCACGAGGTGCAGCGGGTAAGAACGATGGCAAGCAGCAATAACAATAGCAGGGCAAGCAGTGCCATCAACAACCAGCGAAGGCAACCTTCGCCAAACAAGCGTTTCCACCAGGGCAACCTAGAATATAGTGCTACAAAGGTGGTGTCGCCTGTGATGGGTTTATCTATTGGCTTGTCCCAACCCAAGAACGAATAACCTTTGAGCGGTGTGACGAGAGGTATCAACTCTGGCGTGAGCACGGTGCCTGGAGACACGGTCATCGAAGGCGATGTGCCACTCAGGGTGCCATAACCGCCATTCTCAAATTTCACCTGGCACTTCTGTGGTCCAGGCACGGGTGGTGGCAGCTCAGGCTGGTAGGGTGGAGGTGTCTCTACCTTTTCGCACTGCGCCACAAAGTGGAGATCCTCATTGACCTGGGCATTGTTGGGGTCAAAAGGCGTCCAGCTCACGAAAACGAAGCCATCTTCAGGAACAACCTTTGGCACGTCAATGCCCGGATGCAGCTTGTAGCCATGCCGCCTCATGAACGATGTGGTGCCTTGGAGGGTGGCGTTGTTAGTCTCAAACGATACCCTGTGCAGGCGGTTGTCATCAACAACGGTGACTACCGAGGTGTTCATGCTCTGCCCAGGCATGGGCATGATACCCCACACGCCCAGAATCACTTGCGACTCGGTGACAAACGCCATTTCGTCGATATCGGTAGAGTCGATATACTTGATGAGGCAGTTAAAGTAGGGTTTCGCATCATCACTGACTTGTGTAACGAGGTTGCGGAAGTAGTTGGTGGCGTCGGCAATATATTGCTTTGCGACAAAATATTGCTGTGTGCCAGCCAGAGAGGAGAGTTTCACGGCGCGAGCAAACTCTGGGTCAACATGCCACTCCAGCCCGTGGAGAGCTGGCTCAAAATAAGGCATGGCGAAGAATTTCTTGTAGCGAGGATCGGCGACATACTTGTCGAGCAATCTCTCGAAATCGTCTCGCCTGTTATAGAACGGTGTGCCGCCCAGATTCTCCACGATGAAAATGCTCATGGGAGACGTGGTGCACAGTCGCACTTTATTTTTCACGTTTGGCATAATAGTTAAGTCTTAATATATTTTTGTATAAATTTAAGTCTTGTGGGTAAGTTCCCCTATGAGGGTGAGTATGACCATATGCACGACAAAGCGATTAGTTTGCGTCAATCTCGTTGATGATTTCCCCTAGTCGCTTGTTGGCGGCGATGTCGTAGTCGGGGAGGTCGCACGAGAGGATATAACCCACTTTCAGATACTCAATCCAAGTCCACTTGAATCCATAGCGGGGCAAGCGGATGAGCGCCTTGCGGTCGTTGGGATTATAGCCCTTCTCCCGCAGTTTGCGGTTGGCTTGGTCGAGTTCTTCAAGGAGCTTCACTCCAGTTAGATTGTTCTGTGACGAGAGCATCTCCTCGCTGATGTTAAGCTTCAATCTAGCATTCTTCTCGAGGATGTTGCTTAGATGCTTGCTATCGATGTAGTCAAATCCAAAGGTGGTGACAAAGTGGTTAAACTCCATCGCAAGATAGTCAGCGATGATAGCTACGGCACTGTCTTTGTCGAAGGAGGCTAGATATTGGTCGATGCGCTTGGTGATGCGGTCGTGCATTCCTAGGAAGCGGTAGAGCCTGATGAGGTTGGTGGTCATATCGCTCACAGCGGGGATGACGTCTTTGCACTTGGGCACCGCATATTGGGTTAGGTATTCCTCAATCCAGTATTTCTCTACCATCGTAGCCACTTGTTCGGCTTGCGAGTTTACCATGCGGTTAGAGTTGAGCAGCTTGTTGATGTCGATGCCTTCGGCCGAGAGCATCTCGTTGCACTCCTCTTCGGTATCTACACCTAGTGAGTCGCACAGTTTCTCGAGGTTTTGGGCGCGTGACGCCTCAGTACTGAGGCCAAACTGCATGAAGAGTGCCTTCTCTGAGTCGGGTTGCGATGTGGTGGTTACCGTGTTGTTGAGGGCGTTGTGGATTTTCTCATACAGGTGAGGCTCGTCAATCATCATTATGTCGAGCATTTTGCCAAAGGCGGCAGGGTCGGTGCCTTCAATTTTGCCTAGCTGCAGGTTGGCCTGTGCTGCTTGGCGTTTCGCCTTCTTGATTTCGTCGTCGGCCGAGCCGCTGTGGTAGTACTTTGAGAGCAGGCTCTTGAGCGAGGCTACAAGGCGGGTTATCTCTTCACCGAACATATTGTCTCGGGCTTGCTTCACGCGTGGTGCTAGCTGATTGAGGGCGGCAATGATGGGTTTTGTGCCGTCGTTGTTGAGTGTAGCCGCGCTGTCCCACGCCAGGTTGGCGTCAACAAAGTGCTGCTGCACAAAGTCGTAATGTACAAAGGAGTCCTTGAGGCACTGCATGAAGTTGGGGAATGCCGCCGGAACGATTTCTTCGGTCTCGGGCGACTTGGTGTTGGGGTTATAGCCAGCAAACGACTTGGTGGAATACTTGAAGTCGCGGAGCATGAAGATGCTGCGGAAGGGGTGTCCCGTGGTCCATTGGTTGAACCAGTGTGTCTGGTCCTCATCGGTATTGGCTCGCAGTACTTCTTTCTCAAGGACAATCTTGAAGCGGTTGTCCCAGCGGCGGCGCAGCTCTTCGAGTTTGTCGGGAGAGTCGTTGGTCTGATATTCCAGGTCGAGGTTGAAGAACGTGCTGATGATGAACAGCGGCGATATCTCGGTGTCGCGCATAAAAGTGTCGCGCTGAGCAGCGTTGCCACCCACATTATTGTTTACCCACTGCTCCAGGACGATACCCATCTTGCTCTCGGCACTCTGCATATTGTTGTGGCAGAGCATGAGCGAGCTTATGCGCTTGGTGTCGCTGTAGCGGTTGAAGAGGTAGGTAACCTTGCCTCGCCGTAGCACTACCGAGAGGTTCTTGCCGTTGGTTATCTTCTCAGAGGCCATGTTTTCGGGCCTGCGCTCACCAGGGAAGTCGAGGATATCGAGGCAGGAGAGGAAGTTGCGACTCTCGCTCTCAAATGTGGGCAGTGACATGTAAAGCTCGGCTACGAGAGCGCTCAATTCGCCCTTGCGCATCTCTATCGACATATTCTGCTGAGTGGTGACAATCGTGGTGGGACGATAGTCGGGAAGCTCTATCTCGCTCTCGTCATAGATTTCGTCAAGGCGTGCCACGTCGAGAAGCGTGCCATGCTTCTTTAGCACAGCGTCGAAGGGTACATACACCGTGGAGTTGAACCTGATTGAGCGATAGGCTGTGATAAGTGTGTCGAAGAGGCGATTGATGGACGGATTGTCAAACCATAGCAACTTTATCGCCGAGAGGAGCTGGTCGTCGGTGAGGCGGTTCACATTGAATAACAGGAACGAGAACAGCCCCGACTCGGGGTCGGTGAGGTTGGCGACACGCTGCTTCATGGTGGAGTTGCGCAGGTAGTCGTAGATGTCCATCACGTCATCCTGAGTGAGGATAGGCGAGGGGTTGGGCACCGATGAGACCTCTACCGAGTCGCAGTATTGGCGTATATAGTCGATTTTCTTGATTTCGGAGTTGTCGTAGTCGGTTTGCGTGTGATAGGCCTCACACAAGACGAGGATGATGTCGGCAACCGACAGCAGGCGCGCTTTGAGGTAGCCTTCAGGGACGGCGGGGTCGGTGTTGGAGGTGAATCGTGTCACCACACCGGTAGCCTCAACGCGCGAGTTTGGGTTGCTGGGGTTTATCTCATCGATAAAGTTGTATTCACGGCGGCCGTCGGTGACAGTGAAGGGCTTGCCAGGATCACTCATCAGCGCGCTAACGAGATAGGACTTACCCATCTGGCTCTCGCCGAAGGCGGCGGTGGAGCATCTCTCATCGGCGGCAAACTGAATCTTCTTGAACGCACGTCGGAGGTTTACCAGCTGCTCGAGGTAGTTCTGCCTTTCGCTGTCGGGGACATTCGACTGCCAGGAAATGGCTTTCTCTACGATGTGAAGATATTGATTGATATTCATAGTGTTCAGTTGTTGGTGTTTAATTCGGTGGTTGCAATATTCAAGTTAAATTCTCCTGAGTCGAGCCAGTAGCATTGCGGGTCGTTGATGCTCTGCACTTGCAACATGAAGTCGTCGGTCTTGAGTTCCTCGCCGTCGCTACCGGTGACAGAAGCGATGGTGAGTCGCTCTTTGTCCTCATCGTAGGCCTCGCGCTCTATCTCAAATGTGAATGGTCCTTTCTTGAACAACTCCTCGCGGTATTCGCGCAGCATGCGTTGCTGCTGCTCGGGAGTAGCTATCTTGTTCTTGCTGATGCGCTCCTTGATGCGGCGGTCGTCGATGTCGAGGACATAGAACGGCCTCAAGGGGTAGATATCAATGTCAAACTGCTTTGCACCGATGTAGCACGGGAAGGAGTTGATGGTGATGCGTCCGTTGTTTATGGTGGGGGTGATGATGCACTCCTCCTTGGGGATGCCACCCACACGGTAGAAACTCTCGGTGGTGGGCACGAGCTTGTCGCTCAGGTCGCTCAAGTCGAGCGAGAACTCGTTGAGGCCGCCCGCCATAGACGCCAGATAGCCGATCATGGCACCCACGGGAACGATGCTCTTGGTGTCGTGCATATAGCCGTTCTCGTCTTTGAAGGGGTACCAGCGCCCAATGCGGTACTTGCCTAGGACGATGAGTCGGTTGGGGCTCACGGGGAAGTACTTGAGGAAGCAGTCCTTGATGGGCTTGAGCATGGTGGGACGTCCTGAGAGGACCACGATGTCGCAGTCGTGGGCGTAGAGTAGAGTGGAGATTGACTCAATGAGTGAGTCGAGCGACTTCTCCACATGCTGCGAGAGCACGCTGTGGTCGTAGGTCCAGACTACTTCGCTGAGTTCGAATCCAAAGCGCTCTTTGAAGGCTTCACACACGATTTTGCTGGGCTTGCTGTCGCCAAACATCTCGTCGTAGCCAATCTCGAGGTATCGCTCTCCCTCGCTCAGCAGGTTGAGGAAGCGGTACATGACTGGCACGTTGACCTGCATATTGAAGTCACGGCGCATGATGCGGTCTTTGAAGGTCATCATGTTGTTGTCCTGACCGAAGAAGTGGTATAATATCTTATATGCCTCTTGATGACTTTTTCCCGCTTTCTCGGTGAGGTGACGGTAAAGAATGCCGTTGTCACTCTCGATAATCACGTTTTGTACCAGCAGTTGTAGCATGTCGTCGCCCGCAACGTTGAAACTGTCCCAATAGATTGGGTCGGGCTTGATTTGCGAGGGGTTGCTCTCGTTGAAGCGATATTGACACACCATCACGTCGGAGGTGCCGGCGCCAATATCTACCGAGCCAACTTTTAGGGTATCGCACTCCACGCCGTCGATGTCGCGCTTCTTGCCGTAGAGTTTGAAGAAGAGGTCGCTGCGGTTCTTGTAGCGCTCACAGAACTGTGCATAGAGATACACAAACTGCGAGCAGGTGGCCTCGTCGTAGTACCACTGCTTGTGCTCGTCGTCATCGTAGCGTCGTGGCTGGTTGCCAGGAATCACTTGCATCTGTAGGGTTATGCTATTGGGGTCAACGATGTGATGATAGGAATTGATGATTTTCACTGCATCGTCGAAGCTGCTGTAAAGCGCTTGACGCTCCACCCTCGACATCGCTGTGGGGCATGTGATAATCACACGTTCAAGGCGGCGAGGGGTGTTGCGCAGGTCGTGGCGCTCACGCGACTGGAAGCTATTGATTTGGGTAATAGCTTGCTCTATAATCTCAATGAAGGCGAGGGTCATGAGCGAGCGGCGCGAGTAATGCGCTCCAATGCCGTAGCCCTCGGCGTTGAATGTGCCATCGTCGTTGATGAAGCAGGTGAGGCCCTCAATGATAGGTGGCAGCGAGTAGTTCTCGTCGCCAATGTTGATGAAACGCCATTCGTTCTCGGTGCGTTTGTTGTCCCACAGGTAGCGCTTGGGGCTGGAGTTGGTGGAGAGGGTCTCGAGACCGAGGTTTAGTGCTGTGGCCTCGTGGTTGAGGTAGTTGGCCTCACGTCCCAGCCTGATGATGCTTGGCCACACAAACTGGTTGCTGCCTGGGATGTTTTTCCCAATTTTCACCTTGCGGAACGACAATCGCATGTCAAAGGTCTCTTCCACGCGGTTGAGTTCGCCGTTAGGAAGTATCATGTGGGTGAAATTCTGGAGTCGCAGCGGGTCAACCTTGGTGAAGTCTTGCGTAAACTTGTTGTTCTCGAAGAGCAGCGCCGAGGTGCGAGAGTTACCTATGTCGATAATCATCTCCACATTGACGATGTTCACGTCGCGGTCGCGCATGAGCTTCACAGTGGGGAAGAAGTCGTCGAGGCTGCTCAGGTATTTGATGAGCATCAGGTAGGTGGCGAGGAACTCATATTTGTGCCTGCCATCTTTGAGCTCGAGAACGTCGAAGTTCTTGGCGTTGGGGTAGGCGATTTCCATCAGGTAGTCGCGCACCCAGTTGTTGTTCCAAGTGCAGTAGTCAATGAGCTGGCGCTCGTTGCCGCACAGGCCAAAAATCTTCTCGGTCTCGCCATCGCTCATAAACACGGGGAATTCCTTATAAGCGTCGAGGGCGTTGTAGCGCGCTTGGGTGTCGAAGGCCAATACCACGTCGGCGGTGAGGATGCCGGCATTGGTCTCGCGCGGCACAATCATGAACTTGCACCAGTTGTAGGGTCCCTTCTTATAGTCGCCAGTATCGTCTTTCTCGATAAACGGCATAGGGAGCCACACGTTGAGGTAATGGCTCAGGAACTTGTTGTTGGCGGCAAGCTTAGAGAAGAAGATGCCCAGGCTATCCTCCTCGTTGTCGGCAACGTTGAACTGCTTTACCTCGGGGTTGGCGAGAATCACTGCCTCGCTGGTGGTGAGCTTGTTGTCGTTGTCGAGATATCCTTTCTCTCGCAGCTGTGAGGTGAGCACCACAATCTGGTTGCTGAGGGTGTAGGCAAATTCCAGTTTCCACTGAAAACGCTCGTCGTCAAACGACTCGGCAAAGCGGCACTTAAAACCTTCATTGAGGTTGATGTCAATTCGCTTCGACAGTAGCTGAATGCCAGAATTGGCGATTAATGAATAATCCATCTTTGTTCTATAGTTTGATTTTGTTTTTATCGTGATTTATCGCAAAATTACTTCTAATACTGACACTTTTCCTAAATATTGCAAAATCAATGCCAAAGTTAATGTTTTTTTGTCTTAGACGATACAGATTTCTTTTTTTTAACTAATGTGTGAGAATGTTAGTCAATGTTTTATATTGCGAAACAAATTTCACCGCAAAGAAAACAATCTGGACCGCTCTTTTCCAAATGTTCCGAAACTTTTATTTCATAATGCTAGGACTAAATGACGAAATGCTCGCTTTTGATGATTTCTTGCACACAAGAAGAAAGTTTTGAGACAACTCGGGCGACTCCGTTGCCTCAATAATGAGAAAGAGAGGATGTGTCAAAATTCGACATTTGTTGCAGTTCCCCCTCTAAGATAGAGGGGGCAAGGGGGGAGTATGATGGGCACAAGAATTTGAAATATTGTTGATTGCCAGCACATTCGGCATTTTCATACTCCTCCGCCCTACGGGCACCTCCTCTATCTTAGAGGAGGAGTTTTCATTAGATTCCACATTTTGACACACCATCAAAACGTTTTAATAACAAACTTGAATTATTGGATGTACTTATCAAATTCCTTGAGGATGGTGCGCCACTTTTTGGGGAGGGCCGATTTGCGGTTAGTGTGCAGCTTGCGGTTGGGGGCGATATTCTCAAAGTCGCCGCCCTTGATGACGGTGTAGCGGCGTTTTACACCATACTCGTGATGGGCTGTTGGGTCGCTGATGTCAATAAGCGACTCGATATCAACCTCCTTGTCGTCGTCCCATCGGAAAATGGTGTAGTACATTGAGCAGTAGCTGCTTGATCCAGCGCTCACCCATTGCTTCTTGGCGGGGTTGAGGATGAAATGGTCGTTTAAGTTGTCGGGAGACGTTGCATGGTAGAACCACTGCTTCTTGGTGTCCCACAGGTAGAGATGGCTATAGTTGCGCGTCGTAGCAGGACCAATGAAGATGTCGTAGTAGCCGTCGAAGTTGGCATCGACAAAGCGCACATCATCGCTAGTTGACTCGCATGTGAAAGTATCGACTTGCTTGCCTTTTATGAGCACCCTCACGGCGTAGGAGCCGTTATCGTTTTGTTCTGTTATCACCTCCACGTTGGGCAGTGACTGTGGGCAGTCGAGCAGGCTGTAGTAGCCCTTGGCGTCGGTCTTAGGCTTTTGAGCCTTCAGCACCGAATTATAATTCTGAGCATCAACTGTAGTGCCACTCAAGCACACAAGAGCCACAACAAATAATCTGACAATTAGTTTCATAGCGTTAAGTTTTTAGAATTGTTTCTATGCCACAAAGATATAACTCATTTTTGATAATGGCAAATAGTTTTGCTTATTTCTACGAAGCGATAGAACTTGCCACGAATCCAAAACCAAAATCTCATCATAGCGTTAAGAAGATTAACTAACGTGAGTTCGACGAAAATAATTTGTTGTGTATCAGCTGCTCCCCTAAGATAGGGGAGCTGTCGCGAAGCGACTGAGGAGTATGACAACCTTTTTTGAATATCATAATTGACACTGTCATACTCCCCCTATATCCCCCTCTATCTTAACGTGAGTTCGACGAAAATAATTTGCTGTGTATCAGCTGCTCCCCTAAGATAGGGGAGCTGGCACGAAGTGACTGAGGGGTATGAAAATTGCGAAAATGCAATCCCTTGAGTCTATCATACTCCCCCTTACCCCCTCTA
>JAFZUL010000145.1 GCA_017618355.1 Muribaculaceae bacterium
AAACCAGCCAACGAGGAAGTTGAACACACCCATCAAGAAGATTGCAAGACCCTTTTGGTCCTTGAAAAACTGAATGGGGACAATCATGAACGCCATGGCTGCTGCCGAGAGAATCAGTCCCAACGGCAGGAAGCGACGAGCATTGCTGCGGTCGCTGATACTTGCCATCACAAACTTTGAGATACCGTAGGCAAGTGCGTTCATACCTAATACAGTACCCATCTCACCCTTAGTGAAGCCAAAAGGCTCCAGCATTGGGATTGCCATCGACAGGTTCTTTCTAACAAGATAGAAGCCGGCGTATCCGATGAAGATACCAATGAACACTTGCCACCTTAGACGGCGGTATTCGGCATCGGCCTCAGGTCCTGTTCTTTCCGGCTTAAAAGCCGGTGGAGCTAAAAATTTACCCATTTTGTTTAATCGATTAATTTTAAAAGGTTAATATTATATTTTATTTCACGTTTAATCTAAATTATTGAGTTTTCGGGTAGCTTCTATGTCGAGCGCCTCGGCGATAATTGAGATGGGGTTCATCACTGGAGTTCCAGCTGACATCTCTATCTGCCACTTGCACGTCTCGCAGTCGGTTGCCACATAGTCGGGGTTCACTTCCTTGATTTGATCAAAAAGGCCCTTACCTATGGCTTGTGAGCGCTCGTAGTTCTCTTTCTTGAAGCCGTAAGTGCCACTGATGCCGCAGCATTGCGACTCAAGCATCACGAAGTCGATACCTAGAATCATGCGCAGCAGTTGTGTGCTGTAAGGCACCCATCCCATGCGCTCCATGTGGCAGGCGCTGTGATAAGCCACGCGTTTGTGGTAGTCCTCACGGAAAGCGAGTTTTATCTCTCCTTTCTCAATGAGCTGGAACAGGAAGCGTGTTGCGAGGCTGATGCTGTCGCGCACGTCGTGGTTGTCGATGCCTAGCAGGTGGTCATACTCATCGCGCATTGTGAATGTGCAGGTCGAGCTTGTAGTGAGCACTTGGTGCCCATTTGCGATGGCTTTACGCATCGAGGTCATGTTCACCTCGCCCTGGCGCTTCGCCTGCTTAGGCATGCCGTTGGCGATAAGTGCCACACCGCAGCATTTCTCCTTCTCGAGCAGGTGCACACCGTAGCCAACGGCGTTCATCACCTTGACGAAGTCAATACCCAGTTGCGGGTAGTTGTAGTTCACATAGCATCCGTGGAAATAGCTAACGTGCTTGTTGAACTTGTCCTGCTCTGAGGCAGCGTTTTTCTTGAACCATGACTCAAACTTGCGGCTTGAGTAGTCGGGGAAGGTGCGGTGCTTGTCGATTGCCATTACCCCATGCAGGATGGCCTTCATGGGCTTGAGCTTGAGGATGGGGTTGGCGATTGCGGCAAATGGTGATGCCATGGTGCCAACAAAGTCGGTGTTGGCGAGCATCATGTCGCGCAGTTTTGGGCGATGGGTGTTGTACTTGATGCGTGCCGCCTGGATTATGTCGCCAATGTGCACATCGTTGGGGCATGCCACCTCGCATCGCTTGCAGTTGAGGCACATCTTGAGGGCATCGTCAAAGAACTCCTTGTTCTTCATGCGATAGCGCTCAGCGTCGGGACCTGCTTGCTTGGGTCCGGGATATTCGGGACTCACCGCCGATACAGGGCAATAGACGGTGCAGATAGAGCATTTCAAACACTGTTCAAAGTTGTTGACGCTCACGTTTTGTGTCTGTGTTTCGTTTGCCATAATCGTCGGTGTTATTTGATGATGTTATTAGCTACTTGTAATGCGGTGAGCATATCCACGCCTCCAGCGTCGAGTCGCTTAATGCTGTTGTGGCCGCTCAGGATCGAGCCGACAGCAAAGAGGTTGCTGATGGTAGTGCCGTTGCGCATGCAACGCAGGTTCTCGTCGGTCTTGACGCCCATCTCCATATAGGGCTGGGCGTCGGTGACGTCGATTTTTGCCCATGTCTTGCGGTCAAGGCCAAGGTCGTCAACATCGACGCCTAAAGCGGGCTCATACACACGATTGTAGTCGGCTTTTAATCCTCGACTCATGAACGAGCCCGTCGCGAGTATGAAATTGTCGGCTTCGAGTGTTGTACCGTCAAGTTTTGCGGTTTTCACACCCTTGAGGATGTTGTCTTCAAACAGACCTTCAGTCACTTGGTCGCCAGTGAAGAATGTGCCGCCTAGGGCAGTGAAGCGTTTGCGCAGCATGGTCTGCATTCTCACGCCGGGAACCGATGGTGGCAGCGTGGCTACATATCGTGCTGGAACTTTTATGAGCTTGAGTAGTTGCTGGCTCTTCTCGCTGTTGGTCATTCCAAGCACTGCAGGCAGCAGCACCATGTCGTAGCCCTCACCTGCAACCTTGTATACCTCTTCGGCAAGTTTTACAATCAATTCATTGCTCTCTATCACCTTTGCGATATTAGAAGAGCGCATCTCGGTGGGACTCTGACGAAGCTTTTGTAGCTCAGGCAGGGAAACCGCTTTTACATCGACTTCTACACCCTTGTCACGCAAACCTGATGCAAGGAACTTGGTGGGGAAGTCAAGGTAGTTTATTATATTCACCAGAGCCACTTTGCGCCACGGCATCTGGTCGGGGTCCTCAATAGTAGCCATGCCTTCCATACTCAACCACGTGGGCATCAACCCGCCTATGGGGGTGATGCGCCAGTGGTTGGATGTTATATTGCCAGTAGTGGCGATTCCTGCTCTCTCGAGTAGTTGTTTCGCCACACCAGCCAAACTTGACACGTCTTCGAGTTTATTATATTGATGTTTACTGTTTACTGCTTTAATGGCATCAAGGGGCTTATAAATGTCGTTGCCCTTTTCGTCGCAACCGAGCAGGTCGAGAGAGCCGCTGCCAAAGTGCAGAGAGCTTTGTCCAGCACTCACAAGAGCCACGTCTTTACCAGCCTCGGCAAGAGCTATACCTGCGGTGAGGCCACTGAGACCTCCACCTATTATTATAATATCAAATTTCATAGTATTCTATCCTCCTTTCATTGGCTAGTTTATCGACGCCCAAGAGACTTTGATATATTGTTGCGGTGAGTTGCGCTTCGGCAAGGTTGTCGCCCCAGGCAACGGGTTGCATGCCCTTCCAGCGCTCGTTGATGAAACCGTTGAGGTCGTTGATGGCTTTCTGTGCGCTCTTGTCGTCGTTGCACATCACCCCTGCTGCGCGGCAAGCGCAGAGCTCGCCTTGACAGGTGCCCATACCCACTCGAGTGCGTCGGCGCAGGTTGATGAGGTTGTGGACATGCAGTTTTGTGACGGCATATCTCACTTCGCCCACACTCACGCCCTCGCATTCGCACACCAGTGCATCGTTGGCTGCTTCGCCGCGCTCAATAGTGTCGTTGAGGGTGCCGTGGCGCCCCTGTGCCGCTTTTTGTGAGAAGCTGAATCTTTTTGTCTCTTCCTTGGGTTCGCTTCCTGGCAGTGGGGTAGTGGCGGTCTCACAACTCTTGTTGATGTTGAGCTTTTGGCAAACGAGGTTTGTGACTTCTTCGGCCATGAGACGATAGGTCATCATCTTGCCGCCGGTTATGGTGATGAAGCCAGCAAGGCCGTCGCGTTTCTCGTGGTCGAGAGTGACGATGCCGCGGCTGATGCTTCGCCCGCTTGGGTCATCATCGCTAGCCACTAGAGGTCGCACTCCCGCGTAGCCTCTGAGGATGCGTGTCGAGCCCAGCGATGGTGCCAGTTTCATTCCCTCGGCGAGCAGTTCTTCAACTTCTTCGGGAGTCACTCGCATGTCGTCACATTCTTCAATTGGAATGCGCAAGCTGGTGGTGCCAATTACACAAACGGCATCGTCGGGAACGAGAATGTCGGCGTTGGCTGGCTTTCGACAGCGGTTAATGACCATGTGGTTGACGCGGTGTCCGAAAATCAGCAATGACCCCTTTGCCGGGAACATGTTGATTTTCACACCAGCCATCTGCGCTATCAATGCTCCCCAGATTCCGGCAGCATTGACGGTGACAGTGGCATAGGCGTCGAGAGTCTCTCCGTTGTGGTTGTTGCGCAGTTTCACGCCCACCATTCTGTCTTGCTCGATGATTACATCGATTACCTCGTGATAAACAAGAACCTCGGCGCCATGTAACTGGGCGTCGAGAACGTTGGCCATTGTCAGACGGAAGGGATCGATAGAGGCATCAGGCACCTTGACGGCACCTATGAGCTCGGGATTTACCGAAGGCTCCATGAGTATAGCCTGTTTCGGGTCGATGATTTCGGCGCTGATTCCCGCCTCGGTGCACTTCTGCACAAAAGTGGCTTGGAAATTGATGTCATCTTCGGGCAGTGTGATGAACAGGCCGTCGGTTTCCTCTACGCAGTGCTTTGCGATTTTTCGGAGAATCATGTTCTCCTGAATACACTCTTTGGCACTCTCGTGGTCGGTGACAGCATATCGGGCGCCGCTGTGCATGAGGCCATGATTGCGTCCGGTGGCTCCGGTCGAGAAGTCGTGCCTCTCTACCAAAAGCACCTTAAGGCCTCGCATGGCGCAATCGCGTGCTGTTCCTGCGCCTGTGATGCCTCCGCCAATCACAATCACGTCGTAATGATTGTTGTTTACTGTAGTCATTTATGTTATAATTGAAGTTATAGGTTTCGGTCAATGGAAGGTGGGGTTCACATTGGTGGAAAAACAATAAAAACTGGTTTCGCAATGTGGTTAAAAGTTTCGAAACGCAACCACTATTGTTTTATTACGCAACAAAATTAGATATAATTTTTTAAATAGCAAAATTTTTTACTACTTTTTTTCATAAAAAATGCTTTTTTTTCTCTAGAGAAGAAAAAAATATGCTTTTAAGCAGTGTTTTTTGGCTTATTTGAACTATAATTTATCAACAAATATCTATAAAATATGCTTCTTTTGAAAAAAAAGCAAAAAAATTTGTTTCTTTTATAATTATATACTACTTTTGCAACGAAACTTAAACGAAAATTTGGCTTACACATTAATATAATATATAGAACCATGCTAAAGAAAAAACGCCAAGAGCAAATTCTTGATGTGCTGCTCAAAGAAGAAGCCATCAGCGTCACCGAGCTCGCTGAACTCCTCGATGTGTCGCAAGTGACTATCAGAAAGGATCTGACTGAACTTGAGCAAGCCAATAAGCTTTACCGCAGCCATGGCAAGGCAATCATCATTAATCCTTTCACATTTAACCGCTCGGTAAACGAGAAGGAGAAAATCGCCGTGGAACAGAAGGAGGCGATAGGCCGCGAAGCTGCCAAGCTTATTGATAAGGACGACTCTATCATCATTGCTTCGGGAACAACGATTCATGCCTTGGCGCGAAACATCAAGCCCATTCATCGTCTCACTGTGGTGTCGGCATCACTACCAGCAAGCGATATCTTGTCGCAAAACGAGAACAACGATATTATCCAGTTGGGAGGAACGGTGCGCCACAGCAGCCTCTCGGTGGTGGGGCACTACAGCAAACAGCTTCTTGAGAACTGCTCGTTCTCAAAACTGTTCTTAGGGGTTGACGGCATCGATTTTGACTTTGGCTTCACTACTACCGACATGCGCGAGGCAGAGCTTAACCAACAGATGATGCAGGCGTCGCAAAAGGTGATTGTCCTTGCCGACTCAACTAAGTTTGGCCGACGCGGTTTCGCAAAAATCGGCAACATCGACGACATCGACCTCATCATCACCGACGCAGGAGTCAGTACCAACGTCATCAACCAAATCAACGAGCACGGCATCGACCTCATTATCGCTGAGTGACCGCTTAAAAAGATAATATGATAGCCAACAATTTGAAACCTTTTGTTCCCACTCACCCAGGTGAGGTGCTGAAGGACGAGCTGGAATTTCGAGGAATCTCACAACGCGGATTAGCTCGCAAACTCGGCATTTCTTATTCGGTATTTAATGAGGTGCTGAATGGAAAGAGAGCGCTCAACACCCAACTGGCTATGATGCTCGAAGCAGCGCTCGATGTCCCAGCCGCACCACTGCTTGCCATGCAGAATGAATACAACATGCTTGTGGCCGAGCGCGACAAGTCGTTTATGAAACGACTCAAAAGCATAAGAAAAATCGCTGCAGCACTCTGAACAAGAGACAATCTTAAAGACACAAACAATAGCACCGCCACGGACTCACGGGCGGTGCTATTGCTTTTCTTCTAACCCTAAACGGCATTAGCCTCGCTATTTCACAAGGATTTTCTTCCCGTCCTCAATCACTATGCCTTTGTAGTCATCGCCCACGGGCTGGCCCATCAGATTATAGCGCTGGCGCTTGCCCTCAACAGCAGGGTCAACAGCCACATAATTGATGCCCGACTCCTCAATAGGAAGAATCGTGAAGAATCGTTTCCAGTTTTCGTCATTCCTGTAAAGCTCAATAGATTCTTCAGGGACGTACAGAACAGCTGAAGCGTAACTTGACTCAAAAGTGTAATAGTTATCCATTGGAGGCGGAGTTGTAGCATAACATGTTATAGTGTCAATAGCGTGAACTGAATATGGCCAGCTGCAATTGAACGCTCCCGAACCAAGATAAGTCAAGCCTGTTCCCAAAGTCAGATTCTCAAGTGATTCACACTGATAGAATGCCTGCCACCCTATCGACTCTACCGAATTGGGAATATTAAGTGATTTCAATTTCCAGCAATGTTTGAAGGCTTCAGCCTTTATTGTTTTTACAGAATTTGGAATATTGATTTCCTCTAAGTCATTACATAAAGCCACTGCATCCTCTTTGATCTCTTTTACAGAGTTCGGAATTGTGATATTGGTTAATCCACTCCCAGCCAAAACCATAGTGTCAAGCACTTCTATAGAATTTGGCAGATCGATGCTCTTAAGGTCAAAACATGCAGCAAAAGCCATTTTACCTATTGTCTT
>JAFZUL010000146.1 GCA_017618355.1 Muribaculaceae bacterium
CCTGAGATTTTTGTTCACAACACTCCCTCGCTCATTCTTATTATATTGAGGTGTGTGCTCAATAATAGTCTCAACATTTTCAATTGTCTCACGGTCAATTTTTAGAACAGCCTGGCCATATTTCTTCGTTTTCATAAACTCAATCGTATGGCGAATTAACTCTGTCATATTATTGTCATGGCTGTATTCACGAGTTGAATATGCTATATTTCCAACAAAGGGAACATTTCTAGCCATGTGTCTGCCGATGTCAATAGGGCCTTTTAGGTTAGAGTCATTCTGTTTAAAGTTTTGATATTCCCTATATACGCCTTGACGAAGAGCTGCTTTAAGGAAATAGGGAAACATAAACATGATGAAGTCGAAAACATCTTCCTGTTCGTTATTATGACTTAGGTCAAACAGATTGAATGAGAGAACCTTCTGTAGCATATAATGCAACAGATAATCATCCCTGCCGACATCAAATCTTGATTTAATCTTAACTTGAAGATCACCAACACCGATAAAGCCCATAACATTTCCAGTTTCAATGCGAACTTTTTCAGAATCATCTGTATTCTGAATGCTCATGATTGAAGCCTCGCCTATTCTGTCATCAGCCGTCTCTATGCTATATGGAAAAATGAGAAGATTTTCATTATCACGACATAGTTCTGCAATCGTTTTGTCTGCGATTGGGAACAAGGCTGAAACATCTTTCCTTTGGAATGTCCGTCCGATGTTGTTATCTGTCAGGTTAATTCTCATCAATCAACTTTGGCTGATCAGTTACTGTATCACTATTGTTAAAATATGCTTTTTTGAACTTTTCAAGTATTTCTGCCGATTTCCTGAATCCACGAAGATACTCTTTAAGCAAAGGCTCGATATTCATTTTCCAAAGTCTTTCGAAATCGCCACCATTCTCACCAAGTTTTAAGAAATACGATGGCCCAATCATATATGCAGCACCTAAGCCATCTGTTTCAGCGATGGCTTTATTTAGGTGATGCATGGTGTCCTTAGCTTCATCCACACAAGATAATGAGTCAAGCATTGATTCGGTATCGTCAGGAGTGACCTCTTGCCATGTGAAACGCCTACGCATAGCGAAGTCCATACTTTCTACAGAGCGGTCTATATCATTCATAGTGGCGAGAATATAAACATTCTCTGGCACATAGAAGCCATTGGCGAACACATCGGTTTCGGGGACAAGATTCTGGTATTGTGTCTGCACAAGATGGTCTTTCTTGTCTCTATAGCCTGGGTCGATAGCATAGAACAGTTCACCAAATATCTTTGATGCCTCTCCACGATTAATCTCATCGATGATAAATACAAATGATTTACGGTCAATTTTATTAGCAGTCACAACAGGGACTTTTTTACTCATTGCTCTAACCGCTTTAGTGATGACGTATGCGTAGGAGTCGGCCTGTGTACCAAACTTGCGCTTGAAGTAGTTGCGTATGTCTCTGACGATGTTTAAAGGTATTTCGTTTGATAAAAGCTCAATAATTTCATCGGCATTCACGTTAACTTGTGAAGTTCTTTCATTTAGTTTATTATGGATTACGATATTATGGCCTTTTAAATCAGTTATGATGAATTTGCTTCCATTGACAGTCTCAAATTCGTCTCCACTATCTATAGCATCATCAACAAATTGCCAAAATTGCTCCTGCCATGACAATTCATTTGACAAACTCTCAATGCTCTTTCTTGAGTCATTAAGATTCTTGATAGCTTCACGGCAAAACTCTTTGAAAACGCCGTCTCTTCGCTCAAAGCCCATCTGCCCATCTTCTTTTTCTATAGGACGCAGACCTTCAACGAAGTCAGTGTAGTCGTATGAAGGGTGGAATTGTACAAATTTTATTACAGCCCCCATTTCTTCTGCAATTTTTTGAGCCATATATGTTTTACCAGTGCCTGGTGCTCCAGTCAATACAAGATTATGGGTTTCCTGTAGCAAATCTATGTATTTCTGATATTTTTTCTGTGGCATATTATATTCTTCTAATAATTCATTTACATAATTGATAATATCTTTAACCTTGCCATCTGCTCGATGTATGGTTTTTCTATAATAACCATATATTGATCCATCAAAATCTTTCTCATCAGTATTGATGTATTCAACAGAGCATCGGCACCCTTTTTTACCTTCACCTTCATCAGACACAATGATATCGCTGGTCACAATACCAACAGCTTTTACTCGGATGAATGGCTTGTCATGATTGGAACCTTTAGTTGAGGATGATTTCAATATAATGATGTCACCCACAGAAATAGTCTTGGTTTCAGCAAGAAGTTTTTGGTCAATTGTCTTATTGGCATCATATCCACAGTCCCAAAATCCCTCTTTAATGAATCTGTCGAATTGAGACCTGTCGCCACCGTAAGAGTAGCCTGCAAGCCAGTAATTCATTGTTTTGCTTTTTAATTCTGCATTCATGTTGTTTCTCATGCACCAGAAAAGAGTTTGAGTTGTTAAGTTTAATGGCTTATTTTTGTAGCTTCCAATAGACGAGATCATAAAGTCTTGAATCTTCTCACCAAACTCATCTGAAAATCTATTTATTATTTCAATGAAATGGCTAAACTTTTTACCTGCCTTTCTGCTTTCAAATCCAAAATAATGGCATATTAACTGATATATCTCATCTTTATAAACTGTGTACTTGTCAGGATATTTGCACATCAATATCGCAGCTGCAGTGCGCTCATCGTTAGCACAATTATTCCAGTCTTTTGGGCAAAGTTCTCGCATTTCTGCTTTGAAATTTGCGATACGTTCATCTATAGGAATTGATTCATTGATTAAGTGTTCTCCTATAGCAGTCAGCTCATCAGGATGATTCTCCCAAAGAGATTTCAGCACTCCATCAACACGTGCATTATCAACAATATTCTTCCCTCTAAGGTTTTTGATTATTTCCAAAACATCTTTTCCTTCTGTTTTGTCGAGAAGCTCCCACTTGTATTCTTCAAAATAGCCATTAAATGGTTCTTTAATATTGCCATATTGGATTATTAATGTGTCCATCAGATATGACCGTAAAGCATCAACCAACTCGTCACGCAGTTGCCATTTAAAACCTTGTTTTGTGTCCCATCCTTTTTGCATTGTTATGCACCAATATGTTGCACTGCCATCCTCGTCAAGAACTTGAAACCTATTTAGCTCCTTTTGAATCCATTTGGAAAAATTGGTCACTTTCGCATTATAATAATATGCAGAGTTACCATATTTCAAAGAAATAGCACTGCATGTCCCTGCATGATCTTGTTCGCGCAAGAAACAAATCAAGGAATCCAGATAGGTCTTGGCTTCTGGAGATTTAAGTAATTCAAACCATTCTTTTGAAGAAATACCCAAGTCACCACATCCAAATACACCCTGGCTATTCTTTGTTTTATATATTGTCTTTAATGCCACCATTTAAAAAAACGAAGTTTATTGTTAATTGGTCTATTATCTGAAATTTGAGACAATCTCAAACATAAGATTACAAAAATAGTATAAATTTGCTAAACCGCTTGTCGATAGTGGATGATTTTATAGTTATTTTGCAAATCATGGATGAGTGTTGTTCCTAGATCTAGATTAATATAAGCATACCAACAGCGGCTCCTGGCATAATCGCCAATAACCGCTCTTTGTTTTTACTTGTGGGCACTACGATAAAAACTTGTAATCTGCCACTCCTTACAGGAGTAGAAATTGGAGCACTTCGTGCTAAAATTGTCATTACGCCCAAGGGCGCTAAAATTATTTTATAACGTGAGTTTGATGAAAATAATTTGCTGTGTATCAGCTGCTCCCCTAAGATAGGGGAGCAGGCACGAAGTGACTGAGGAGTATGAAAATTGCGAAAATGCAATACCTTGAGTCTATCATACTCCCCCTTACCCGCTCTTCTAGCGTCAATGGGCTACACCTCACCAATGTCAAAACGCGTTTTGCCGCTGGTTTCGGTTTGCGCCATTGGCCTATCTTAGAGGGGGAGCTAATAGGCTGATATTCATATAATAATTTCATCGAACTCAGGTTATTATATAATAAAATTTTAGTGCGAAGCACCATTAAAATTTTAGAGCCGCAGGCTCTCTAATTTCGCCCGCAGGGCGCAACTCCGCATTCAGAAAAGCCAGCGTGGAAGAATTGTCAGTAATTTCCCCACGCGAAGCGTTAATTTTGATTGTCATTAATCGTCTTTAAAAACCAGGCGTCAGCCCGATTCCGCATTCAGCATTAATCACCAAGCAGTATGTTGTATATTATTGTGATGTCGGTGCTAGTGATAAAGCCGTCACCATCTACATCGCTGGTTGCGAGGAAAGTGGTATCACCATTGAGCAGGTAGTTGTAAATGCAGGTGACATCGACTGAGGTAACGCTGCCGTCGCAGTTCACATCGCCAACCAGAGGCTGTGACGCCTTCGACAGGGTGTAGCTGGCGATACCGCAACCAGGCACGTAGTAGTAAAGGTCAACGCCATTGCCGTCGGCTTTGACTTGAGCCACGCAGGGAGCGCTCCAAGTCTGACTGTAAACATCTCCTATTCCCTGCGCGGGGAACTTCCACAACCTGCTCATTCCGGCGATGCCGTCATCGTCGCCATTGACTGCCAGGGCAAACTGATATCCGGTGCTGCACTCGCTGTCGGCGTTGGCATAGGTCATGAAATGCTTATTGTCCCACTCAAAGAACGCCGCGCCGTTGGCATTCAGCCCCTCGGCCTGGATAGCGGTGTTGGCGGCAAAGCTGTCGGCAATCGCGCCGGTTGTAAGGTTGTAACGGGTGAGCTGAATATTGGCGCCCTTCACCCACGCGCTAGTGGCGCTCATGGGATAGATGCGAGGCGCGATGCCAAAGGTTGACGCACCGCTGGGATAGAAATTGGCAATCGAAGTGTGGCTGCTGCTTACTGTAGCGCCGTTTCTCACCTTCCACTGGTAGATGTTAGTGCCGCTGGCGGCTGCCGCCATCACGATGAACTCGGTGTCATCCACGTTGCCCAGCACGTTGCAGTGGTCGATGCGCGAGGTGTAGTCGCTCAGGCTCACACACGCCTTCTGCGTGACAGCGCCAGTGATGGTATCCACCTTAAATATATAAATGGGTGTGGTCTTGATATTGAGCGACAGGTTGCTCACGAGCACATTGCCGGCGGCATCGGTAAACACGTCATTGACAGGCGCGAAATCTACCTGAGCCTCACTGCCAAGCGACAAAGTCTTCAGTTTCTTGCCGTTGGCCTTGCTGTAAACGTCGAGGTAGATGTCGGCGGTGCTGCTGTTGGCGCTGCGGCGGGTCACATATACATTGTCATTGCCCACTGCCATGCCACGCTGGTACAGACCGTTGTTCTCGAAGGTGATGTTGTCGTATTCCGACTTCACCGATCGAATCCAGTTGCTGGTCAAGGTGTAGCCCTGAGCCTCATCGTAGGTGTCGATGTCAATCAATGGCTCGTAGCCGGTTGCCTCGCCAGTGAAAGCCGCTGGCCACTCGTTGTCGAAGCCATCGACCACACACACGGCATAGTAACAGCCGCTCTGGTAAGCTTCGGGCACAACGTAGTAGTTGTTGTAGCTCACGGCAATGAGATAGTCGCTCTTGATGCCGTCGCCCGAGGCTGTCATCGCCTCTTCCTCGTCAACCGTTGTGGGAATGGCGTAAACCGAATATTTCACAAGAGTGCCTTCCTGCGCCTCCCACGACAAGCGGTTGCCGGTGAGCTTGAGATTGGCTGGCGCGGCATGAGGGGTAGCCGCTTTCCATGTCACTGCGGGTAGCAGCGCCTTGTGCTGGAACACGTTGGCGGCGAGGTAGTTGCCAAGGCCGCTCACTCCGCCGTTGTCGCCGTTGATGTTCTTAGCCGAGTAGATGTTCACGCCTGGCGCGTTGTTCTCGGTGTACTGGCGCGAGAGCCTGATCTGCGCAGCCACCTCGGCCCAGTCGCTCTGTGTGTTAGACGAGGTGAGGAACGAGATGCTGTGGCTGGCGTAGTGGTGACGGCCAAAATGGTTGGCGACATAGCTCCACCACTGGGTCAATGGCCCGAAGGGGTTGGTCGAGTGGTTGGTCTTCCAGTAAAGCTGGGGAGAAATATAGTCGATAGTGCCGTCGTCAAGCCATGCCAGCGGGTCGCTGAAGATGCCATTATACTGCCAGTCGCTGCCTGTGGGGCAGGGAGTGACGCCGTGAGCCGACGCGCCGGTCGATGCTGTTCCCGCCACGCCAGCGGGGCCTATGCCGAAGCGCACTTCGGGCTTGGTCTCCTGAAGCATGTCCCACACCGCCTGCACCATGCGGTTCACATTGTCGCGGCGCCAGTTGGCGAAGCTCAGCGATGTGCCGCTGCTCTGCCACAGCTGGTAGTCGTCGGCGCTGCTGTTGGTGGGTATGCCGCTGGGATAGAAGTAGTCGTCAAAAATGATGCCGTCAATATTGTAGTTCTCGGCAAGCTCCCTGCACACGTTCACGATGCGGTCTATAGACTGCTGCAAACCGGGGTTGAGAATGGTAGTGACGGTGGAGCCGCTTGTGTAGGTGAGCAACATTCCCGCGTTTATCAGCTGCTGGTCTTGGCTAGTGTTCCAACCAGCGCTGCTGGTGGCCCAGCGGTAAGGGTTCACCCACGCATGGAGCTCCATGCCGCGCTTGTGGCACTCCTCCACGGCAAACGCCAACGGGTCCCAACCCGGGTTCACGCCGCGGGTGCCGGTGAGGTAGCTCGACCAGGGCTCATAGCTCGACTGGTAGAACGCGTCGCACATGGAACGCACCTGCAAGCACACGGCATTCATGTTCATGGCCTCGAGTTTGTTGAGGTAGTTGACCAGATCCTGCTTTTGTTGAGCTATCGTGCTCGAAGAGGTTCCTGCCACGCTGGGCCAGTCGATGCGCCACACCGTAGCCATCCAGGTGGCGCGGTATTCGCGCTTAATCGCCTCCTGCGCTTGGCACCAGTTCCCAAAGCCACTCAAGAGAGAGGCAATCGTGATTAATGATACGATTATCTTTTTCATTGTTTAGTGTTGGTGCTTCGCACCGATTAGTGAATTAATGATTAAGGTTTTTTTTGCTAGATTGACTAGAAGTTCTAGATTGGCTAGATTGGCTAGATTTTCAAGAACTTCCAGAAGCCCCTAGCGAAAAACTACTTTCTACTCAACAGAATGTTATAAATCGCGGTGATGTCGGCAGCGGTAATTTCGCCGTCGCCATTCTGGTCGCCATTGACAACATGTGAGTAGTCGTCGTTGAGCAGCACGTTATAGAGAGCAGTGACATCGGCTGCAGTCACATTGCCGTCACCGTTCACGTCGCCTGGCATAGCCTGGGCTACTGTCAAAGTATATTTGGCGATGCCGTTGCCAGGAACATACAAATAGATAAGAATCTCGTTGCTCTTGTCGCCCGGCACTGCGAGGCAGGGAGTGCTCATGGTGGTGCTGTTCACCACGCCCATGCCGTTCTCGGGCAGGGTCCACAGCACATTCATGCCAGCGAAATTGTCGCCGTCGGCGTTCATCGCCAAGCGGTAATTGTGCCCTTGGGCGGTCTGATAGTCGCCACTGGAATAGAGCAGGAAATGCTTGCCGCACAACTCAAAGGCGTCAATGCCATCACTGTTAGTGCCCTGTTTCATGAGCGCGCTATTGCCGTCAAAACTGTCGATAATAGCTCCAGTCTCAATGCTATATTTGGTGGGCTGAATGTTAGAGCCATGCACTATCACTTTGTCAGAATCTAACGCCTTGATGCGTGGTGAAGTGCCGAAATTGGCGGCACTGCCGGGATAAAACGTCGCTACAGTAGTCACCTTGGTATCGGTGACGGTGCCGTTATGCAAGGTCCAGCGGATAATCACATTGTTGCGCGAAAGAGCGGCAAACACCTCGAAGTTTCCTGCCACCACGTCGCCACGCACGTCGATATGGTCAATGCGGCCCGACGCCTCGCTGGTCGAGAGTGTGGCGCGGAGTGTAACCGCACCATCGCTGGGGTTCACGCTGTAAATCACAAGCGGAGTATTGTTGATTTTGAGCAACATGTTGCTGATGAGCAGATTGCCCGCGTCATCAACCAGCACGTTGTTGCAGGGAAAATAGTCGCCCTTAACCTCGGCAGGCAATTCGATGTCGCGTTGCCATTCTCCTGTCTTAGTGCTGTAGGCACGCAGGTAGCAGTCGGCGTCAGAGCTGTTGGCCGAACGCCCAGCCAAGTACAGGAGGTCGCCAAGCACCGTAAATGAGCGGTTGAACGAGCCATAATTCTCCTGCTCGAAGTTGCCGTAGTTGTTCTTCACCGAGCGTATCCAATTATTCGTAATCGACACACCGTCGATGGGAGCGTAGGTGTCGTTGTCCACATCTACCTTCTGGACATAGCCAGTCTCGGTGCTGCCAGTGGTAATGTTGGTGATGGTGAACGAGCGAGTCTCGCTAACGTTGGGGTCGCAGCCAGCTTTGGTAGTGCTCACGCGCCAGTAGTAAGTGCCTAAGCCAATGAGCGATATCACGCACTGGCTGGTAAGGTTTCCGTTCTCGCTCTGGAGATAGTTGACGGTCTTGACAATGTTGGTGAATGCCGCATCGCGGGCCACCTCAAGCTTGTAGGTATCGGCACCCACGTCGGTGATGACAAACTTGAAGTTGTCTTCAATCTCGGCGCCGTTTTCGGGATAGAGCAGCGTGGGCTGCGGAGCAAGGTCGCGCTGAATGGTCATGAACGACGCCACGTCGCTGAGCTTGTCGAACTTGCCAGTCTCGACCGTTGTCACACGCCAGTAGTAGCGGGTGGCCGAGGCGAGGCTGCTGAGGTCGAGCGTAATATGATTCTCGCTAATACCGCGCTCGGTGATTAGCACGTTGTTGAAATTCTCATCGCTGGCGACCTCTATCCTGAAGGTGGCGCCTTCGACAGCACTCCACGAGAACTCCTGAGACCACTCTGCCAGGGCATCGCCAACGGGAGCGATAAGCGTCACCTGCTGGGCCTCGCCAGCGGGTGCGTTGAGGTAGGCGGGAGTGTATTCGAAGTTATAGCCATCAACACTCGACACGGCAAACCAGTAACCTGTCAAATACTCACTGGCAAGGGTCACACTGGTGTTGTAGGTCACAGCCATCAGATAGTCGCTCTTGATGCCCTCGAACTGCTCGCTGGTGATGGTGCTCACGTCAACGCTGGTGGGAATGGCGTAAACGGCATATTTCACCAGTTCGCCATCAACGAAATCCCACGACAGGGTGTTTCCGTTCAAAGCAAGGTTCTCGGGCGTGTCGAGGTTGTCTTTGGGTTTCCATTCGAGTGCTGGCGGCAGAGCCTTCTTCGGGAAGATGGTCTGCACCAAATAGTTACCGAGTCCTGTCATGCGCGGACCGTTGATGTAGCGCGACGAGTAGAAGTTCACGCCTGGCGCGTTGTTCTCGGTGTATTGACGGCTGAGCTGCACCTGAGCCACAATCTCCTGCCAACTGGCGGTGGTGTTGCCGTCGTTGTCCATGAAGTAGATGTTCTGGCTGGCGTAATGGTGACGCCCGAAGTGCTTGGCGATGTAGCTCCACCACTGGGTCAAGGGCCCGAAGGGGTTGGTCGTGTGGTTACGCTTCCAGTAGAGCTGTGGCGAGATGTAGTCGATGGTGCCTTCCTCGAGCCATGCCAACGGGTCGCTGAAGAGCGACGAGTACTGCCAGTCACTACCAGTGGGGCAAGGTGTCACGCCATGCTGCGACGCGCTGGTCGAGGCCGTTCCTGCCACACCTGCGGGGCCTATCGCAAAACGTACCTGAGGCTTAGTCATCTGAACCATATTAAACACGTCGGCAACCATCTGATTGACTTGAGCGCGGCGCCAGTTGGCAAAGCTCAGCGTGGTGCCGCTGTTGCGCCACAGCTGGTAGTCGCCAGCGCTGCTGTTGGTGGGTATGCCACTGGGATAGAAGTAGTCGTCGAAGATGATTCCGTCGATGTCGTAGTTCTCTATCATCTCGCGGCACACGTTCACTATGCGCTCTCGCGACTCCGGCAAGCCGGGGTTGAGCACCGTGGTGGTGGTTCCCGAACTGTTGGTGTAGGTGAGCAATATGCCCGAGTCACGCAACGCCTGATCCTGAGGGGTGTTCCATGTGTTTGGCCCGCCGTTGGCATAGCGGTAGGGGTTAACCCAGGCATGGCACTCGATGCCGCGCTTGTGGCACTCCTCCACGGCAAACGCCAATGGGTCCCAGCCAGGGTTAGTGCCGCGGCTGCCTGTAAGATAGCTCGACCAGGGCTCGTAGCTCGACTGATACATGGCGTCGCACATCGACCGCACCTGTATGCACACTGCATTCATGTTGGTGTTGGCGAAACCGTTGAGATAGTCTATCAGACCCTGTTTTTGGCGTGCTATCACGCTTGCGTCAGTGCCTCGCTCGCTGGGCCAGTCGATGTTGGAAACGGTGGCGAGCCACGCGGCACGCATCTCTCGCTTCTGCTCCTCGGCCCTCAAGGCAGGAAACACCAGCGCAAGCATCATAATGAGAATTGTCAGTTTTTTTGCCATCTTTTATAGTAGTTTTTGATTAATATTCTTATCACCCCACAAAGGTAAAACAATAATTCCAAAATTTATGTTCTTAATCATTAAAAAAGATTAATGACAACAAAAATACCTCTCAATTAGAAACAATTAGATAAAAATATGAGCAATTACTCAAATCAGTTCCTGGCAAAATATATAGGGATAAATTGCCACGAAGGCCTATTTTTATGCTTCGTGGCAGATTATGGGCTATATTTTGCCACAATGTGCCACAATGCGGTTTCATTGATTCATATAAGGCATTTGCATAAAAATGCTGACAAAAAACAATCACATATCATTTTAATATTTGCACAGTTAATATAAATTCCTTACTTTTGCACAATAAAACCAATAACGACGACAATATGAAAAAGACATTTTTTGCCGCACTGCTCATTGTGGCAGCAACGATAGGATATAACGCCAGTGCGATTAATGGCGACGTGAATGGTGATGGAGTGGTGACTGCCGCCGACGTGACGGCACTCTATAACTACCTCCTCAACGACGACACCAGCGACCTCGTCAATGGCGATCAGAACGGCGATGGCGAAATCACCGCTGCCGACGTGACGGCTGTATATAACATTCTGCTCAATGGCGACCCCGACCCAGGGCTGCCCGATTTCACCATCAACGTGGTGTATAACGGCAACGAGGCGACTGTCACCGTAGCCAAGAACATACAGAGCCAGATGACAGTGGCGGTAAACGGCGCGCATGTCAATATCGTGGCCGATCCAGCTCTGCAAGACTCGTTAATCTACAACCTTAGCGGTTCAACCACCAACGGCTCATTCTATATGAATGGCGACTATAAGTGCTTTGTGAACCTCACTGACCTAAGCATACACAACCCCGACAGCGCAGCCATCAACATCGACAACGGTAAGCGCATAGACGTCACAATCAACGGCAACAACACACTCACCGATGCCACAGGCGGAGCGCAGAAGGCTTGCTTCTTCATCAACGGCCATGCCGTGATAGCAGGTTCGGGAACACTCACAATCACAGGCAACAGCAAGCACGCCTACTTCAGCGATGAATACACGCGCATCACTAGCGGCACCATCAACGTGACCAACTCGGTGAGCGACGGCTTCCATATCAACCAGTATTTCCAGATGGATAACGGCACCGTGACCATCAACACTACCGGAGGCGACGGCGTTGACGTGGGGTGCACCAAAGACCCCACCGACACTAAGAACGGCGAGTTCATCATGAACAACGGCACGCTCAACGTCACCACTACCGCCAATACCGTCAAGGCCATCAAGTGCGAGTCAATAATGACCATCGCTGGCGGCTCAATCACCGCAAGTACTAGCGGAAACGCCGTTTATGACGCGACAGCAGACGACGTGAGCAGCTGTGCGGCAATCAAGTGCGACAGCACCTTCAATATGACTGCCGGCACCATTTACCTCACCAGCACTGGTTTGGGCGGAAAGGGTCTGAACTCCGACGGCAGCGTGAACATCAGCGGTGGCACATTCACAGCCGTCACCACTGGCGACGTGTATGAGTACTCCTCTACCCACGACACTAAAGCTGGCGGTGTCAAGGCCGACGGCGCCATCACCATCAGCGGCGGCACTGTGCGTGTGGCAGCAAGCAAATACGATGCCCGAGCCTTCAACGGCGAGTGCGGATTCTTCACCAACGGCGGATACATCCTCGGCATTGGTGGCAAGTCTTCGACAGTGAGCCCGGGCTACACCCAGAAGTACAGGTACCTGCGCAACCAAGTTGTCACCGCCGGCAGCACCTACACCTGTGAGGGCATCTCATTCGAAATACCATCGATCTACAACAATGCCGCAGCACTGGTGGTGGTTTCTACCCCTAATATGTAATCGCGATGACCAATTTACCAGCATTAGCTGTTGATATTGATAGGGATAAACTTTTTTATCTCATTTATGCTCATGGCGTTAAGCCAACGATGGCGACCATTGAGCTCAACAAGAGTGACGACCTCAAGCAGGCTATAGAAAACGCTGTCTATGACACGCCACTGCTGCTTGAGGAATACAGCCACACCACCATTGCGTTGCACTCGCAGCACTTTGTGGTGATGCCGGCGGAACTCACGCCTTCGGCAAAACAAGTTTTTCAAGCGTCATTCTCAAGTCTTGAAGGCGAGTTGATGACATGCCCGGTCAAGAACACCGATGCCACTATCGCCTGCGACGTGCCACAGGGAGTGACGGCGTTCCTCAGCCGCACCTTCGGCAACCCCGAGCTGCTGCACCACCTCGCGCCGCTCATCGCCTACTGCGCCGAGGCCTATGCCGACGAGAACGGCTGCCTGCACATCAACATAAACGACCATGAGGCTCACCTCGTGGCGACGCTGGGCGGCAAGCTCCAAATCGCCAACACCTACCCCTATCGCTCGCTCAACGACGTCATCTACTTCGCTCTCGCAGCGTTTAAGGAATGCCGTTTCGACAACCGAGCCGATAAGATTCTGCTCACGGGCGACAACGATTTGCTTTCACAGCTTGCCGAACAGCTGCGCCAGCGCATCGCCTACGTCATGCCCGAAGTATTCCCCGCCCAGGCCCTCACCACCCTAGGCAACGAGGCTATCACCTACCCATTCAACCTAATTACAACAGCACTGTATTAGTGGAGAGGAGAGAGTGGAGAGTGAAGAGTGCCTAGAGAATTTAGATTATCTAGAACTTTTAGATTCTACTCTCAACGATAAACGAAGAACGATAAACGAAGAACGATAAACGAACGATGAGAATCATCAGCGGAAAATATGGCAGGCGGCGTTTTGACGTGCCAACCAACATCACTGCGCGACCAACTACCGACATGGCGCGCGAGAACCTCTTCAACGTGCTCAATAACCTCGTGGATTTCGACGGCATGACAGCCCTTGACCTCTTCTCGGGCACTGGCGCCATAAGCTTCGAACTCCTCTCGCGTGGTTGTGCCAGCGTGACGAGTGTGGAGAAAGCCTCCACGCAGTACAATTTCATACGCAAGGTCAAACAGATACTCAAAGAGGAGAACCTAGTGCAGGTGAAGGGCGACGTGTTCAAGTTCATCGCCTCATGCTCTCGCAAGTTCGACCTCATCTTCGCCGACCCACCTTACGACCTGCCACAACTCCCCCAACTGCCCGAACTCATCCTCAACAGCCAGATGGTGCAACCCGGCACCCTCGTCATCGTCGAGCACTCCAAAGCCAACGACTTCAGCCACCTCCCCCACTTCACCCAACAACGCGTCTATGGCAAAGTGCATTTCTCATTTTTCCAAGTGTAAACTCCACCACCCCACTCTGTTATAGACAAACAACTTAAAACAACACACCAACAACTCACACAGCAATTCTCGCCTCACGCAGCAAAGGTTGCCTAGAAAAACAGCTCTCTGTTTTTCTGTCATTTTTTATGTTCTTCTGTCTCAAAAAGTTTATGACTGAAGAGCAGAAATTAACGTCCTGAATCACCCCAAAAATATCCAAAAACTCAGTTACTCCTTATTTTATATATAAAATATTTGGCTGTTCAAAAAATTGACATTATATTTGCAGGTTGTAAAAGATTAATATAACATCATTATTCACAACAAATTAACAATTATGCACTTTTGAGAATAAGCAAAAACCTATTCAAAAAGAAAAAAGACATTTTAAAAACAATTAATTTATAACTAATTCATCATTACTAAATCATTATGAGGAAGATTTTTACTTTCATGGTGACGCTACTTGTGGCGATAGTTGGGCTAACTGCAATGGCTCAGGCTCCACAGACCGGCGTTTACCGCATTCAGAATGTCGGTGGCAATGATTATATCCAAGTCACTGGCAAGTATGATGCCCAACTTGTTTCTTCTCAGAGCGAAGCCAGTTACATCACTGTTGGCATCGAGAAGAAACTCAGCGATGGCACCTACAAAGTGAACTCGTTGTACTCAACCTACGATGGAGGAGAAGTCGAGGTGTACGACTATTTGACAAAAGCTCTGACACTTGGAGAGATTGAGCTTCGCCGTGAGCTTGAAGGCTCTTCGGGTGAGAATGTTCAAACTGCCATCAATCGTATGCATGAGCTTGCTCAAGAGTATGGTTTTATGCGCATGATGCCCGTTGACGGCCAGGCCGACACTTATCATGCAATAGCTGTACTTCCCACTATCCCAAGTGATATCGTAGAAGTTTGGCAAGCCAAGAAGAACCCTAACAATGACTACGAGTCTGAGATTACACATGGCAACACCATGTGGGACTGGTGCATAGACATTGTTTACCGTTATCTTGACGAGCACAGTGGTGAAGGCGGAACTAACGCTGCATTGGCAGCCAAGATTCGCAACAACCTTGCCAATATTCAGGAGGGATACACCTATATGCTCACCGAAGATACTGACGGTTCATTTGGCTACATCGAAACTGGAAAAAACATCAAAGATCCTGTAACTGGCGAGACTACAGTCAATCCTGCCACCCTAACTAGCGACAACAACCGCTCTTATTGGAAACTCACCCCCAAGGTGAACAACGAGAACGTTAAAGACGGAACTTACAAAATTCGCAACATTGGTCAAAAGACATACGTTCGCATCCGCGGCAGATATTACGCTACTCCCGATGCCGAAGAGAGCGCTGCCAGCGACATCCGCATCACCTTCGACGGCAAGGCCAATGGCGGCCAGAAGATCATCAATCTGGGTGGAAAGTATGGTGACACAGACATCGATATCTACAAATACATAGAGAAGGCTATTTTCATTGGAAAGATGGCAATTTATGACGTGCTCACCGAAGGCACTGAGGCCAATCCCGCCAGTGGTGGGAACATCGAGTATGCCCAGGAATATTTCGAGACCGAAGTCAAGAATGCCGCCTTTATGTGCATCAAACCAGTAGAGGGCAACGATGAGGCAGTTTATGCCTATTTCACCCTTCCCCACATCCCCGAAGAGGCTATTTATCAGATGGCGCAACATGGCGCTATCGACCCGGATAATCCGACCGAGAAGGCTGCTTGGGAGTTTGGAGTAGGCAAGGTTATGCAATACCTCCAACAGCACAGCGGGCAAGGTGGCACCGACAACACACTCGCCAGCTATATCACTGCCAACATCGGCAAGCTTCGTCCCGGTGTGACCTACTATCTGGGCGCTGAGAATAACGGCACATTCGATTACTATCCCAAGTTTGAGAACCCCGATGAAGGCTGGAGCACCAGAAGCAACGAAAACATCATCGACAAGTTCGACGACATCAAAGCTAACATCGATTACCAGTGGGGCTTCGACGTTAAGGACGTTGAGGAAGACAACCTCACTTCAGGCACCTACAAAGTGCGCAACGTTGAGACTGGAGACTACGTTGAGGTGCTCAGCAAGTACTATGCTAAGCCCGACACTACCGAGGCTGGTGCTACTGAGATTCATATAACTTATAGCGGCAAGCTCGACGATGGCAGCTACAAGGTTACCAATATGAGCGCGGTTGCTAAAGACGGCAGCATGTGCGACATCCAGAGCTATGTTGACAAGGCCATCAAGCTCGGCAAGATCGCTATCGCAGATGCACTTAAGGACATGTCTGATCCAGAGGACATCGCTTATGCCCAGCAATATATGGAAGACTTCATTCGCGCCGCTGCTTTCATGCGCGTGAAGCCAGTTGTTGGCACTAACTATGTATATGCCATTGCCACTATTCCCGAGATTCCTTACGAGGTTTATCATGAGATGTATCGCCATGGTGTAATTGAACATGACACCAAGGAGGATGCATGGGACTATGGCGTTCAAGTGGTTCAGGATTATCTTGGTAGTCACAACACTGATGGCACACTTGCACAACTCATTAATAATCTCATTAATGATTCTGGCATTATTCAAGGCCACACCTATTATCTGAAAGAAGACGCCAACAAAACCTTTGGCTATGTTGATGCCGCAAACTTTAGTGCTGATGACAAGACTATTCAATGGGGTATCGATCTTGAGGAGGAAGACCAGCCAGTTGAGAGCGACTTCTACAAGATTCACAACGTGGGCAATGACAAGTATGTTAAGGTTTATGACCGTTACTATGCTAAGCCCGATGTTGATGAAGCCAACGCAACTCCAATCGCCGTGACTATCGACGGCATGCTCGAGGACGGCTCAATGAAGGTCACCAACCTCGTGGGCGACGGACGCAACATCCAGAGTTATGTAGATCATGCGATTGAACTTGGCAATGCTCTTATTGATCAGCTTCTTGCTGGTGAGAACTCTCAATATGGACCATCTGATCCAGATAATATAGCAAGGGCTAAAGCCGCTATGGAATCGTTTATTCGCGAGAACGCTTATATGCGTGTGAAACTCGTTCCTGGCGAGACCGATGCTTACTATGCTTATGTAACACTCCCAACCGTTCCCGATAGCATTGTTACTGAATGGAGAAAGAAAGTGCCAGAAAGCGTATTCCCAGGTTCAATGCGCGATTGGGCAGTGCAGCAGGTTCTTAATTATCTCAACAACCATCCACAGGTTGACAATACACTTGCCGCTATGGTTCGCGCTAATATCAACCGCCTATATGAGGGTCACACCTACTACCTACGCGCCGACGGCGACGGCACATTCGGCTTTGCCGATGCCACTCTTAATGAGATGGACTTCAGCAACAGCAAAGCTGCCCAGCATTACTGGTGGGGCTTCGCCGATGCCATCAAGGCTGAGCCTGTAAGCGGATACTTCCGCGTTAAGGGCGCTGACGGCAAGTATGTGAACGTCACTGGCAAGTTTGCCGCTACTCCTAACTTGGATGCAACTGCAGCCAAGACAGCAGCTGGTTCTGTAATCTACATCGGCACTGGCGAGACTAAGAACACCAAGACCTTGCCTCTCGACACTCTGCGCTCGCAAGGCGTTGATGTAGGTCAATACATGACAATGCTTAATGATGTTCTTGGTGTTGTGGCCGGAACTGCAATTCAAGTAGCAACTGAGAAACTTGAAGACTCTAATTACAGCCAGTATGCTGGCTTGGTAGAGCCTCTGGCTCAGACTCTCCTTGAAAGCGTTGACCTCAACCTTTATGTTGAGCCAACTCTCACTAGCGATGGCAAAGAGGCCTATATGCTCGAGGTTAACATTCCTGACTTGGCTGAGTACTGCGACTTAGCACTCGATGCTCTAGAACTTATGGGCAAGACCCAAGCTGATCTCGTTCGCAAACTTGGCGAATTGGAGGCTGAAGCACAAGGAACAATGAAGACCCTCCTGGGTATTGCCAAGCGTGCTGCGCAATATCTTGATGATCCCGATACGATGTGGGAGAAACTTAAAGAGAACGCTATACCATACGTTCAAACCTACTTTATCGACAACTCATATGATGAGCAACTTGGTGTTTCAGGTGGGGTAATGAGTCAAGTTGGCCAGTTTATCCTCAATGCTCTGAACAATCCCGACTTCAACTATGGCACTACTTACTGCTTGCGTCAAGATGCCGACGGCACCTTTGGTTACGCTAGCCGTGAAAGTCTGGCAGATGTAGATGACGGCAAGTGGATACTCGAGCCATTCGATGAGCAAGATCCCAACTATGATGCCGAGAATTATATTCCATTCGTGGTTTCTACTGATTTCACACAGGAAACTTACACAAATGAACAAAATGTGGGTGTAACCAACGTAGGACCATCATACAACTTCACAACCACCTATCTTGACTTTGATGCCAAGATTGAGACTCAGAATGTGAAAGCATATAAAGTATCGAGTACCGAGAGAGTTGAGTCTTATGTTAAAGAGAATGGTCAAGTAGTACGTACTAATGTTTACTATATTGCCCATCTTGAAGATGTAGATGTTACAAATGGCATTCCTGCTGCTACTCCAGTGGTTCTTAGGTCTGATGAGGGCGACACAGAGATTCAACTCCGCCCAATCAACAAGCCCGAGCATCCTGCAGTAGAAAGTGGCGAACTTGAAGCTGTGAAGGACAAAATCATTGAGTTGTTCCAGAATAAGGTTAATGGCATGACTACACAAGGTGCACCATCGCCAAGAGCAATTTCAGAGGCAACAAACGACAGTCCACTCGTTGGCTCATACTTCAACGAAGAGGTTGATGCAAGTGACGCAAATATTTATATGCCTCTTGCTAGCAAAACAAAACGTGAAGATGACTCATTTGCCCTTGACATGGAAGGTCTTGGATTCTGGAAAGACGGCATAACAGAGCTTGAAGGCAATAAGGCTTATATGTATGGTGTTGGCCAAGAGGAGTTTATGCCCAGAGAAACTTTTGAACAGGGAACAGTTGGAAGTGCTCCAGGTTATATTTTCCAGTATCCTGATGGAGATAACACCTTCACTCGCATTGAGAATGTGAGCACCATTAAGGAAGTGAAGTCTGTTCGCTACTACAACACTCTTGGTGTTGAGAGCAATACTCCTTTCGATGGCGTTAATGTTATCGTGACCACCTTTACTGATGGCACTCGTTCCACTGTCAAGGTTATAAAATAAGATAATTCTTACGTTTGCTAAATTAAAAAAGAAGTCCATAGGTTATTGGGATTTTGAAATCTATGGACTTCTTGTAATTTAAAATTTTGATGTAAATATGAAAAAGTTATTCTTTTTATTTATTTGTATATCATATTACACAATTTCTTTCGCTAATTATAGTGGATATGTCAAAGTGAATGTATCATCCACTCCCACGGGTGAAGGCACAGTGTATGCAACAATAGAAACGCCAACCAATAATCCAAATTATGCCCTTAACGAATATCACACTAATACTACACAAATTAGTGCCGGCGCTACGTCTTCCGCCAATTCAATAGCATATCTCTATGCTCAAAAGTCGGAGAATCAAACATCAAATTATATATTTGAGAAATGGACAGCTACGTCGCCAACGGGTTGGACTTCATATAAGTCTAAGGCATCAGTACCTGTTTCAGCAACGAGTAGAGGCGACGGCGCCACATCTTCAAGTTCACCTAAAGAGTATTCTCTCATAGCAAGTTTTAAAGAAGCAGGCGCTGTAATAGCAGTGTCCTCTGATGAAACCAAGGGCGTTGTTATTAACAGCAAAATTGACAATACTGTTAATGAGACAATTACTCTAACTGCTATTGAAAATATTTTTAAGGGCGAGTTCAAATATTGGCTTGATCCTTCAAATAAAAAAATATATGATAAGTCATTTACTTTAAAAGTCAGTGATAATAATGCAGGTATTTATACTGCAGTTTTTGATGATAGAGATTTGACTCAGGGCATGTATATAATGCTATATAATGAACAAACTTCAAAATATTTGGGATTATTAGGAAATAATGATGACGTTAGTGATAATCAACGTTATTTTCATAATTCTATACTGCTTGCCGACGGTCAATTTGCGCATTCATCACCTGCATTTGTTTTGAAGATTTCTGGCTCTCCAGACGATTATTTTAATTTAACGAACATAGATTTTGCAGCTCAAGGAACTAGTATAAAGGAAAATCCCTCAGCTAGTTCTGGAGTACTGAATTTTTATAGGATTAAAGATGGTTCTTATCATATCAGAGGAGAATTCTTTAGTAACATAGGATTTATGTGTTATTCTACCACTAGTGGTAGTAATTATGGTACTCCTACAACAGTAGAAGAGCATTATGGTACAGTTTATCATCCTGGCGCATATAATGGTGCAGGATGGAATACTCCAGCTCATTTTTGGAAAATTGCTATATTGACCGAAGATGAACAGACCCATTGTTTTGGCGCAGAACCTAAAAGTACGCAAGTTTTTGATGGGAAGTATTATACCACAATGTACACTGCATTTCCCTACAGATGTCTTGATGGTGTAAACGCATTTATTGTTGACCGTATCAACAATGATGGGACAATTCATCTCAAAAAGATTAGTAGTGGAATAGTTCCTGCCGAGACACCAGTTATTTTACAGTGCAACACAACAGCAGCGAAGACCAATCGCCTGTTGCCATTAATGGAAGTACCAAATAGCATTTCTGAGACAAATTATTTAAAGGGAGAGATTTGGATTAAGAATTACAAAAATCAAGAGTCATCTTACCGTACAGCTTTCAATAATAGCACGATGCGCGTCTTGAATAATAACGAGTGTAAATTCAAGAATGTCAATAATGAAGACATCTTAGCAAGCACAGGAGAAGTGGGCACATTGACTTACATCCAGAATAACACATGTTATTTAAACTTATCTAAGATTTCAGCTAGCGACAAGAAAGACGAATATACTTTTGAGATTCCAAAGGCTCCAGAAATCACGCCAGAGTCACAGGCTTATACAAGCGGGGAGTCTGTCCCTGTTACTATTTCTTGTACTTCTCAAGGAGTGTCAATTAAATATTCCTTTGATGAAGGTGAGACATGGCTTGATTATGCTTCTGGTGCGTCAATTGACATTTTAGATAATACAACAATCTGGGCCAAAGCAATTGATCCTGAAAATGATTTTGAAAGCGAAATCACTACTGCTACCTACTCATTTAATCCCAAATCCATTCACTTGGATGAACTTCCAACAACAGCAGATCAAATCACGTATAATATAGTTGATCCTCTGACTGTGGCTTATGTTGACAAAAACGGCATCATTTATGCTAAGGATGATGATGGTGCAGACGAGCAATCTCCTGGAATTAATGAAACTGACTTTATGGATGAGCATTATGGCCAGAACACTTATATTGATCACAGCAATTGGGTAGCAATAGATGCTAGTTCGATTGACTTACCAAAGATTACGGCAGGTAATAGCCGAATTGATGTGACTGGTAAGGTGCTAGCTCTTGAAGCATCGCCTAATCATACAATAAAAGCAACTAGGATTGAGAAGATTGATGATCTTGGCGGTTTTGTTCCTAACACTTACTGTGTAGTAAACTTTATTGGTTCTCATTTCCAGATTGATCAAACAAATTACTTCTTTGCTGCTCCACAAGCCAATGAGATTGCTGAGGTTATATGGGCACAATACAATGGAAACGACACCTTTGTCGTTCCATATGGCACAGGTTTTACAGGTACGTTAAATGCTAACTTCGACTTGTACGCTGATGAGGATAATTACATTCTGAAACCTGGTAGTCAGTATCGATTCATTGGCCTTGTAAATAAGTTGGTCACCAAAGACGGAGGCTATAAGGTATATCCACTTGAAGGGCTTAAAGATATGACAATTACTGGTGTTCAGACTGTTGAAACCACAGGCAACATTGTTAGCGTGAAGTACTACAACATGATGGGCATTGAGAGTAACGTGCCGTTCAAGGGTGTGAATATCGTTGTGACCACCTACAATGATGGCTCTCGCACTACTACCAAAGTGCTCCGTTAAAACATTAATAATTAGTAAAAGGTGCATCATCATTGACGCACCTTTTACTTTTTACTTTATTTTGTTGTTATGATGTTATATAGGAAAATTCTTTTTTTGATTGTTGCGTTTTTGCCTTGTGTGGCTACCGCTCAGATGGCAGAAGATGTGAACCGTGACAATTTCATCAATAGTGGCGACATCACCACGATTTATCGCTATATGCTTCACGGCGCAGACCAGTTTGCCGATAACTGCGATGTGAACGGTGACGGTGTAGTTACAGCGAGAGACATCACTTCCATTTACGACTACATGTTGTGGCGTGACACCAGCAATGACCGCCGCATGAGTTTCCTGCACATAAGCGACACCCACAGTGTTGACGTGACTCTCGCTCCTGCTCTTGAGATTCTCAATAGCGACCCCACCTTCAGCTTCATGATACTCACTGGCGACTTTTTACCCACCGAGACGATGATTCAAGAGGTGCTAGCAAGCGAGAAACCAGTATTTGTCATTCCTGGCAACCACGATGCATGGAACGAAGGAGATGTCACTTATTCTTATGGGCAACAAGGCTTCCGTGAACAGGTACTGAACCGCCTCTATCCCAATGGTGAGGTAAACTTTGGTGACGACATTGCCAACTTTTTCTATGCCGACGTGACGCAAAACGACTGCACTATACGCGTAATTGGCCTCGACCTCTACGATTTTGCCAATATGGGCAAACCTGTTGTGATGAATAGCGTGGTGTTCTCGCAAAAGCAGATTGACTGGCTGATTGATGTGCTTGAAAACAGCGGTGACAAAGACGGAGTGATAATAATGACCCACAACGGG
The DNA here is from genome assembly GCA_017618355.1 of Muribaculaceae bacterium. Classification (GTDB taxonomy): domain Bacteria; phylum Bacteroidota; class Bacteroidia; order Bacteroidales; family Muribaculaceae; genus Sodaliphilus. The sequence goes on from JAFZUL010000146.1 coordinate 22,772, forward strand.
TTTGGAAATTCTCTTCAGAACACAAGAGACCCCAACTATGTAAATGAATTCATCTCAATTAATGCTTACGCTTGGTGGGATACTTATAACTATTTTGGTGACGGTGATGCAATACTTATTCCAAGCATTGTAGAGGCCTATATGACCGGGGATGACCTTACTGATGCTCAATTCAAAAGCGGTCACAAAGTAAATAAGGTGTCACAAATGATTAATGTGACAACCCATTTCAATGAGCCTCACAACAATTTCATCGCTTACTATGGCGGGCATGTGCATTTTGATGTAGTGGAGTACCTTAGTGAATACCCCAATCAATTAATGAGCATTATTGCTTATGGTGGGCGTGGTAAAGGCAATAATTTGAACGACCTTATCAAAACCAATACTGGCGTGGACAGCTACACCATCAATGCCAGCAATATCAACTTTACTACTCATGAACACAAAATTGTTCGTTTGGGTTCACAAAGGAAAGATGATGGCACCCTGCGTGAAAGCATCCTATTCAACTTTTGACGGCTAATTTGGCTAATTATACAAATAATCATTAATTTAAAAGCATATTAAATATGAAAAAGATTTTTACATTATTTATTGTTGCTGCTGTTGCATTCTTAGCAATGGCAGGGGATATCACAACTAATGTGTCCCAGACCACAAACTCTGCTAAAGAGTTCTCAATGTCAAAGAGTTCAGAGGGGAGTAATCCTATGAATGTGTATTCTGAGTTGGCAATTCAATACATTGGCACAATACAACGTAAATATTATTTTGTCGAATGTATGATTCATCCAGAAGACATGGACAACGTGCCCATTGGAGCAAAAGTAACCTCAATCGCTTGTGGTGGAGAAAAAAGAGTAGGACTAGATGGTTCAGAAAGTGCCGATAGTCTCTATCTTGCTGCGTACATTCAAAATGATGTTGATCCAGAGACCGACTCTTATACTGAAGGTGGCTATGAAGCTGCAAAAGCTTCTTATGCTGAAGATGAACTATATGGTCCCATGACAAAGATTGGGCTTACGGCTCCTGAAGGTGAAGAAGCTCAAGTTATTCACTCTGATTTTAATATTACTAAACCCTTCCATTACACAGGCAATATCTTTAAGGTAGGTATGGACATGTATCTTCCTGATGCTGTATTCTTTCGTTATTATACTACAATAGCAGCTGAAGAGGTTGCAACGACTTATCATCTTGAACCTGTAAGTAGCATGAATAACATTTGCTTATATTACGGGTGTGAATATCAATATTTGATAAACATGATGAACAACAATGGGGTTGACATGTATTTTGAACCCAATACTTTGCCTGCGTTCACTTTATCTTATTTCACCAATGACGTGAAGGGTAATGTGACAGGCGCTAATGGCGAACTTACACTTAGCGACGGCGAGGAGACCTTTACTGCTGCTGTTGATGAAAATGGCGACTTTGCCTTTGAGAATGTGGACTATACCAAGACCTACACTCTGAGTCTAAATGGCGAGGTTGTTGCCGAAGGTCTGGCTTTTGAAGACATCACCAAGGACATCTATGTTGAAATTGAGGCTGGAGGCAGCACTCCAATTGTTGGCGACGTTAACGGCGACGGTGTGGTTACAGCAACTGATGTGACTTTGCTCTACAATGTAATGCTCAACAACAACTATGAGGGAGTGGTTAATGGCGATCAAGATGGCGATGGCAATATCACTGCTGGTGATGTTACCACTGTTTACAATGTCCTCCTTGGCAACTAATCAGGCAGAATAACCGACTAAAGCTAAAAAAGTGCGCTTCCCTTAACGGCAGCGCACTTTTTTGTTATGTCCATGCCCTATGCCGAGGTAAAAAACAAAAACACCATGCTTGCGAGGCTTTGCGACAATGATAGGTATAAACTTTGTGAGAAAAAACACCGCGCCTGTGCAGCAAGATTCCGCATTAAAAAAGGTCGCCCCACATTCGGAGCGACCTTTTTTTGATTATTGTTGCAGGCGAAATACGTTCCTCGTTCTACGATTCACGTTTCTCGCGCCACAGGCGCTTATTTGAAAATTTTCTTCACGGCGGTGTGAGTGCCGTCGCTGTAGCGGGTAACCACAATGTTCAAGCCCTGGAATGGCTTATCGCTAGTCATACCCATGCCGTTGACATACTCAACACCAACCACCTCACGATATCCGTCGGTAAAGATTCCGTTGATGGATGTGATAGTGCCATCGTCGTCCACGTCCATGCGCACCCAGTTGTCAAGCGGATAAACCACAAAGCCAGTAGGCGCCTCCTCATCGAGTGGCATAACGTTTTTGGTGGTATTGTTCACTTTGTTTACATTGAGGTGACCAAAGCCTGTGAAGTTATACACTCCACCATCCTCAAGTGTTCCAACAGCATGAGATGGGTCATTGTACAATGAGAAGTCGGCGTAGAACGCACCATCGATTGTACCAACGCTATTGTAAACTGGAGATGCAACAACGAATTGGTCTTTACCGGCATCCCACATAGCCCACCAAACATTGACAACCTCCATTGGTTTGGCTGGAACGAAGAAATAGTCACCAGTGAGAGCCATCATTGACGGATCGAAGTTTGTAGCGAGGTAATCATTCAGGCTAACCGAAGTCATTTCGCCATTAGTTGGCAACTTCGTAAGATTCAATGTTGGATTCACCTTGTTGACAAGAACACCTCTCACGCCCTTGAGTTTGTGTTTTATTGGCACTTGGGTGAGATCCTTACCTTCGGGAACATTGAGTACAATCCAGTTACTCTGATCCCAGCTGCCAGTGTGCCACCCATGACTCTTCATGAAGTCGGTCTGTCCAGCCTGCATCTCGACAGGGTTGTTATATCCATTGTCATCCTTACAATAGATTGTTTTCTCATCATTGCCAACATAGGCCGCAATGAGATTCTCATCAACAATGCGATACTCCTTACCCACTACAATGCTCGGTTCATTGGCAATCTGCGCCAGGGTCACCTTAGTAGGCAACGGAGTGCAGAAACCTATCTCTAAGAAGTCGGGATAAGAGCCTCCACCTGTCAATCTTACCATATAAATCATGCGAGGATCGAGAGTCGCCGAGGCAATTACTCCTGTAGTGCCTTGCTTACTATCGACAGCAGATGTTGAGACAGTTATTGTGCCATCGGCATTCTCGGCACACTCATAGATTGCCAAAGTTGCATTTGAAGTAGAGTTATTACCACCCTTAACATAAGCCTTAACCTGGGTGCAATTGGTAACATAGAAGGTTTGGTTACCACTACCGTAGATTGAATAAGCTTGACTACTACCAAAGTATGATGATTGGCCTTGGAACACATCGTTTGCGTTCCATGAATTGTTATATTGCGACAACGATGTGGTTGTCAACCAGTTCTGATTAGCGTCAGCCTTCATTGCGCCATAGCTTGACAGTGTGAGCCAACCAACATTGTCGTCCTCATACTCAATATATTTATAAATAGTGCTCATACCGCTTACTGTAGCACCTGCCTCGTCGATGGTGGCGCACTTGGCAATATCCAAGTAGAGGTCGCTTGCTGTACCTCCAGCAGCACAAACACCCTTGAGACTAACAGTTGTAGTAAGAGTTCCACTTGTTAAAGTAACAGTACCAGTGAAAGTTCCCTCATATTCTGGCGCACTAAATGTAACTGTGATGTCAGTTCCACTCTCAGCCTCAGCCATTGCTATACTTTGAGCAGATACAGCAAACACATTGCTCGGATCACTGAGTGTTACTGTGACATTGTCGGACAACATCCTAGCCTTCACATTTACAGTAGTGCTATAAGTCTCGCCAGGATTAGCTCGCATAGCCACCTGTGCTGGCGAAACCGTCAAAATAGGCTTGTTGAGTGGAGTCTTAAAACCTATCTCATAAACCCTTGACTTGGTAGTTGATACAACCACCTTATAAATCTTACTCTCATCAAGAGCTATCGAAGTAAGAGTGAAATTGCTGCTCTTTGTTGAGAATGATTCCTGGTCGGTGGTTGCATTTGCTGCGGTGATTGTTCCATCGGCATTCTTGGTGCACTCGTAAATATACAAATAGGCTGGATAAGTTCTATTACCACTAGCACTCTCGTTATATCCATAGACTTTCACTTGTGTGCAGTTTGTCACAAAGTATGTCATGGTTTGAGTTGTATAGCTAGTACCATTGCGCACATAATAAGTAGCTCCATTTGTGCCATATTCAGTATTGCCTTTGAATATATCGGTTGCTGACCAAGAGCCATAAGTGGTCGTTACAGCTGTTACCCCCGAAGTAATCCAACCTTGATCAGCGGCAGCTAAGTGAGCACCATAGGCAGGCAGTGTCAACCATGCAACACCATCATTGTCATATTCTGTATATTTATATAAGTAAGTGCCAGTGTAATCGCCCATGCCCGCCTCATCGATAGTGGCATATTTGGCTACATTAAGGTAATCATCACTAGCTGTTCCACCATCACTAGCTGTAGCACTGAGAGTTACAGTAATAGGATCAACACCTTCGGTCGTAAATGTGACAGAGCCTGTATAAATGCCATCAGTTGCACTTTGGAAAGTGACGTTGACCATTGCACCCTCCTCGGCATCTTCTGCTGTGATTGTTTCAGGATTTATCGTAAACACTCCGCTTGGGTCGTTGAGCGTTACAGTAACGTTGCCAACCAGGTCGGCACCAAGAACATCAATAGTTTTCGTTGTTGATGTGTTGATATCGGTACTGAAAATCAGAGACTCAGGATCAACTACCATCTCTGGTTCATTGACCTTACCAATGAGTGATACGGTCTGAGAGTCGCCTGAAGGGGTTGATAGGGTTATTGTGCCAGTGTAATTACTCTCAGAATAAACCGTTGGGGTAAATGTCACAGTAGCAGTATAACCATCTTCATTCTCGGCCTGCTCAATGCTAATGTTGTTGTTGTCAATAGAGAACACCCCGTTGGCGTCACTCAGTGTAGCGGTAACAGGCCCAGCAAGATACTGACCCATAACAGTAAATGTGGCGGTCTTGGGTTTATTGACTCCAGTAGTGATTGTCAATTGTGTTGGCTCAACCAGCAATGTTGGATTCAACACTTCACCATAAACAATTACTGAGGTAGCTGCCTCTCCACTAGTAAGATTTATTTCACCAATGTAGCTGTCCTTTGCAGGTGGAGTGAAAGTAACTGTTACCACATAGCCATCGGCTGCTTCGGCTTCTTCAATGGTAATGCTGTTGTGGTCAATTGAGAATGCATTATCCTCATTTTCGCCAAATGTTGCAGTAATACCAGTTGCTAGGTATTGGCCTTTAACTGTGAATGTAGCAGTTGCCGAACGACCAATTCCCGTTTGTATGGTAAGCTCGCTGGGGGTAGCAGTAATTGATGGAGGCATAACATGTCCACTGAGGTTTACCACAACACTTTCGGCCTTATTGCTCGACAGTGTCACACTGCCTGTGTATTCACCTGTCGCTTGCGGTGCAAAGGTAACGTTCACGGTATAACCATTATCACCCTCAGCTTGCTCTATTGTGATGTTTGTTGGATTAATGGTAAACACTCCATTAGCATCGGCAAGCGTCGCCGTGATTGGGGATATCAGATTCTCGCCCGCAACTATAAAACTTGCAGTTGCAGTGCCGCCCACTTTCGACTCTAGTCTCAGCGTGGTTGGGTCGGCAATGAGTTCTGGAGCGAGAACAGCACCAGTAATTGGAATATTTACCGAGCTTGCTTCACTGCTACTCAATTTTATTTGACCTGAATAGGAACCCAAATCCGTTGGGATATAGGTCACAGTAATATTATAGCCATTATTGCTTTGGGCCTGACTAACGGTAATATTTGTTGTGTTTATTGAGAACACATTATCGCCAGTGAGAGTTGCTGTAATGTTACCCTTTAGGTTCGCACCCTTGACATTAATGGTCTTGGTTAAAGTTTGACCTATCTTGCCCTCAAATGACAGGCTTGTGGGATTGGCTGTTATAACAGGAACTATAGTCGTCGATGTACCTGTTATTGCTACCGAAGCAGTGCCGGCACCAGTGCCAACAGTAGTAAAGTTCAGAGTAGCAGTTGTTGTTCCTGCCGCTGTTGGGTTGTAAGTCACAGTTACGGTGTAACCTTGTGTGGCTTGACTGGCAGTTATGGTCGTTGGCGACACCGAGTACATACCATTGCCACCGCTTATTGATGCAGAAACATTTCCCTGCAAGTTGGTTCCTGTAATGGTAACTGTTTTAGTATAAGTCTCTCCAGTGTTACCTGTGAATGTCAAACTTGTTGGGCTAGCAGTCAACGCTGGAGCATTGTATTTACCCTTACCAGTGAGCGAAACAGTCACGGTTGTGGCATTGGTGCTTGTCAAGGTTACTGTGCCGTTATAGGTAGCACTGGTGTTGGCAGTAGGGCTAAATGTGACAGTCACAGTAGCACTTGCTGTTCCATTGCTATTTTTAGTGATTGAGGTCTTATCAATCGTAAAATTGTTGCCACTCTTGGATAATGAAATATTGCCCTCAAGGTTCTGGCCTGTAACAGTAAATGTCTTTGTTGTAGTAGTCCCTGCCGTTATCTCTCCAAAATCAAGACTTGTGGGATTGGCCGCAATAACTGGAACATTCTGAGGACAGATATAAGCTATACCAGCCAGAGCGTCGATTTTGCCGTTACCAAAGTGGCTAGCATTTGCGCCACCGTCAGTATAATTGTCATGGATGGCTGTTTCAGCCATGATGGTCTTAACATCGTTTACAGTAAGACCATTGGGATAGTTTTGCTTGCCAGCGTCGGTGTTAGCAGCCTGCATCCACAATGCAACTATACCTGCAGCGGTCGGGGTAGCCATTGAGGTGCCTTCCATATAAGCATATGGGTTGGTAGAGCTATTTACTACCAAGTCGCCACTGTAATTACTGCCATAATAGCTATAGTTATCAACTGATGCAGTATGATTATGGTTCACACCGGCGATGAGGCGAGCTCCAGGAGCGGTAATCCATGGGTAGTACTGTCCTGTGAGGCTAGTGGAAGTTGTGCCCCAACTTGAGAAATCGGCAATGTCACCAATGGTGTAGCTGGTGTTCATGCCGCCATTTTTGGTCGCGTATGCACCAATAGAAATCACATTAGATATAGTTGCCTCGTCACTGTAGCAGCCATCATCGGTACCAGCCGTCCAAGTATAACCACTTGTCGAGAGGTAATTGGTAAAGTAACCATAAGAACCTCCCCAAACATCAATCACAGAGCTACCACTTGATGGCGCAAACTCTACAGCGAGAGTGTAATTACTCTTATAGTAGGTACTCCCATTCTGTGTCGTAGTAGAAGTACTACGTGATGTAAGACCAGAGGTATAAAGCATTATCTGGGTTTTGTTAGAACTTACATAGTTCTTGTAGGCATAAAGCGAACCACTGAAATAAGAACTCAGCCCAGAAACACTTGCACCATTAGTGGTAGGATTAACAGTCACCGTTGTTAAAACTGCTCCAGTGTTTGCATTAAGAACATATATTTTACAAGTCATATTGCTCACACTCGTTGAGCGTGCCCAAGCGTTAGCTATTATACCATAGTAATAATATCCCGCATCAGTGTTGGTATAGGATGCTGAACGCAAGATAGATCTTAACGGGCTTGAACTTGAGGCGGTACCTGTTAAGTGATAACCACCACCCTCGTTGTCCTTGCTCTTGCCGCCATCATTTGATGCAGCGAAAAGAACCACACGATTAGGATGGCTGGCACCAAAGTAGCTATTATAAATGTCGGCAATGTCACCAGTGCCATCATGGGGACCAAACTGTGATCCCCAGCTGTTGCTTACCACAAGAGGTTTGCCTTGCTGGTCAGCGTAAGTAATAATTTTGCTGAGAGCGTTCGACAGATAAGTGTCGTTCAAGCCATTGATGCCAGCAAGATAGAGGTCGGCACCAGGCGCCATGCCGCCGTACGTGGCATTGGCGTGATTGTCGGTGACGGTGACATTGCTTCCACTAACAATCACACTTGAACCACCAGCGGTAGAACTGGTGTGAGTGCCGTGGTCTTCGCTTTTGTCATCAGTAAGAGTAGAGCTTGAGATAGATGAATACTCTTGAGCCGAGCTACCATTATACACATACGCCTTCTTGATGCGGCTGTTGCCATCTTTGTCCTTAAAGGCAATGTGGTTGAAGTCGATACCAGTGTCTATCACGCCTAGCACCACTCCGCTACCGTCGAAGGCGCTGGGCAGACCTGCCGACTGGGCATCGGCACTGTAGGTGAGAACATCATCCACATTGGTCTTCTGACGAGCAGTGTTAGTAGATTTCCGCATCAAGGTAGCAGCTTTCACACTCTTTACCGAGGCAATGGCTGCCACTTCCTCAATCTTATCAACAGGGATAAGGGCAGTAACGAGCTTGCCGTCAAGGAACTGTTCTTGAATTTCAACACCCAGCGACTCAAGTTTACCTATCGCTGCAGGGTCTTCCAAACGCACGAAAGCCGACATGTAGTTCTGACCGTTGACAACAACAGGATCGGCCACAAACTGGCTCTCTTTCTCTGCAGCCTCAAAGGTTCCTGCAACTGGCTTCAAACCAGCAGCTTTAGCTTTTCTGAGGTTTTCTTGATCCACTTGGATTGTTCCGTTCAGTTTGTCCAGGAAAATCTGTGTGGAAATCGACAGCTTGCTGACATCTTGTCCTAAAGCTATCGCTGTCGCCGAGATAGCGACAATGAAAAACAATAAAATTTTCTTCATTTCTTGTCGTAATATTTAGTTATATATTCTTCTTGAGGTTAATTTATTTTTAAAATAAACCGCAAAAGTACATAAAAAACATTGACATTAAGCAACAGATTCCACATTTTTAAACCAAACAGCATCTTTTTTCAACGAATTTCAACGAATTTATCAAAATAAATAGGGCATAAGCACTAAAATATTCATAAGACCATAAAACACATTTATGATGTGAAATACAGGAGTTTGCTAAATTGTTTTTTGTTCTTGTGATAATTTCAGTCTTGAATTGCGTGGAAAATGAAAAAATAATTCTTATCTTTGCGCTTGTTTACAAGACAACCTATTAACTACTCTACTATTAAACTACTCAACTATCAAAATATACACATCATGAAACAGAAACGCATTACTGTAGCCATCGACGGCCATTCGTCTTGTGGTAAAAGCACAATGGCAAAGGCTCTTGCAAAGCGCGTGGGCTATGCCTACATCGACACTGGCGCCATGTACCGCGCCGTGACGCTCTACTGCCTGGAGCACGACATGATTAAGGGCGAGGAGGTGAACAAACCCCGCCTGCGCCGCCACATTCCTAAAATTGAAATCACCTTCCAGGTAAACGAGGAAGGGAAGAGCGACACCTACCTCAACGGCAAGAACGTGGAGAAGGAGATACGCGGTATGGAGGTGAGCAACAAGGTGAGCCTCGTGTCAGCAATAGGCTTCGTGCGCCGCGCCATGGTAGCCCAGCAACAAGCTATGGGCAAGAACAAAGGCATTGTGATGGATGGCCGAGACATAGGCACCGTGGTGTTCCCCGACGCCGAGCTCAAAGTGTTCATTACCGCCAGCGCACAAGTACGCGCCGAACGCCGCTTCAAAGAACTTCAGAGCAAAGGCGACACCACCACAACCTTTGAGGACGTGCTTGCCAACGTGCAAGAGCGCGACCTGCTCGACTCTACCCGCAAGGAAAGCCCTCTGCGCCAAGCCGAAGACGCCCTGCTCCTCGATAATTCCAACCTAACACTCGAACAGCAAGATAAATGGCTGTATGAGCAGTTTATGCAGCGTGTAAAAGGTTAATTTCAAGAGGTTAGAGGTTAGTGTTTAGAGGTAAGAGATTTATGCTTTCTTCAAAGTTTGAGATAAAGGATTTTTGGGGAGCTTCGACACTAAACATTGAACTTTTTTAAAAATGGACATCGAAATTGACAATGGCTCTGGGTTCTGCTTTGGAGTGACGACAGCCATCCACAAAGCCGAGGAGGAACTCAACAAGACAGGACACTTGTTCTGCCTTGGTGACATTGTGCACAATAGTAACGAGGTGGAACGCCTCAAGCAGAAAGGCCTCGTGACCATCACCCACGAGCAATTTAAGGAGCTGCACGACGTGAAGGTGTTATTGCGAGCCCATGGCGAGCCGCCCGAGACCTATGAGATTGCTCGTCGCAATAATATCGAAATTATCGACGCCACCTGCCCCGTGGTGCTGCAGCTGCAACGCCGCATCCGCAAGAGCTACAACGAGACCAAAGATGAAACTCCACCGCAAATCGTCATTTATGGCAAGCGCGGACATGCCGAAGTCAATGGCTTAGTGGGTCAAACTGATGGCTCGGCGATTGTCATCGAGAGTCTCGATGAGATTGACCGCATTGACTTTGGCAGAGACATATATCTCTACTCGCAGACCACCAAATCGTTACAGGAATTTCTTGCCCTTGTTAAGGAGATAGAACAGCGCGCCGGCAGCGACGTGAAGTTCAAGAGCTTCGACACCATCTGCCGCTCGGTTGCGAACCGCATCCCACAAATCCGTGCCTTCGCTGCCCGCCATGAGCTGGTGCTCTTCGTGTGCGGAAAGAAGTCGAGCAACGGCCGCAACCTCTTCAACGAGTGCGTAGATGCCAACCCCAACTCCCACCTTATCAGCAACGAGAACGACATCGACCCATGTTGGCTCGAGGGCATCAACAGTGTGGGCATCTGTGGAGCCACATCTACCCCACGCTGGCTCATGACACAAGTAAAAGATCATATTGATGGAATAGGGAAAAGGAGAGAGGAAAGTGATTAGAGATGTTTCCTCTTTTGATAGATTCTCTAGAATGGTTAATGACAAACGAACAACGATAAACGAAACACATGACCAAACGCACGCTATTTATAATCATTGGACTGTTGGTGCTACTCGATGTGGCAGCGATAATAATCTACCTCTCTGCACCTAATCGCGAGGGAAAGAGTCCTCTCGACACCACCTACGACAACATCAACAAAGGCACTCACACCCAAGCCGATGTACTGCCCGATAAGGCCTCGCTCGACGAGTTTGAGACAATAGGAGACAGCGTGAACTTCATCTCTACCGACAAGGTGGAAGACGGCGGGGAGATGAAACGCATGTCGTCAACGGTGATTATTAACCTACAATGGCCCAAGAAAATCAACGGTAGCAATCAGTTCATGGAATTGCAGAATGCTTTGATGACCAAGCTCACAGGCAAAACATACCCCAGCGTCAAGCAGATGATGGCAGACCTAACCAATCACCCGAAATTTGTAAAACCCACCACACACTTTACTCGCATCAACAAGGACTTCAGTGCCAGCCGCAGCGCCAGCCACACCACGCGGCGCTACTCCGTGCAGCCACATTTTGGCACACACTTCCGTCTGGAGATTATGGTAGTGACCGAGACCCTCGACGGCGGCCAAGAGTCGCGCACATTCAGCATTATTCACTACGACCGCACACACGGAAAAATCATCACCATCGACCAAATTTTTGACACCTCATCGACTAGAGATGTCTTAGCCCTGATAAACCAGAGCATCGAAAACAAAATGATAAAGCAAAACATCGACATGCATGAAGTGGAGAGCATACCCAAAGAGTTTGTGCTCGGTGAGAAACACGTAATTTTCTATGTGGAACAAGACTCTAAGCAATATGAGGTAAAAGTGAGCAACGAAGACCTAACCCCCTATTTTACAGACTATTATAACGACCTAATCATCAACGACACAAAACTGGTTTTATACTAAGATTAAGCGTGAAATTTTAAGTTCTATTTTTTAGCCGTTCAACTTAAACTGCGAACTATGAACTACGAACAACTGAAGGAATTGCTCGACCGTGAGGCGGCGAGGATCAATACCACCGAATTTATCGCTAATGACCCGGTGCAGTTTCCGAGGCGATTCTCGTCGTTGCCCGACATCGAAATCACGGCGCTGCTTTCAGCTACCATAGCATGGGGCAACCGCAAAATGATATGCAACAATTGCGAGAAGATGCTCACCATAATGGGCAATGAGCCTGCACATTTCGTTAAGAATCAAGGTTATGAGTCTCTACCTGATGAACTGAACATCCACCGCACATTCTTCGCACGCAATTTCAAGTACATGCTGCGGGGACTATATCGCATCTACCAGCACCATAGTTCACTCAATGAATTTGCCGCCACTCACCACGTGGGCGAGAGTGAGGAGCCTGCTTGGCGACTTGTCTCTCTGATGCAGCACGAACTGGCAGCAGCCAACGGCGGCACCAGCGACTCGCGCTGCCTACCCACAAACCTTTACAACACGGCCCTTAAGCGCATCAACATGGCATTGAGGTGGCTCGTGCGTGACGACGGCATCGTCGATCTAGGCGTGTGGAACGCCATCAAGCCGTCGCAGCTTTTTATCCCACTAGATGTGCATGTGGGCAACACCGCGCGAGAACTGGGCATGACCACACGCCGTGCCAACGACAAAAAAACGGTGCTTGAAATCACAAGACAGCTCAGCCAACTGCGCCCCAACGACCCCATCATCTACGACTTCGCCCTGTTTGGAATAGGAATTAGTAGCTAATTTTTTGTTTTTAGTTTTTCTAGTAACTCTAGATTCTCCATATTTGTGCATTTTTCAAAAAAATCACATAAAATTTTGTCATTTAAATATTAATGTGTAGTTTTGTAAGATGAAAAAGAATAATTTTTAATTAATCCACTAATAATTGCTACTATGAAACAGTTTTTCATTATCCAGAACAATCAGAATGTGGGCCCTATGCCAGCCGACCAGTTGGCGCAACACGGGTTAGGACCAAACTCACTGGTGTGGTGCGAAGGCATGGCTAATTGGCAACCAGCGAGCCAAGTGCCTGAGCTTGCGCAATATCTAGCTCCCGCACCGCCTGCCGCCCCAGTACCTCCAGCAGCACCCGTTCCTCCTGCCGCACCAGCGCAACCCCAGTACTCTCAGCCCTATCAACAGCCTGCTCAACAACCCTATCAGCAGCCTGCTCAACAACCCTATCAGCAACCTGCTCAACAACCCTATCAGCAACCTTACCAACAGCCTTATCAGCAGCCAGGTCAACCTGCTCAGAACCCATTTGGCAATATGGACACACAAGGCATTTTCAAGCTGATTCTTTTCCTTGTTTTGGGATATACCGCTATTGCAGCCTTGATTAATTTCATTGATTCTTTCGACCTCTTTGACATTCGCAAGGGTACAATGGCTGGACTATTCATGCTGTTCAGCTCACTAGCCACAATAGGAATTTGTGTCATAATAATCCTGCGCATTATCAAGAATGAGAAATACGGCTTCCTTGCTTTGGGGTTCTTTGTCCTTTCCTTCATTTTTGGCCTGCTAAACATGATACTAATCACATCAAGTTCTAATTTCATCATGCCATTTATAGCAGGAATTATGGGTATTGTCATCACATTGCTTGCTATCATGCCAATGGAGAAAATCAGCGACCCTAACAGCTACAAACAACTCATGGCAGAAGCTCAACAAATAGACTATATCTTGCTGGGTGTCTATGCCGTGCTCATGATAGGCTTCCTTGTCTTTTTCAAAGTCATGATTAAGGGGTTTAGACTCTAGGGAACGCTTATTCACATGATATAATTCAGGGGCAACGCTAGTTGGCGTTGCCCCTGGTTTTCTCATGACAGTAATGGGTTATGGGAAAAGAATTACATGCCTACAGGCGAGCTGCTCACTTGGGTGATTTTGTAAGCGCCATCGGCACCTTCCACCTTGATGTAGCACTTAAAACCTTTAGAGTCGCTCACCTCAAAGCATTTCTCACCACAACGCTTGATATTGAAATTCTGTGGTGTAACACCTTCAGAGTCATCGGTGCGGCCAGTAATCATCGACCAATTGTAACCCTCATCATCAGCCAGCTGAGAAAGTGCGGCAGGGGTGAATTTGGTCTTAACATAAGGGAAATGAGCCTCGTTATAGATATTTCCGTTGAAGACATACTGTCCGTAGAAGTTCTGGAGGAAAGCCATCTCGAGATCCGAAACGTCACCGTTATCCAGACGATAAGCATCCTCGGCGGTGTACATGCCCTGGTCAACCTTCATGTTCTGGTTGTTGCTTTTGACAGTCTTAGTGGTTTGAGCTTTAACTTTTTTGCCCTTACCCTTCTTTACCTTAGCACTGGCATCAACAGCAGTGCCCATAATCAATGCTACGATAGCAGCAATAAATAAAAACTTCTTCATAGTAAAAAACGTTTTTTGTAATGAAAAAAATGGTTTATAGAATATTGACTAATTAAATGTTGCAAAGTTTAATTGTGTCCAATAACGTTCCATCGTTCTCCAAACTCACAATACAAACCACAGGCTGGTGTCGTAGCGAGGTAGGGCATAGACCTGAATTGCCTTGCAGCGCGAGTCGGGCGAGTTGCTGCCGTCACCCACGCTCACACCCCGTGCCTCGAGAGCTGCGGTCATCTCGCCAAGAGCCTTTTCGGGAGTGTTGTTGTCGTTGCTCAAGTGACACAAGAACACCCATTTCAATCCCTCGTGGTAGTTGGCAGCCACATATTGTGCCGCAACCGAGTTGTCGAGGTGCCCCAAATTGCCCCTCACGCGCGCCTTGAGATACTCAGGATATCGCCCGCTGTCAAGCATCTTGCGATCGTAGTTGCTCTCAATCATCAGGAAATTGGCTTGGCTCATATAGTGAGCAGCGCGCTCAGTAATGATACCCATATCGGTTGCGATGACAAACTTGTTGTCACCCACCTCAATGCTGAATCCCATGTTGTCGATAGCGTCGTGCGACGTTTCAAAGGCAGTAAATTTCATGCCCGCAAGAAAGAACGGAATCTCCTTGAAGATGCTCACCTGATAGTCTTTGATGCGCCGCGAGATATTGTGATGCCGCAGCAGACCTCCCATCAGGCGTGGAGTGCAATAAATGCGCAAGTGCCTGTGCTCTCGCACTAGTTTGTAGGCATAGCGTATGTGGTCGGCATGGTCATGCGTGAGCAAAATACCTTTCACCTTTCTAATGTCTATGCCATTGGCGGCGAGGTCTCGACACACATGCTGCGGGTCAATACCTGCGTCAATAAGCACACCTCCGTTCTCAGTACCCAGAAACGCACAGTTTCCACTGCTTCCGCTTCCGAAACTCACAAACTGCAAACCGCTCCACTGATCGCCATTGTCATGTGACACAATGGGTTGCTCAGCTTGTGAGTCATCATTGTCAAAATCATTGTCGTCGATGGCAATTTTATCTATCCATCGGCTGTCGCCAAGCCTCCGCTGGCGATACTTATCATTATATTTACTCATTTTTCGGTTTAAAGGACATGAAATAGAGCATCAACCAGGCACTCAATTCATAATCCTTATTTAGTGCAAATCACTCCTACTTGTAAAGCAGAAATATGGTTGGCACCTTATTGAGATCGGGCAGTTGTTTGAGCCACTGCTTCACACCTCGTGTGATGATGCGCTCGCCAGATCCAGTGATGTCGGTGGCGATGCAAAGCTTGATGTGTGGCGGCATAGTCTTGCAAATCTCACAGACTAAAGCATTGTTGCGATAAGGCGTCTCGATGAAAATCTGCGTCTGATCCTCGCGCATGATGCGCAGCTCCATCTCCTTAAGCTTTCGAGAGCGTTGAGCCGAGTCGATAGGCAGATATCCCAAGAAGGCGAAACTCTGACCATTGAAGCCCGAGCCCATAAGCCCCATGAGTATGCTCGATGGCCCCACCAGTGGCTTAACCTTTAGCCCACGGCTTTGGGCTATCGCCACCACGTCAGCTCCAGGGTCGGCAACGGCAGGGCATCCAGCTTCGCTGATTACACCCATTGGCTCGCCACCCATAAGTGGCATAAGCATCGCTGGGATATCCTCCGACTTAGTGTGTCGGTTGAGCTCATAGAAGGTGAGCGTGTCGATGTCGATGCTCCGGTCGCACTTCTTTAGAAACCGCCGAGCCGAGCGCACGTTCTCTACGATAAAGTGCTTAATCTCTTTAACGATTTGAACGTTGCTCTGCGGTAACACGGTGTCGAGCTCAACATCGCTGAGCTGCACAGGAATCAAATATAGAGCCGCCTCGATCATATCATCAAATATAAATGTGTTGAGAAGGTCGTTACTGCAATTTGCAAAGTTAATGCTTTTAGTTGGAAATTTCAGTAATTACCCACTAAAAAATGAAAAAAATCAGGCGACCCTCTATAGGAGCACCTGATCTATAAGTATATTTTTATTTATTAACTTCCCAGAAGGATGTTGTAAATGAATGTCACATCGGCAGCAGTAATCTGGCCATCGCCGTCAACATCACCATTAACTATGCCCTCGTCATTATTGTTGAGCATGTAGTTGTAAAGCAATGTCACATCGGTAGCCGTCACCTCACCATCGCCGTTAACGTCGCCAGGGATTATAACTATTGGGCTGAGCTCACCGTTGTGATAGATAGTGAAGTCATCGAGATAGCCCGCCAAGCTAGTAGAACCTGCGGTGCATGCCACACGGTAGCGCGCAGGCACCTGAACTGTGATGGGGAAGCAAATGGTGCTTTTCTTATTTGGCGCTGCAACCACAGTGGTGTTGTTCAAAGCGTTGGGTTGTACGGTCCAAGTCTGTCCCTGGTCGGTTGACATGTAAAGCTGAAGGTTGGTGTTGATGTTGGTCGGGTTATAGAAATCGAAGGAGACCATATAAGTATCGTAAGCCACATCGCTTGTCATGGTGGCAGTGCTCGGCTTTTTCATAGCCACCGCAAGGTTGCCATTGCAGAGTGTATTGTCGGCAGGCGAGGCGGGGAAACACTTGGCGAGAGTCCAAGTGGCTAATGAACCTTCGTCACTTATAGTTGCGTTATTAGACGTTTTAGGAGTCATAGGCTCAAAGTCCTCGACTGCAGTAACAAAAGTACCATCTAACTTGACCGAGAACTTCACCACATCGCCTTCCTCATGTATATTGTAAAGGTTATATTGATTGGGCTTGTTGCCCCAAGCCTTTAGGTTAGGCTGGGTCTCGTTTGTTATCATTGTCACACCACGAGTGCCGGGGAACGGGTCTGTGGGCGACTGCTGGGCGGACGAACCACCAGCACGCAGCAACTCGTAATAAAGTCGGTTGGCGTTGCCGTTAGGCTTATTGCCAGTCCACACACTAGTGTTAGTTGAGTCCATACGAGCGATAGTCATACCATGACCGGGTGCGTAGGCATCCCACTTGGTAGAAGTCTGACGATTGTCAATAAGGAACACCTCTTTGTTAGTGGGTGTCTTTAAGATATAGCCTTCACCGGTAGTACTTGTGGGATTAAGGGTGTATTCACCTTCAGCAGTAATAATCTGATAGTTGGCAAAGCCGGTGGAATAGCGGTCATATAGGCTGTAGGCCACTGGTGTGCGGGCATTGTTTTGATAGTTTCCTCCAGCCATAAGATCCCACTCTCCAGGGTGCTGTGCCTCGCCGTTGGTTCCATCGTCACTATCATCAGTGTCGTAAAGGTCGGGCAATCCTAGCACATGGCTGAACTCGTGGCAGATGGTACCGATGCCATCAAAGATACCATAGCTCTTGGCGTAAATATACTCGGCAGAGCAAGCATAGTCACGAATATACTTGCCGTCATATTTTGTGTAGGTATAGAAACTCGAACGGTGTGGCCAAATGTGATTAGGGCTACTGCTGTCACTGCTAGATGGAGTATCAGCATAGATAAAGTATATAAGGTCAACAGCACCGTTATTGTCAAGGTCATACTGGCTGAAATCTACTGTCGGGTTGGCTTTCTGAACTGCGTTTAAAAAAATGTTATAAGCATATTGATTGCCTTGATCAACATTATAGTTCACCTCAAAAGGACCCACCACATCAAACTGAGGCACGAAGATGCCGTTACTATTGTCGTTAAAATAGTCACGCACACTACCAGTGCAGGCACCGTATTGGTTGGGAGTACCATCCTCGTTGGTATAGCCACTGTAGTTCTCTTGGTTAATCATGTTGCTGTAGAAATCCAGAACATCGCTACGTGTGAAATGCGAGTCTTTAAACTCAACAAGTATCACCAAACCGTGGAAATTGTTGTAATTGATACTGTTGAGATGGGGCAACGCGTCGCGTTGCGCACGAGCACGGATACTTTGAGCCACCTGACGCTCTGAGCGCAGGTTCTTGCCAGTGGATAGCAGCCATGCATTGTCGCTAACTGAGCGCAGGTCGGCGTCACGAGCAACGATTGTAGAGGCTACGACCTCATCATTGACAAGAGTGCCATAGGTATAAAAACCTTGCTCGTTCTTGATGATTGTATAGCCATCAACGGTAGTCAAATAGTGAAAGAACTCATCACCCTTGATTCTCACGTCAAGTTCCTCGCCGTTGGGTTGAGTCACTTTCTGTGGAGTAGGAATTGCAGGCACTGCATTTGCTACCAAGCATGTCAGTGCACAAAATAAAGCAAAAAATAATTTCTTCATTGTTATGGTATTTTTATGTTTAAATATTTTCAAAGTTTAAAGTAAAGTGCAAATATCGTCATTTTTTTTCAAAGTAGCAACAAGCAAGAGCTCTTTTCATCGAAATTTGCAATTTTCCACCTTAATTATTATTGTGGATAGGAAAAATATACTTAACTTTGCACGTTTAAAATAGAATTACGAACGAAACAATATAATATCTGGGATATGCAAGAGATAATTCAAGAATCATCGCCTAGTAATAGCGAGAAGAAAAAAAGTTTCAATACGTCAATACCCATCAAAGCGTTCTTCAACGCCTGCCTGCACAACTGGTATTGGTTTGTAATATCAGCGATAATCTGCACCTGTTTGGCCTTGCTCAAGAGCAAGTCGGAACCTAAGCTATACAGTTCCAATGCCACTATCCTACTAACCACTGCAACAAGTAAGCAGGCTGGTAGTCAGGCGCAGGTGTTTGGAGATCTGGGATTGAATGTGGGAACCACCGACATAGCCAATGAGACCCATAAACTTAAATCCACTAAACTCATGGAAACTGTCGTGGAGCATCTTGGCCTCAACATTCAGTATTACGGTAAAGTGTATCTGCGTGAGATAAACACCTATAAGCACTCACCAGTGCAAATCACACCGATGCGCGAAGCAACGACTAATTATTCAATATCTATTGCCCCAAAGAGCGAGACGAAATTTGAGTTTGCCATCAATGGCAGCAAGAACTGGAAAGAGGCAGAATTTGGCAACACCGTAGCAACACCTTATGGCCCAATTGCTGTCACAAAGACAAGATTATTCAACAAACAGTATGTGGGCTATACGGTGATTGCCAAGGTTTATACCATCAACAGTGCTGCCAAAAAATACATAGGTTCTTTGAAGGTGAGTATGGCTGATAAGATGAGTGACGTGCTTAAACTCTCGCTCACCACAGACAATCACGAGCTTGGCATTGACATTCTTAACGCTCTTATCGTGGCTTATAACCAAGATGGCATAGAGGATAAGAACCGCGTGGCACGCAACACCGAGGACTTTATTGCAGAGCGCATCGCAGCCATATCCCAAGACCTTAGTGGCGTGGACAGCCGAATCGCACAACTAAAGTCGGCAAGCGCCAACGCGTCAATGTATGCCGACGCTTCATCGGGTATGAGGTTCCAAGAGAACGCCTCCGATGCTAGCCTGCAACTTAGCCTAGCAACAAGCATGCAAGGATATATTAATGGTGCTGATGACAAATCTCTGTTGCCAAGCAATATTGGCATTGCCGATGCTGTTATTGAGAGTCAAATCAAGGCTTATAACGACAACATGCTCAAATATCAGAAGATTGCAGCCACAGCTACTGGCGAAAACCCCGTGATTGCCCAATTGCAAAGTGAAATGAGCGCTCAGAGGGAAAACATTCAAAATTCCATCAGCAAATACATTAACAAACTCAGTGCCAAAACCTCACAAGCCCAAGCTCAAGCCTCGACAGCTCAAGCTGGACGACTAGTAATGCCTGAGCATGAGAAGTCGATCATTGAGGTCACTCGTCAGCAGAATGTGAAGGAACAACTCTTCCTCTACCTGCTCAATAAGCGCGAGGAAAATGCCTTGCAAATTGCTATCACCGAGCCCAACGCTAAGGTCATTGAGCGCGCTTCGGGCAGCAGCGCGCCCATCTCTCCAAACACCAGTCGTTTCCTTGCCATTGGTCTTCTCATTGGATTGCTCATTCCTGCCGCAATCCTTTATCTGATTTACTGGATTCTCTCGCTTGACACCAAGATTCACTCTCGCCACGATGTAGAAGAGAATTGCAAGATTCCTATCGTGGGAGAGATTCCTAGCAAGCCCAACAATCAAAAAAATGAAGAGATTGTCATTACAGAGGACTCTGTGGACAGAGTTTCGGAGGCGCTGAGAATTGTTAGAGCAAATCTCGACTTTATTGCCGAAAGCAAAGACGGTGTAGGAACGGTTATGCAGTTCACTTCTACCCGACCGGGTGAGGGAAAGAGCTTTATCGCGCTGAACCTCGCTCTAACCTACGCCTACGTAAACAAGAAGGTTGCTGTGGTTGATCTCGACTTACGCAAGGGACGATTCTCTGAATATGCTAATGCCGAGACCAACATTGGCGTGAGCTCATTCCTCTCAGGAAAGACTACTAACGTCGATGACATTATTGTCAAGGGAAGCATCCACGAGAACCTCGACATCGTGCCACTGGGAGCAATTCCGCCTAACCCCACCAGTCTGCTTATGAACAAGCATCTTGAGGAGCTTATCACCGCTCTGCGTTCGAGATATGACTACATCATCCTTGATACAGTGCCATTTGGACTTATCGCCGACGCCACGCTTATCAACCGCTATGTTGATTTCACCGTTTATGTGATACGTGACGGCTTTATCGACAAGAAGTTCTTGCTCGACCTTGAGAAAGCCAGCGACGAAAAGAAACTCAAGAACCTATCTATCCTCATCAACGACATCAAGATTGACAAGAAGAACTATGGCTATGGAGGATATGGTTATGGATACGGATACGGCTATGGCTATGGAACCTATGGATATGGCTATGGTTATGGCTATGGCAACACTCCTAAAAAGAAGAAATTAAGCCTCAAGAATTTAAACTTGAATTTGAAGAAGAAAAAATCTTGACAAATCACTTGACATCACATAACAACCGTCGCGTAATCAGCAAAATAACGGCACTTGCGCGACGGTTGTTTGGTGAATAAACATCACCTCAGAACACCCTCATATATGACCATCTTAAAAGGAAATGACCTGTTAAGCAAAACGCAATGCGATGCCTTGCGAGGTATTGCCATTATAGGCATCGTCCTGCACAATTTCTGCCACTGGCTAAATCCCAAGGTTGTCATTCTTGAGAATGAGTATAATTTCAACCTCTCTTTCAGCCAAAGGATGTGGGACTACCTTTGCGGTAGCATTGACATGTATTTTCCTGTTCAGTTCTTCTCTTTCTTTGGGCATTATGGAGTACCCATCTTTTTGTTTCTAAGCGGTTTTGGACTGGTAAGGAAATATGAGGGAGCAAAGAGCGAAAAAAGCACAGCCACACAGTTCATAATATATCAGTGGAAAAAGCTCTTCAGACTCATGCTGCTAGGACTGATAATTGGGCTTTTTGCTCACGCGGTGTATAATGCTTTCTATAAGGAAGATTGGCTAAAATACCTAGTCGCCCAACTCTTATTGATCATCAATGTGCTGAAAAAACCCGAGCTGAACATCATGCCTGGCCCCTACTGGTTCTTTGGACTGATGTTGGAGGTGTATGTGATTTATCGCCTCATCGTTTATCCCACTGGCAAAATCAAAAAAAAGTGCTGGAAATGGCTCGGATGGTTTATACCGTTGGCGCTAGTTCTTATAGCATGGCTCATGCAGGTGCCGCTGACAAATCACGCAGTGTTCCTCCGATACCTGCGCTACAATGCCGTCGTCGCCATGCTGCCGTTTGCCATTGGAGTACTGATGGCGAGATATGGATTCCCACGGCTCCCGAAATGGCTGCTGGCAACAATTGCCATTGCTGGGATGCCTGTGCTAATGCTCGCCAACCTTAACTTCTACGCATGGCTATGGGGGCAATTGATAGTGATTGCCGGCAGCGTGAGCTTCGTCAAACTCTTTGAAGCCAGAGACACAACCATCCAGAACCGCCTCAACTTTTCGCTCAAGCCACTGGTGTGGACTGGCGCTTTGTCGTCGTGCATCTTTGTTGTGCATCCCCTTGTCCGACTCCCAATCTATATGGAAGTGATATGGGGAGGACAAAGGATAGGACTCTGCCCGCAGTTCTACTTTTGGATTACACTCTACTTCCTGCTCACACTGCTCCTCGCGATGGGATACAAATATTACCTCGAGCTCTACCCCGCCCCACGCTTGAAGACAAAAAAAACAGCAGCCGCTGCTTGAGGGCTGCTTTTCTCTCTAAACACTAATTTCTAAACTTCAAGTTCACTTGTCGTCCTTACAGCCTGAAGGCTATTGGGATGATACAGCGCACATTGACTTTGGAGTTGCTCACCATGCCAGCTGCCCACTTTGGCATTTTGCTGATGACGCGCATCGCCTCACGGTCGAGGCTGTCATCGCCCGAACCTTGAATCACCTGAATGTCAAACAGCTTGCCATCAGTTCCCACAACAAAGCTGCACAACACGCGTCCTTGTATATGGTTGTGGTAAGCGTCGTAAGGATACTCGCGAGTCTCGTTGATGAAGTTTATCATGCTGCGCTCGCCACCGGGGAACTGTGGACGCACGTCAACGCTCTCGTAATCATATACCAACGTGTAACCGCTCTTGTTTGGTGACAATGGGTTGCAGGCAGTGACATTACGCATGTGCTGGGCCGAGGCATCAAACATCAACGCACTCAGGGCAACAAGCAGCAATGATAATGATAAACGTGAGAGCTTCATAACAGCATTTTCAGTTAGTTTAAGCGGGTGTCAATTAGTGTGTAGTAACCCTTTTTTGGGTGTAATTTCACTTTTTCCATGCAAATATAGTAGTGATTTTATAAAAAACAACAACTACGGGCGTTCATTTTGGTAATGATTAATAAGGTTTTTGGTTTTTTTACAAAAAGATGCTTTTTTCTTCGCTAATGTAAGGAAAATTAAAGAATTAATTGGCACAACTATAGCATCAAATATAAATTTATAGGAATCTCATTAATACTATAATCGCATTTTTCTCGTTATTAAATAATGACAATGATATTTAAGACCAAAAATATAATCTCGTTACTGCTCTTGGCTGTTGGAGTTTTCGCAGCTAACGCCCAAGACGGCACCACGGCCTACCAGTTCTTGAATGTGCCTGTATCGTCGCATGTTTACGCCCTGGGTGGGCATAACATTACTATCATCGACGACGACATCAACCTCGTCGAGCAGAACCCCGCGCTTCTGGGCAAGGAGTTTGATCACCAGGTGGGACTGAACTATATGCGTTATATTGGCGGCACCAACTTCATGGGGGCACGCTATGGTCAGGGAGTGGGCGCGCATGGAGCGGCGGGAGCTGCAATTCAGTATTTTGGCTATGGCAAGATGAATTCCACCGATGCCAGCGGAGCTATCCTTGGCGAGTTCAGCGCCAGCGACTTGGCGTTCACACTCACCTACTCTCACGACATCAGCGACCGCCTGCGTGGTGGTATCAACCTCAAGTATGTCCACTCCAGTTACGAGACCTACTCGGCTGGTGCCATCGCCGTAGATTTAGGTGTCAACTACTACAACCCCGACAAAGACCTCTCTCTCTCGCTCGTGTTAAAGAACCTGGGAGGTCAGGTCAAGAAATTCAACGACACGCGCGACAAGCTGCCGTGGGACATCCAACTGGGTTTCAGCAAGGGGCTAGGCTCAACACCGTTCCGACTCTCGGTCACAGCCTATAACCTCACAAAATGGAAGCTCCCCTACTACGAGCCTGCCGACAAGAACAACACATCGAGCGATTTGGTTGAGAGAGACAAGTTTGCCAGCAATCTCTTCCGCCACCTTGTTTTCGGCATCGAATACCTGCCATCGAGCAACATCTACATCGCCGCGGGCTACAACTACAAGACACGCACCGACATGAGCACCTACAAGCGCAACTTCCTGTCGGGATTCTCCATTGGCGGAGGCATGAAAGTCAAAGCCTTCGGCTTCGGAGTTGCCTTTGCACAACCCCACACAGGCGCCACCACATTCATGGTAAACCTCACCACCTCGATTGGAGAGCTGATGAGATGATTTATTAAAATGCAGAATGCATAATTGGGCTACGCTTTAATTCACCCCCACACAGAAATTAGACAGAAGAACATAAGCCTTCACAAGAACATAATTTTGTTTTAAACGACCTTAATTACCAAAAGAGCGCAAAAAAGTAGCGTGGGGGAATTGTCCTTAATCCCCCCACGCGTAGTGTTCCCTAATTACTAATCGTTGCGTAGCACCAACTAATCTCTTTAACCGAGATCGGTTATTCAAGTATGAATTTCACTGGGAGGGTGTATAGTACTCGCACTGCGGCATGGTCTTGGTCATAGCCTGGGATAAAGTGTTTCATCCGCTTCACCACACGCACAGCCTCGTTGTCGAGGGCTTTATCAACGCTCTTTACTACTTTCACGTTGCTTATGGCACCCGATTTCTCCACAACAAACTGCAACACCACAGTTCCCTGAACGCCGTTCTTCTCGGCACTTTTAGGGTACTTGATATTCTCGGAGAGAAACTTCATAAGTCCTTCATTTCCGCCAGGATATTCGGGTGGGTACTTGGCATTATCATACTCCATAACGCCATCATAGTCACCCTCTAACGACTCAAATCCCTTTGGTTCGGGCTGCACGATAGTCTTCTTTGTTGCACGCTTGTAGGTGCGGCGTTTCTTCTTGGCGTCGGCATTAAATCCTGCCACGCACACCACAAGTGCAAGCAATATCAATATATATCGTTTCATAAGATGTTAGTTATTAGTTTTTAGTTATTAGTTATTAGTTTATCAAATGCTCTGTTTATAGTGGTTGTAGTGCATCAAATCCCACCACGGTATTCGATAAACGATAAACCATAAACGATAAACGAATTAATAAATCTCGTCGTCTCCTGCTTGCTTGATTTCCTCGTCGGTGAGTTTGGTGTAGTCCATTTTGCGCCATACCCACACGATGTAGGCAAGGACAAATGGCACAAGCAGCGACACATAGCTCATGGCTGTGAGCGTGAACTCCGAGGATGAGCTATTGGCAAGCGTGAGAGAGTGCTGCACGTCTTGCAACGAGGGATAATAGGCAGTGTGGTTGTAGCCCACTACCCAGAACAGACTCATCACCACAAGCACCACGCCGATGCCAGCCCACCAGATGCCTTTCTTGTAGGTCTTCTTGAGCAGCGATTTGATGATGCCGTTGAGCACCATCGCCACGCCAAAGAGCAAAGCGCCAAGCGCCCACCACATCTGCACATAGTTGGTGAGATACTTGTTTGGCACCCAAATGGCATTTCCAGCATCGTCAACCTCCACTCCTTGCGAGGTGAGAATCACTGCCACCACAGCCAGGAAGAGCACCACAAAGATTGTAGAGTTGATAAACAGGCGCTTGTGCTGGTTGCGCTGCACCTCGTCGTCGTTGATGTTGTTGATGAAGTAGAGCGATGCCAGTGTGCGAGCCAGATAGAACACCATAAAGCCAAAGAGCAGGTTCTTCCAGCAGGCTATCGCCTCGAGGCCATGATGTGGACCCCATTTCGAGATTGTGGCGGCCTGAGCGTCGAGGATATTGGTCTTCTCAACGGTGAAATCGGCACCAAAGAACATTCCTGCCACTGCCACGCCGAGCAGCACAGGACCGGCAAAGCCATTTATTAATAATAAGGTGTCATAGAACTTTGTACCATACACGTTGCCGTGCTTGGTGCGGTACTCATAGGCAACAGCCTGAACAACAAAGCTGAAAAGGATGAGAATCCACAGCCAGTAGGCACCGCCAAAGCTGGTGCTGTAGAACAGCGGGAACGAGGCGAAGAACGCTCCGCCAAAGGTCACAAGAGTGGTGAAGGTGAGTTCCCATTTGCGCCCAAGCGAGTTGATGAGCAATGGGCGTTTCTCTTTCTTGGTAGTGATGAGCATCGATTGGCCGCCCTGCACAAAGAGCAGGAACACCAGCAGTGCGCCAAGCACCGACATTATCAGCCACCAGTAGTTTTGTAACATTTCGTGTGTCATAGTTGTGTCCTCCTCTTTTTATTTTGTTTCTACTACATTAAGGTCGGTCTTCGATTTCTTGGAAATCTGCTTGCAGATGATGCTGATGTCGGCTATGAGCAGTGCCGTGAACACCACAGCAAAGATCCAGAAGGTGGTCTGCACATACCCAGCCGAGAGGTCGCTGATGGCAACCTTGTTGGGCATCAGGTCTTGAATAGTCCATGGCTGGCGGCCCACTTCGGCGACTATCCAACCGCACATCGAGCACAAGTAAGTGAGCGGAATGGTGAGAATGGCGAGCCAATAAGCGGGTTTTGCCAGTTTCTCCTTCCAGGGAATCCACTTAGGCTTGTAGATAAGCAGCAATACCACTATAAAGAACAGCACCAGATAACCGCCAATGGTCACCATCAGGTGGAAGGTGTAGAACGTCAAGGGCACGTTGGGCACCGCTTCCTCGGGCTTGTCGAGATAGGCATATCCCAGATACTTGAAGTTCTCATCTATATCTTTTGCCAGCCCCTGCATGGTGATGCTGTCGCCGATTTTTTGCGCCTCCTGATATACTCCGAGCGCGTCTTTCGCCTTCTTTCCTTGCTCTATGCGGTCGGCATAAGACTTGGTGTCAATCTCTTTACCATCGGCATCCATCGACTTTCCGTCGATAATATCCTCGATGCCAGGAACAAAGGCGTTGAAATCGTGAGTGGCAAGGAAGGCGAGGCCGTGAGGAATGGAGATGTCAAAGAGATAGGGGTCGATGCTGTCGCCAATCTCCTTCGATGGGTTGAGAATGCCAAACGCCACAATCGCCTGACCTTGCTCGCCCTTGTAGAGACCCTCCATAGCGGCGAGTTTCATGGGCTGATGCTTGGCGACCTGAACTGCCGAGGTGTCGCCGCTGATGCTGGTGAGGACTATGCCAATGAGTCCTACCCAGCCACCAACCTTGAGGCTACGCATCACATGGTCGCGGTTGCGCTTTTTCAGGAGCAGCCATCCGCACACGCCCACCACAAAGGCTCCACTGAGTGCCCAAGCGCTAGTCACGGTGTGGAACACCTTTGCCATAGCCATTGGTGAGAACGCCACTTCCCAGAAGTTGGTCATCTCGTTGCGCATGGTCTCGGGGTTGAAGGTACAGCCAGCGGGATATTGCATCCAAGAGTTTGCGACAAGAATCCACAACGCCGAAATGCTGGCTCCTAAGGCCGTCAGCCATGTTGCTGCAAGGTGGAACTTGGGCGACACCTTCTTCCAACCGAAGAACATCACGGCGATGAACGTCGATTCCATGAAGAAGGCGAGAATACCCTCGATTGCCAGCGGAGCGCCGAAGATGTCGCCCACAAACCAGCTATAGTTTGACCAGTTAGTGCCAAACTCAAACTCGAGGATTATGCCCGTTGCCACGCCAATAGCGAAGTTCACGCCAAAGACGGTCATCCAAAACTTGGTGGTGGCGAGCCATTTCTCGTCGCGAGTGCGATAATAGATGGTCTCCATCACACCGATTATTACTCCCAGTCCTAAGGTCAACGGCACGAACAGCCAGTGGTAACAGGCTGTCAGCGCAAATTGCGCCCTCGACCAATCGACAACTGTCATTAATAAATCACCCATGATAGTTATTACATGATAGTTATTAGTTAATAGTTTATAGTTCTTAGTTTTTAGTAGGGACGAGACCTGTCTCGTCCGTTCCTTGATTCACGATCCCCGAGTCACGATCCCCGCTCCACGAGCTGCTCTCGCACGTATTGCGCTTTGCCTTCATCGGTGTCGCTTTTAGAGGAGAGGAAGTTGGGGAAGAACAGTATCTTGATGATTACAAAGAAAATAAAGAGCTTGATGGCAATGATGAGCCACAAAGTCTTGCCCACCGTCATCGAGCGGAAGCCATCAACATAAAGGTCCACCGCCCTTGCCCAAAAGCCCTTTTTTCCCTGCATATATTAGTTTTTAAAGAATGTAGTTTGCAAATATACTAAAAGTTACCCAAAGGTAAATTACCCTAAGGTAACTTTTTTTGAAAAATGTGAATCGAGACATCTAATCCCTAATCGTTGCGCAGCAGCAACACCTAATCGTGCGAAGCACACCTTATCGTTGCGCAGCAACTAGATTCTCTAACTTATTTCGAGAGACGCGATATTGTGTCAAGCAATTCGCGGTCGATAGACTTCTCGTATTTGATGGCTTTACTGAAAGGCACATAAACCATTTTTTCGTCATCGTCGCCAATCATCACGTTGCGCTGACCTTCGACAAGAGCGTTGACGGCAGCAGCACCCATACACGATGCGAGAATGCGGTCTTGTGCTGTGGGTGAACCACCACGCTGCAAGTGACCAAGAATAGTCACACGCACGTCATACTGAGGAAACTCTTTTCGCACGCGTTCAGCAAGCTGCATCGCTCCGCCAGTGACAGGGTTCTCGGCAACAAGCACTATCGACGACTTCTTGGTGGTGCGGAATCCGTGCTCGATGAGTTTCGCAAGCTGGTCCCCCTCTATAGCAAGTTCGGGGATAATGGCAGCCTCGGCTCCACCGGCAATGGCGCCATAAAGTGCGAGGAAGCTGGCTTCACGACCCATCACCTCGATGAAGAACAAGCGTTCGTGGCTGTTGGCGGTGTCGCGTATGCGATCCACGCACCACATGATGGTGTTGAGAGCTGTGTCATAACCGATGGTGTGGTCGGTGCCGTAAAGGTCGTTGTCGATGGTACCTGGAATGCCCACGATGGGCACGTCAAACTCACTGGCAAACTGCTTAGCTCCTGTGAGAGTGCCATCGCCACCAATCACTATCAACGCGTCAATGCCATGCTTGCGCATGTTATCGTAAGCCTTCTGGCGACCTTCGGGGGTCATAAACTCCTTGCACCGTGCGGTGCGCAGGATAGTTCCGCCACGATGAATGATATTCGACACATCCTCGGCATGGAAATCGACAATCTCATCCTCAACTAGACCGCGATAACCACGATAGATGCCTTTCACGTTAAATTTGTTGTAAATTGCAGCGCGTGTCACCGCCCTGATAGCGGCATTCATGCCAGGAGAATCCCCTCCCGAAGTCAACACGCCAATTGTCTTAATCTTTGCCATTTTTTCTAAAATGCATAATTCATAATGCACAATGCACAATCTCGAATGCGAAATGCAAAATGAATGGTTAATTATTTTTGTTTGTTATTCTCAAAGGTGGTTTTTACTATTGCCATGAGAATTCTTATTAACTCACGACAGTCGGCAAGCATTTCTTCGCCTTCGTCAAAAGGGATATACTCACTTTCTTGCATTAATTCAAGCCAATACTCTGTCTCGCTAGCTTCCTTTAAAGAAATATTCATCTTCATACCAAAGTCAGCATCACTTTGACCTCTAATAGCTTCTTTCACATTTGCACCTATGCTTGTGGCAGAACGCAAAAACTGTTTAGACAACACATATTCGTGCTCTTCTTCAATCATATAACGATAAAGCTTTATCGAGCGCAAAGCAAAAGTTTTGCTCTTCATTACAATAATATTATCATTATCTTTTTTCATTTTTTATTCATTCACGATTAAAGAATTAAACATTGTCCATTATTCATTATTTGTGCATTGTGCATTGTGCATTACGCATTGTGCATTTATGCCAGTGTAGATTGAGCAGGTGCCAAAGGTCATGCGTTTCACTTTGCAGTTTTTGAAGCCTGCTTGCCGCATTATGGCGAGCATGTCATCGCCTTGGGGCACGGCGGCGATGCTCTGAGGCAGGTAGCGGTAAGCGCTCTTGTCGTGCGACTTCAACGCACCAAACCACGGGATTATGTGCAAAGTGTAGAGGTCGTAGAACCACCGCACCACACGGTTGCGAGGCGTGGAAAGCTCTATCACGCAGAGCATTCCTCCTGGCGCTAGCACACGGCACATCTGCTCATAGCCTTGCTGCAGATGTTCGAAGTTACGCACGCCAAAAGCCACTGTAACCGCGTCAAACTCGCCGTCCTTGAATGGCAGAGCCAGACAGTCGCCCTGCTGCACGGTTATGGCATTGCCAAGTCCGCGCTTTGCAATCTTTTTGCGTGCCACGTCGAGCATTCCCTGTGACAGGTCGATGCCCACCACAACCTCTGGTTTCATCTTGTTATAAAGCCCAATAGCAAAGTCGCCAGTGCCTGTCGCCACGTCGAGAATGCGGCGCGGATGACACTTGCTCACCATTTTCACCGCCACGCGCCGCCACCACCGATCGATGCCCAGCGTCATGGCACGGTTCATGAAGTCGTAGGCAGGAGCAATGCTGTCAAACATCTCCTCCACCTGCCGGGCCTTCTCCCCCTCACTGCTATATGGCTTTATCTCCTCAACCTTCATCTGTTCTTTTTTACCTAATTAGACATAAGAACATAAGTTTTTACATAAGTTACATAATATAATAATTATTGTCAATCTTGTGTAAATTATTCTTTTGGTCTATATACGCGATACTTTCGCCTAATCTGTATCTTATTTTCATTGCCAAAGTTTATCAGCAATCCGTTATCAATGCCTGTTGCAGTTAAATAGTTAACCAATTGTGCTTGATGCGCCTCATTGATATTTTGCACAGCTTTCAACTCTATTATGACACAGTTTTCAACAAAGATATCAGCAATAAACTCACCAACCACTTTATCATCATATTTTACTATAATGGATGATTGTTGCTTTGCGCTAATCCCTGCTTTTGAAAGTTCAATCATCAACGCATTCTCATATACTTTTTCGGTATATCCTGGTGACAGAGCCTTTCTTACAATATTAGCGCAATCTAATATATCACTTATTAAATTCTCAATATCCATAAAAAATTTATTTCTGTTCTTATGAAAATTTTATGTTCTTATGTCTAAAAAAACAGCGGGCGCAGCCATTTAATATCTTTTGTTCTTTTGTCTAAAAAAGCGGGCGCAGCCATTTGATATCTTTTGTTCTTTTGTCTATTAAGTCATTCATTCTGCATTGAGAGAAGCACATCGTGCCTCTCATAAGCTTCGACTATGCGTTGCACGAGTTGGTGGCGCACGATGTCTTTCTTGCCGAACTCAATTTTGCCGATGCCTTTCACTCCTTCGAGCACTTTGAGGGCTTGAATAAGTCCTGAAGTCACGCTGCGAGGGAGGTCAATCTGCGTGGTGTCGCCTGTTACTACCATCTTCGAGCCCATTCCCAAGCGGGTGAGGAACATCTTAATCTGGTGAGTGGTGGTGTTCTGCGCCTCGTCGAGGACAATTATGGCGTCGTTGAGAGTGCGGCCGCGCATAAAGGCGAGCGGGGCAATCTGTATGACGTTGGTGTCCATATATTCCTTGAGCTTGGCGCCGGGAATCATATCCTCGAGAGCGTCGTATAGCGGCTGCAAATAAGGGTCAATCTTATCGCGCATATCGCCAGGGAGGAAGCCTAGTTTCTCACCTGCCTCAACTGCTGGTCGCGACAGGATAATCTTGCGTGCCTCACGGTTCTTCAGAGCACGCACGGCTAGCGCCACAGCTAGGTAGGTCTTACCAGTTCCAGCAGGACCAAGAGCAAAGGTCAGGTCATTCTCGTTGAAGGTCTTGACCATAAGCTGCTGGTTGGGTGTGCGACCCTTGATGGGCTTGCCGTTCACTCCATAGATTATCACGTCGTCCATCTTAAGCTCCTTGGGAGGCAAGCCTTTGATGGTGTCGAGGATAACATCCTCGGGCAAAGTGTTGTAAGTAGCGCAATATTCCTCGAGCTGCTTGATGTTCTGCTCAAACTTCTCGGTCTCGGCCTCATCGCCAATAACGGTGATTACCGAGCCTCGAGCCGCCATACGCAGCTTTGGAAACAAATTACGGATAAGTTGAATATTACTGTTGTTCACCCCGTAAAACACCACAGGGTCAACGTTGTCAATTATTACGTGTCGTTCTATCATTAATATTATTTTAGTAAACGGAAATTCAATAGAAAAAGAAAACCAGCGAAACGGAAAACTCTATTTCACCAGTATTTTATGCGCTGTGCCGTCGCTCATCAGCACGATGTTCACACCAGGCTGGGGAGAGTCGATGCGCTGGCCCTCGACATTGAAGCGCGCCAGCTCGGTGGCGTTGGGGTCGGCTGTGATGCCTGGCGCCGATTCCACCGGTGTCTCGCCAGTAAAGAACACCACGCGCGACATCATGAAAGCATCGGGTGCTATCCACTGCACCGAACTCGGAATCACGACGGCATAAAGCCAGTTGTAGCCCGTAGCAGCCTCGCCAGCAGGGTTGTAGAGGAAATTGCTGGGAATCACCTCGGCCCCCGACGGTATCTCGATGAGTTTCTCTACAAGATAGTGCTGATCCCAGTCGTCGCGGCCATACCAGCCAGTCCTCACCAGAGTCTTCATGTCTTTGGTGTAGATGTGGCCATGCTTGCACTTGAAGCCATCGGGGCTATAGAAGTAGCCCTTGTCGGTAATCATGTACTGCGCACTTGCAGATAGCGACACCACCGCAAAGAGTAGTAATAGTATCTTTTTCATTGTTAGAAGAGTTTTATAGGTGACAAAAATACTCAAAAATAATTGTGTTAACAAAATTTGCTCATTATTTTCTTCCTAATTTTGATTTTTTCGGCAAAAAAGAAGTAATTTTGCACATTCACTACATAATTACTATAAAATCAACTAACATGGCAACTACCAAAAAGACTAAACCAACTTGTTGCAAAAAAACTGCAACCTGCAAAAAGACAACTACAAAGAAAACTACTAACGCCGCAAGCAAGCGTTGCATGGACATGGAAGCACGCTATGGCGCTCACAACTACCACCCACTGCCAGTAGTGCTCCACAAGGGCAAAGGCATCTATGTGTGGGACGTTGAGGGCAAGAAGTACTTCGATTTCCTCTCGTCGTACAGCGCTGTGAACCAGGGACACTGCCATCCACGCATCGTGAAAGTGCTCAAGGAGCAAGCCGACACGCTGTGCCTCACCTCGCGTGCTTTCTACAACGACGTTCTTTGCGAGTATGAGAAATTCATGCATCAGTTCTTCGGCTATGACAAAGTGCTCCCAATGAACACTGGTGCCGAGGGCGTAGAGACTGCTCTTAAGCTCGCTCGCCGTTGGGGTGTAGCCAAAAAAGGTATTCCCAACGACAAAGTAAAGATTATCTGCTGCGAAGGCAACTTCCACGGACGCACCGTGACCATCATCACCATGAGCGACGACCCAAGTTCATTTGCAGATTATGGCCCACTTACCCCTGGTTTCATCCGTATTCCTTACAACGACCCTAAGGCTCTTGAGAAAGCACTCAAGAAATATGGCGACGAGGTGTGCGCCTTTATAGCTGAGCCTATCCAGGGCGAGGCTGGCGTATTCGTGCCCGATGACGGCTATCTGAAAAAATGCTTCGACCTCTGCCACGAGCACAACGTGCTCTTCATTGCCGATGAGGTGCAGACAGGTATCGCCCGCACCGGTAAGATGCTCTGCTCTATGCACGACGGCATCCGTCCCGATATCGTAATTTTGGGCAAGGCCCTCGGTGGTGGTGTACTTCCTGTTTCGGCTTGCCTTGCTGATGACGACATCATGCTCAACGTGAAACCCGGCGAGCACGGCTCAACATTCGGCGGCTTCCCACTGGCTGCACGCGTGGCTATTGAGGCCCTCAAGGTTGTGAAAGATGAGAAACTCACTCAGAACGCCGAGAAGATGGGTAAGATTTTCCGCGAGGAAATCAAGAAAATCAACTCGCCATTCATCGTGCAGGTGCGCGGACGTGGCTTGCTCAATGCCATCGTCACAACTCCTATCAAGGGCAAGACAGCTTGGGACATCTGCCTCAAGCTGCGTGACAACGGTCTGCTGGCTAAACCCACCCACGACCACATCATCCGCTTCGCTCCCCCCTTGTGCATCAACAAGGAAGAAATCATGGAGGCTGTCAATATCATCAAGAAGACCTTCGAAGAAATGTCGGAGTAATATTGCTCTAACAATCATATGATAAAACCAGGCGACCTACACAGGCCGCCTGTTTTTTCATGTTCCCCCATTAATGAAGTTCCCTATATGACGGCTCTGCCGTCGTCCGCCATCGTCACATTACACCTTATCCATTATCTTCTTATACCCCCACGCCAAGGCTAAGGTAAGCACGATATAGAGGGCTAGCCAGGCGTAGTCGATGAGCATTAGGTCAGAGTGGGTTTTGAGGACAAACTCGTAAATGGGCATCCTTGGGATAGAATGCACGACGAAAATCATTGACGACATCACGCCCAGTTGGCGCAAAGGCGAGACGACAAACTTGCCGCATAACCCTCGGCAGGATTCAAGCAGCTTTACAAACGCCACACTACCGGCAATCACTAATACGGGAGCCCAAAGCCATAGCTGATAATTGAGACTAAAGACCGCCAGCAACGGCAGCCCCACCAATGCCACCACAGCAAGCACCCATCTAGGCAACTTAGGGAAGCCATAGCGCGCCGCCAGTACGCCCAAAGCAAACGGCAACATCGCTATCGCCGCATTGTGCCTCACATACACGAGCATATTGCGGTGATGCTCCATAAACACCTGCGGCAGCCATGCTAGCACCACCAGCAGCAACGGCATAAGCCATCGCCACAGCGACTTGTGCTTATCGTGAAAAGGATATATCAAGAAACGATAAACCACATAGATCTCAACCATCACGCCAAAGAACCAATAGGGCGATGGCGTGTGTGAGTGCGAAAGGCTTGGTATGACATTCGACAGCATAGTTGCTTGAGCAAAATACTCAAAGATGCCATGCCACCGCAAGCCTATCGACAAGTAGGTTACAACTGTCAACACAAAGCCCAAAATCATCAACTTGAAAAGCTTGAGCCAATGTGAGCCCAGAAAACGCCAAGCATTACCACTCGCTCCGTCACGCTCATATTTCATCACCAGCCCAAAGCCACTCAAGAAAAAGAAGATGGGCACACCATAATGCCCGAAAAATGCAAACAACTGAATAGGTGCAAACACGTCAATGCCTGTAGTCCAATAGTTCCACATGTTGCTGGCGCGCTCGGCGATAAACTCAAACTCGTTCTCCTCGTTGCTGCCACGCAGGAGATGACAGAAGTTGTGCAGGAATATGCCTGTAATGGCTATCCCACGCAACACCTGGCACTGAGCCGAGCTGAGAAATTTTTCGCCTTTCAATATCTCCATCTTCCTAAAAAATGAAGTGCAAAAATAGTAATAATTTTCCAATTTCAGCGCATATAAAATGAGCATTAACAAATTGCTAGTTAAACCAAACACGAATAAAAATGTCTAAAAAATGTTAGATTTGGCGATATTTTATGCCTTTTGGTCTAATTAATTTGGCATAGTTTTTGATTATTACTACTTTAGCAACGTGAAATAAATCGAGAGATAACAAAAAAATAATAGCTATTATGAAAAAGACTTTGATTTCAGTTTTGAGTGCCGCTTTGATAGTGCTGAGCGGCTGCCAATCGGCTAACCAGTTTTATGGGGTAGCCACTGGCGCTTCGGTAGGCGGCATGTTTGGCTCTGCAATCGGCAGCATCAGCGGCGGATGGCGTGGCAGCAGTGTAGGCCGGCTGGCAGGCATGGTCGTGGGCGGTGTTATTGGTGCAGCAGCCACAACTCCTAAGGTTAAAGGAGAGAATCGCACCAGCGATTACTACAATGGTTATGACTACGATGACTATCATCAAAACAACTCCTACAGCCCTTACTCAAGCATTTACGTTGAGAACATTCGTCTCGCCGAGAGCATGAGCAACAACTGCATCGACGCTGGTGAGCATGCAAAGCTTATCTTCGAGATTCGCAATATGGGTGATGACTATGTTTATGACATCGCTCCAGTAATAACAGTGTCGGGCACTAAGGAAATCTACCTCTCCCCCACTGCCATTATCAGCGAGTTAGGCCCAGGTCGCGCAGTGCGCTATCAAGCCGAAGTAGTGGCAACCAAGAAACTTAAAAACGGTGTCGCCGACTTCAACATCAGCTTCTCTAACGGCGACCAACTCTATACTGTTAGCTCCTTCCAAATCAGAACAAGGAAGAGATAAGAACTAGTTCATAGTTCACAGTTAAGAGTTCATAGTTGCTACTGAAACAACGTAACACACCCGAGTCGTTTAGTTTACGGCTCGAGTGTGTTTTTGTCTTCAATAACAAATAAGGGAGTTGTCCTTAATTGTCTTTTAAACGTCGCGCAAGATTGGCATTGTCATGCAGCGGGCGCCGCCGCCGGCGCGGGGAAGCTCGCTGCCAGGGAAGGCTGCCACAAACTTCTCATAGTCATTCATATTGACCTTGCCACTTACGATATCCTCAGCGTTTAGCACAGCGAAACCTGCCTTGTCGAGAGCCTCGATGGTGTGGGTATTGCGACGGTAGCCAAGCACTTTTCCGTCGCCTAGCGAGAAGAAGTTAGCGCCACTGTGCCACTGCTCACGCAGCTGCGTCCAGGGGTCGCTGCCACCGCCAATAACCGGCTCAATGTCCCATCCCAGCTGGGTAAGACCTTCAATGATATTGCCAATGCGCTTGTAGCTGATATTCCCGTGGTCTATGGTTATCAGCGTGGTATCCTTGCCTGCAAATAGTCCCTGCTTCTTGAGCATAGGCTCAAATACCATGCACTGGTGCTTGCCCAGGAAGGTGAACACCATGTCGAGGTGAATGAACGACTCGGGCTCCATAGGCAACTCCTGCGCAATGATGTTGAAATGGTCGCGCTCGCGGGCGAAAGTCTGCGCCAGATACTCGATGCCCTTACGGTTGGTGCGTATGCCCTGACCTATGCATAGCGTGTCGGCACTGGCAATCTGCACATCGCCGCCCTCGGTGCGTGCATAGGGGTTCCACGCCATAGCGTTGAGAGTGTCAACCCCGAAGAAATGCTTGAAGATCGCCTCATAAATCAGCGACTCACGCTCGCGCACCTCAAAACTCATCGAGTTGATGAGCACGCGGTTATACACCGTTGATGAGGCATCACGAGTGAAAAACAGGTTATAGAGCGGCTTGAGCAGGAAACGATGCTCGCTCACGCCGTCCCATTTGGGGTCTTCGCAGCCTTCGATAAGCACCTGTGCAAGCTTTTTAGGGTCGTCGCCAGTGATTTCGGCAATCACTCTTGCCGTCTTCTGGTTGCAGCCGCGCAGACTGTCGGCGAGAAGTTTCTCCTTCACCGCCTCGTCCTTGAGGAGCTCTTCGAGAATGTCCTGCACATAATATACATGCGTCCAGCGCTCAAGCACACCGCTGAAGTTGTGGTATTCCTCGTCAACGATGGGCTTGTTGAGGATGTCGCTATAGAGCGCGGCATTGGCGTTGAGCGGCGTCATGCGCTCAATCTCCACGCCTGGTCGATGCAGCAACACAGCCCGCAGCCTACCAGTCTCGGAACTCACATTTACTTCACAAGGCTTTAGTTGTTTCTTGTCCATAAATTGTTTCTCTCTCCCATCTCCGCAACCACTCAAAAAAGAGCAGTTGCGGAACATGAGATTGAAATAAGTTGTTTTATAGAAACTTTGTATATGTTTTTAGTTGTCAGTTATTAGTTATTAGTTTTCCTAGAAACTCTAAACACTAACCTCTGAACTGCGCTAAGCGCTTATTTCATATAAGTGTAGCGGTAGTCGGTTGGCGACACGAGTGTCTCCTTGATCACGCGTGGGATAATCCAGCGGATAAGGTTGAACTCGCCACCTGCCTTGTCGTTGGTACCGCTGGCGCGGGCGCCACCGAAGGGCTGCATACCTACCACAGCGCCTGTTGGCTTGTCGTTGATGTAGAAGTTACCGGCGGCATAGCACAGAATGTCGGTAATCTTCTCCACTGCCATGCGGTCGCGGCCAAATACAGCACCTGTCAAGCCGTAAGGCGAGGTCTCGTTGCACTTGTGAGCAACCTCTTCCCACTTCTCGTCGTCGTAGGGATAAACGGTGAGCACGGGAGCGAAGATTTCCTCTTCCATCGACTTGAAGTTAGCATTGCTGGTCTCGATAACGGTAGGCTCAACAAACCAGCCCTTGCTGCAATCGCACTTGCCACCCATCACAATCTCGGCATCTTTAGCATCCTTAGCGAAGTCAATATAAGATTTAGCCTTGTCGAACGAGGCCTTGTCGATAACAGCGTTGATGAAGTTGCTTGGATCCATCACATCGCCCATCTTAACCTCGGCTGCCATAGCCTTCATGTCGTCGAGAACGCCAGCCCACATGCTCTTGGGGATATACATGCGAGATGCTGCCGAGCACTTCTGACCCTGGAACTCAAAAGCTCCGCAGAAAGCTGCTGTTGCAACGGCCTTAGGATCGGCACTGGGGTGAACGAAGATGAAGTCCTTGCCACCAGTCTCACCCACGAGGCGTGGATAAGAGATGTATTTGTCAACATTCATGCTCGCCTGTTTCCACAGCGACTGGAAGGTTGCGGTGCTGCCTGTGAAGTGGATTCCTGAGAAGTACTTCGACTGAGTGGCAACCTCGCCAATGAGAGCGCCGCTGCCTGGCAGGAAGTTAACTACGCCGTCGGGCAGACCAGCCTCTTTGTAGAGCTGCATCAGGTAGTAGTTGCTCAGCAATGCGGTGGTCGATGGCTTCCACAGTGCAACGTTACCCATGAGCACGGGAGTCATGCACAGGTTGCTGGCGATAGAGGTGAAGTTGAATGGTGTCACAGCGAGGATAAAGCCCTCGAGTGGGCGATACTCGGTGTGGTTGAGTTGTGCCACGCCGTCCTTGGGCTGCATGGCATATATCTTAGATGCATAGTGTACATTGTAACGGAAGAAGTCGATAGTCTCGCAAGCCGAGTCAATCTCTGCCTGGAAGAAGTTCTTGCTTTGGCCAAGCATGGTGGCTGCGTTCATGATGGGGCGATACTTGGTGGCAAGCAGCTCAGCCATCTTCATCACGATAGCGGCGCGGGTGGTCCAAGGGGTGCGGCTCCACTCTTGCCAAGCCTTCATAGCGGCCTCAACAGCCATCTCAACCTCTTTTTTGCCCACCTTGTGGTAACGGGCAATCACGTGCTGGTGGTCGTGTGGACAAGTCACCTCGCCCATATCGCCGGTGCGAATTTCTTTGCCGCCAATAATGATGGGAATTTCTACCACCATCTTGCTTTGGCGCTCAAGTTCTTTCTCTAATGCTACACGCTCGGGAGATCCAGGCATATAAGCCTTAACTGGCTCATTAGCTGGAAGGGGAAAATTGATAATTGAATTGTTCATGATTAGTTTTGTTATTATTTTATAGATAGATAAGTTTCTGCTATGGTTCTGCGTGCAAAATTACAAATTATTACTTAAATCACCAAAACAAATAGACATAAATCTCAACGTAATTCTGCCTAAACTTAGTCAAACCTTGACAGACAAAGGTCGGACACTGTCAGACCAACGTCGGACCAAGTCGGACTGCACATCTATAGGCAAGACACAAAAAAGTGCTGCATGATAGAAAGACAGCACTCTATGCGAGAAAAACATCAACAGAAATCACTTATTATTCTGTAATTGTCGATGTGTTTTGGTATGTGCGACATACTTCTCAAGATACCATTTCTTGAACTGTTCAGCATCAGCAGGATAGTAACTCCAATGGTCTAGCCTATTCCAAAGAATCGCCTTTATACCAACAGGAGTGCCATCTTCTTCATAAGGTAAAATAGATGGCAAATCATACCTCTCAGTATAAAAATCTAGACATTTCTGCGGAATAGGGTTATTCTCCAAGACCATTCTCACCCACGCTTCCTAATACCCCCACATAAGGCTATCTATTCCTTCAGGGGGATATTCCTCGCCATTATAATAGCGACAGTCTAATATCAGTTCTTCACGTGTCATAACGGATGCAAAGATAAGCAATTATGGTCATTTAGCAAAACATTTTCAAAGCAAGTCTGACAAAAATAGAGTTTCTTTTAAATTCCAACTAACGTTAATTTATCACAACGAAACATCTAATATTTGGCAAGCAAACAGTCAAATCATTAACTTTGTGACGTAAAACGATAATTATGAAAATGAAAAAATTAAATAATAAAAGAATAAGGAAATACGCATTATGGATAGTTGCTCTGTGCATTGCATGCATGGCATTGTTGTTGACATGCAATCTCATTGTTGAGAATAACGCAAAAAACAAGTTGTACTCCGACATCAACAGTGTAACTCCCACAGAATATGGTTTGCTGCTAGGAACAACTCCACAGACAAAAATCGGAAGAAAACCAAACACGTTCTTCAAGTACCGCATTGACGCAGCCGAGCAACTTTACAAAACTGGAAAAATAAAAAAAATTCTAATCAGCGGCGATGAAAACAGTCTTGATAATGTCAATGAAGTAGAGTGCATGAGAGATTCGCTCGTTGCCCGTGGCGTGGATGCCAAAGACATCATTCTAGATGGAAAGGGTTATAGCACCATCAATTCCGTTGAAAATGCCGTGAAAATTCACAATATCCACAGCTTCATTGTCATATCACAAAAGTTCCATAACGAGAGAGCCATATACCTTGCTGAGCATTTGAATCTTGACACCAACGACATCTCGGGATTTAATGCTGCCGACGCCACATCCAGCACTGCGATAATGACATATATCCGTGAATATTTTGCTAGAGTAAAAATGTTTATTGATATATTATTCTATTGATAGCCACATAAATACCACCATCAAGAATAGCCTCAGCACATCTTTATAAATTATTAGTGAAAATTAGTGGTCAAAAACGTTCGTTAGTTGAAGTAAAATGCTTACCTTTGCGCCCGAAAAAGAGTAAGACACATTTTTAATTAACTATACAAATATCAACTTTTAAAAAACTTTTTACTACTATGCCAAGAAGTTTATCAGGAAGAAATTTCTTGAAGTTGTTAGACTTCACCACCGAGGAAATTCAGTATTTACTTGAGCTCGCAAAAGATTTCAAACGTCTTAAACGCACCAACACCCCTCACAAGTATTTAACCGGCAAGAACATCGTGCTGTTGTTTGAGAAGACCTCAACCCGCACACGCTGCTCGTTTGAGGTAGCAGGCAACGACCTGGGCATGGGCGTTACCTACCTCGACCCAGCATCATCGCAAATGGGCAACAAAGAGTCGCTCGAAGACACCGCTAAGGTGCTTGGCCGCATGTATGACGGTATCGAGTATCGTGGCTTTGACCAGAATATCGTTGAGGACCTGGGCCGCTATGCAGGCGTGCCCGTGTGGAATGGTCTCACCACCGAGTTCCACCCCACTCAGATGCTTGCCGACGTGCTTACCATCGAGGAGAACTTCGGCCGCTACAAAGGCTTGAAGATGGTCTTCATGGGCGATGCCCGCAACAACGTTGCCAACTCGCTGATGGTAGTTTCGGCAAAACTCGGCATCAACTTCGTGGCTTGCGGTCCTAAGGACAACATGCCCGAAGAGAAGCTCGTTGCCACCTGCCGCGAGATTGCCAAGGAGAACGGATGCACTATTACCCTTACCGACGACGTGAAGGAAGGCACCAAGAATGCCGACGTTATCTATACCGACATCTGGGTATCGATGGGTGAGCCTGCCGAGCTCTGGGAGAAGCGCATCAAATTGCTGAGTCCATATCAGGTGAACGACGAGGTTATGGCCAATGCCAACCCCGACGCTATCTTCCTGCACTGCCTGCCTTCGTTCCACGACCTTGAGACTTCTATCGGTCGTGAGATTCACGAGAAATTTGGCTTGAAGGAGATGGAGGTTACCGACAAGGTGTTCCGCAGCTCTCAGTCCAAAGTCTTTGACGAGGCCGAGAACCGCATGCACACCATCAAGGCGGTGATGTACGCAACACTTAAGTAAGAGTATAATAGTAGAGCAGTGAAATAGTAGAGCAGTGAAATAGTGAAACTGTTCAACTTACTATTCATTTTCCCCACTTAACTATTCTACTACTTTACTACTCTACTACTTAACTAACCATAATCATGAGCAAACGACTAGTTATAGCCTTGGGCGGTAACGCTCTGGGCAAGACTCCTCAGGAGCAACTCGAGTTGGTTAAGGGCACTGCCTCAACCATCGTTGACCTCGTTGAGGAAGGATATGACGTAGTGATTGGTCACGGCAACGGACCACAGGTGGGAATGGTGAACCTCGCTTTTGAGTACAGCGCCAACAATGGCGGCGGCACTCCAGCGATGCCCTTCCCCGAGTGCGGTGCCATGACTCAAGGCTACATCGGTTATCACCTGCAGCAGGCAGTGGAGCGCGAGCTCGCACGCCGTGGCATCAACAAGCCATGCGCCGCTGTGGTTACTCAGGTGGTTGTTGACCCTGCCGACGCAGCTTTCCAGAATCCTACCAAGCCAGTGGGCATGTTCTATAGCAAGGAAGACGCCGACCGCATCGTTGCCGAGACTGGCTACACCTTTGTTGAAGATGCTGGCCGTGGCTACCGCCGCGTAGTGCCCTCGCCCATCCCTGTGAAGATTGTGGAGCTTCCCATCGTGGAGCAGCTCGTGGGTCTTCACAGCGTGGTTATCACTGTGGGCGGTGGCGGCATTCCTG
Source organism: Muribaculaceae bacterium (assembly GCA_017618355.1). GTDB lineage: Bacteria > Bacteroidota > Bacteroidia > Bacteroidales > Muribaculaceae > Sodaliphilus. The sequence continues at coordinate 65,634 of JAFZUL010000146.1, forward strand.
TAATGGAAAAGGGTCCTGGCGACTATGAGGGTGTGGCAGCTGTCATCGACAAAGACCGCGCCAGCGCAAAACTCGCGCTTGACCTCAATGCCGATATGCTGGTAATTCTGACCGCTGTTGAGAAGGTTTCAATCAACTTCAACAAGCCCGACCAGAAAGACCTCGACCGCATGACCATCGCCGAGGCACGCCAGTACATCGCCGAGGGTCACTTCGCTCCTGGCAGCATGCTGCCAAAGGTGGAGTCGTGCATCAGCTTCGTGGAGAACACCACTGGCGGCACAGCCCTCATCACCTCGCTCGAAAAAGCCCGTGAAGCCCTCAAAGGCAATACCGGCACAATCCTCGTGAAAGAGTAATAAACTCTATATCATACCTCAGTGCGGACATCGGTTTGGTGTCCGCACTGATTTGCAACTAATATCTTGCAATGCACCGATGTCAATTCTCACGAAAAAAGACATAGAAGGCAAACTACGCTCTGCAATAAGTTATCTCATGCGGCCTGTGCTGTGTGAGTTCAACTTCTTCCTGGCTGTGTGGCTCATCAACAGCAGCGCCACACTGGTCTATCTCGTGGGATGCTTCTACTTGCCAAACCACAACGCTTGGACAGGGTTGAGATGCCTGGCATTAGGCACTTTAATAGCCTATCTGCTCGCACTCATTCTGCACCTGCTGCAGCCACGATGGGCTCGCATCACCTTCAAGGTTCTATGCTACACCATACTCCTGACACTAGAGCTGATATATGTTTTCATTGCCCTTAACTTCAACATGACGCTCGGTCCTCGAGTGTTAATACTCCTCGCCGAGACCAATGCGCAGGAATCATCGGAGTTTATCAAGACCTATTTTCTGAGTGTAATGAGTCAGTGGGCTTACGTCATTGACGTGGCAATATTGGCAGCAGTCACCGCTCTTGAATGGAAAAGAAAGTGGATCAACAAATTTGCCGCCAACAAGAAATCCAAGATAATCATCACAGCTATAACATTGCCGCTATTGCTGTATGGTGCTTTTCTTTCCCCCAACTACGTCAAACTCCCTCTTTGCGAGCATTCCAAGCAGTTGAGCCAGTGGGAACAGGGCTTCAGTGTCAATGCTTTTGACCACCTGACCAGCACTTACTATTCTATGTGCTACATCAATGTGAGCGAGGCCGATATAAATCAGGCTATAGTGATGACACAAGCGGTAGCCTCCACTCCAGTCTCGGTCGCCGAGCCCGACTCTCTCAACGTGGTATTTGTGCTTGGCGAGAGCTACATCAAGAGCCACTGCGCCCTCTATGGCTATGAGCATAACACCACCCCTAACATGCTTGCCGAGCGCGACCGTGGAAACCTCATCGTCTTCACCGACATGATTTCCCCCTACAACTCTACCTATCAAGTTGAGAAGAACTGCTTCTCACTCAACGACATGTCGAGTGGCGAGATGTGGTATGAGAAACCCATTTTCCCCACAGTGTTCCGCCACGCGGGATTTAAAGTCTTTTTCTGGGACAATCAGCGCAACTACTCTAAGTCAGAACTTTACACTATCACCGTCAATGCTTTCCTTTATAACGACGTTATCGCCAGCCTCAGCTACGACGAGACCTCAAGCGGAGAAATGGAAATCGACGGAAACCTGATAACTTATTTCCAGACCAAATCAAAGGTGCAACCAGGAAAATACAACCTTTATATCTTCCATCTTATGGGACAGCACGTCAACCCGATAGGAAGATATCCCAGTAGCGGAGAATATAACGTATTCAATGCTGACTCGGTGAAGCGCGATGACGCATATCTCGACAAAGACAAACGCAGCTACATCGCCACCTACGACAATGCAACCTATTACAACGACGCTGTGATGAAACGCATCTTCAACCTGTGGCGCAACAAGAACACCGTGGTGGTATATTTCCCCGACCATGGTGATGAAGCCTACGACTATCGCGACCACTGCGGACGACGCACCGTAACCGACCCTGACGCACAACTCCTACACTGCCAGAACGACGTGCCATTCATCGTGTGGTGCAGCGACTATTACATTGCCCACCATCAAGAACTATACAACCAACTCAAAGCTGCCGCCACGCGTCCAGGAATGATACAAGATGCCAAGCATCTACTGCTGCGACTCGCTGGCATTACTACTCCCTACTACCTGCCCCAGCGCGATATGTCAAGCCCACACTACAATCCACAAAGGCGCCTCGTCTATGGCAAATATGACTATGATGAGATAATAAAGCAGGGAAAACAATAAACCTGAGCCGTCATTTCTTACACCTAGGACACAAAAACAAAAGCCCGACAACCGTTGAAAATCAACCGATTATCGGACTTTGGGGTGCCCAAGAAAGGACTCGAACCTTCACGCCTCGCGGCACACGCACCTGAAACGTGCGCGTCTACCAATTCCGCCACTTGGGCTTTTTAATAAAATGCTCTCGCTCGGAAGACATTGCGCAAAATTAGTGCAAACCGAGAGCAAAGTCAAGCTTGCTTGGGCTTTGCCAAGGTGCCGCCTAATTTATCTAACCGCAGCCTTCTCTCGCTTAATCGCATTTTTGCGGTTGCAAAGGTAGTGATAATTTTTAAACTGGCAATATTTTTTGTGAAAAATCACGAAAAAAATGTTCCTAACGCCATTTTTTGCCTCATCATTAAGCATAATTGGCTAGAAAAGTAGTATCTTTGTAGGTTATTTCTCCCACAACGTGGGGTAATAATGATTATACTTTTATGAGCGAAAACGAAATAAATAAAAAGAAGCAAGACGATGAGTCGATTATAGAGCAAGCGGCGAGTGAAGAGTATCGCTATGGCTTTGTGAGCGACTTTGAGACCGAAGTCATCCCCAAGGGCCTTAACGAAGACGTGGTGCGACGCATCAGCTCTCTCAAGAACGAGCCTGAGTGGATGCTGGAGTTCCGTCTCAAAGCGTTCCGCCATTGGCAGACGCTGAAACTGCCCAAATGGGGCAAGGTGAATATGCCCGACATCGACTTCCAGGCCATTAGCTACTATGCCGCGCCACAGACCAAGACCAACGACAAAAAGGAGATAGACCCCGAGTTGAAGAAGACTTTCGACAAACTCGGTATCCCCCTTGAGGAGCAGAAGCGATTGAGCGGTATGGCTGTCGATGCTGTGGTCGATAGTGTGAGCGTGCACACCAGCTACCGTGAGCGCCTCGCTGAATTGGGAGTGATTTTCTGCTCCATCAGCGAAGCGGTGAAGGACTACCCCGACCTAGTGAAGAAATACATGGGCACCGTAGTGCCTTATACCGACAACTTCTTTGCCGCCTTGAACTCGGCGGTGTTCAGCGACGGCTCGTTTGTCTATATCCCCAAGGGCGTGCGCTGCCCCATGGAGCTATCAAGCTACTTCCGCATCAACGCGGCACAGACGGGACAGTTTGAGCGCACCCTCATCGTTGCCGACGACGACAGCTACGTTAGTTACCTCGAGGGCTGCACGGCTCCTATGCGCGACGAGAACCAGCTGCACGCCGCCATCGTCGAGATAATAGTCGAGGAACGCGCCGAGGTGAAATATAGCACCGTGCAGAACTGGGACCCTGGCGACTTAGACGGCATGGGAGGCATCTACATCCTCGTCTCCTAGCGCGGCATCTGCCGTGGCGACCACTCTAAGCTGTCGTGGACACAGGTCGAGACCGGCAGCGCCATCACTTGGAAATATCCCAGCACCATCCTTAAGGGTAACAACACCGTGGGCGAGTTCTACAGTGTGGCATTGACTCGTAACTATCAGATGGCCGACACTGGCACCAAGATGATACACCTTGGCAAGAACTCACGCTCCACAATAGTGAGCAAGGGCATCAGCGCAGGGCATAGCGAGAACAGCTACCGAGGCATGGTACGCGTGGCACCCAATGCCACCAACTGCCGCAACTACACCCAGTGCGACAGCTTGCTGCTGAGCGACACCAGTGGCGCCCACACCTTCCCTGTTATTGAGGTAGGAAATGACTCGAGCATCGTTGAGCACGAGGCGACTACTAGCAAAATCAATGAGGACCAGATTTTCTACTGCAACCAACGCGGCATCAGCACCGAGGATGCCGTGGGACTCATCGTCAACGGCTACGCCCGTGACGTGATGAAGAAACTCCCAATGGAATTCGCCGTCGAGGCCCAGCGCCTCCTCAGCGTCTCGCTCGAAGGCAGCGTTGGATAAAATAATGCATAATTCATAATGCACAATGCACAATTACGTTAGATACTGGATGGTCGCGCTCCGCGCTTAAAATTTATTAAAAATTTAAATGAAAATTTTCTCAGGCGAATATGAAATTTTAAAAACAATTTTAATTTAATTTTAAGCGAAGCGCCCATACAGCCTCATGGCAATGCCGAAATGCACAATGCACAAACTGAAAACTGACAACTGATAACTGACAACTGATAACTGACAACTGATAACTGACAAATAATGCTAATCATTAAAGATTTACATGCCTCGATTGAGGGCAAGGAGATATTAAAGGGGGTAAACCTCACCGTTAAGCCGGGCGAGGTGCATGCCATCATGGGACCTAACGGCAGCGGAAAGAGTACGCTAAGCGCTGTGCTTACTGGCAACCCTGCATACACCGTGACTGGTGGCGAGGTGGAGTTCTACGGCAAGAATCTGCTGGAGCTTAGCCCAGAAGACCGTTCGCACGAGGGCATCTTCCTGAGTTTCCAATACCCCGTGGAGATTCCCGGCGTGCTGATGAGCAATTTTATGCGCACAGCCATCAACGAGAAGCGCAAATATCAGGGGTTGGAGCCTATGAGCGCCACCGATTTCCTCAAACTCATGCGTGAGAAGCGCGCCATAGTCGATCTCGACAACAAACTCGCCTCGCGCGCCGTGAACGAGGGCTTCAGTGGCGGCGAGAAGAAGCGCAATGAGATTTTCCAAATGGCGATGCTTGAGCCGCGCCTGTCAATCCTCGACGAGACCGACAGCGGCCTCGACATCGACGCGCTGCGCACCGTCGCCAACGGCGTGAACCGTCTCAAGAGTGCCGACAACGCCACCATCGTCATCACCCACTACCAGCGCTTGCTCGACTACATCAAGCCAGACCAGGTGCATGTACTCTACAAAGGCCGCATAGTGATGACTGGCGGTCCCGAGCTCGCCTTAGAGCTCGAGGAGAAAGGCTACGACTGGATTAAGGAACAAGTTGATTAGTTCATAGTTCAAAGTTCATAGTTTTTAGTATCATTATCACTTTTGAATTATAAATGAATAACGCTTTAAAGCAATATATCGACCTGCACGACGAGAACCGGGATGCCATCACCGCCCACTCGGCACCGCAGCTTAACGCCCTCAGGCAGGAAGCTCGCAAGGCGCTTGAGGGTGCCGTGCTGCCTCGCAAGGGCAGCGACGACTATGAGGCCACCGACCTCAATGCGGTGCTCGCTCCTGACTATGGCGTGAACATCAACCATGTGGATCTATCGCGAGAATCGACCACAAAGTTCCGCTGCGAGGTGCCGAACTTGAGCACCTGCCTCTACTATGTGTTCAACGACACCTTCAAGCCCAGCTCCACCGCCGGCAAGAGTGGCGACAACGCCAGTGTGGAGTCGTTTCAGGCCACAAAGCATCCTGAAGTGCTTGCCAAGCACTACGGCACTGCAGCAAGCCTCTCCAACCCATGCACGGCTCTCAACACAATGCTCGCCCAAGACGGCGTGCTGATTTATATACCCAAAGGCTCACACACCACACGTCCCATCCAGCTGATTAACGTGTTTGATGCCAATGCCCGACTTATGGCGGTGCGCCGCGTGCTTATTGTACTTGAAGACGATGCGCAGGCTAAGGTGCTAGTGTGCGACCACACCAAGGGTGACCAGCAATATCTTAGCCTAGAGACTGTAGAGGTGATAGTTGGCCGTAACGCGCAACTCGATTACTACCACATGGAGGAGAGCGATACCCACACCACCCGCCTATCGCAGCTGTGGGTGCGCCAGCAGGAGGGCAGCAACGTGCTTATCGACGGCATCACGCTCACCAACGGCTACACTCGCAACGACTATCACATCGACGTTGATGGCGAACACTGCGACACCCACCTGCTAGGTATGGCGATAGCCAGTGGCGAGCAGCACGTGGACAACCACACACTCATCAACCACAACGCCCCTCGCTGCCAGAGCAACGAGATGTTCAAATACGTGCTCAACGACAACTCCATAGGAGCATTCGCCGGCAAGATTCTTGTCAAGTCCGACTGCCCCAAGATTGACGCCTATCAGGGCAACCGCAACATCGTGGCATCGCCCGAAGCGCGCATGTACACTAAGCCACAGCTCGAAATCTACACCGACGACGTGAAATGTTCGCATGGCGCCACTGTGGGCCAGCTTGACCAAGATGCGTTGTTCTACATGCAGACACGTGGTATCTCGCTGCCCGTGGCTCAAAAGCTGCTGATGCAGGCATTTATGAGTGACGTTATTGACGGCGTGCGACTCGACACCCTGCGCGACCGCCTGCGCCACCTCGTAGAGATGCGCCTTAGCGGCGACGCCCTAATCTGCGAAACCTGCGAATTGAAGAAATAAGTTGTTTTTAGTTCTTAGTTAAGCAACGGCGGAATCACGACACAAAAACCCCATTCATCGTTCCACTTTCCACCATTTACTATCAAATATGAACATCTACGAAATACGTGACCAATTCCCCATCTTGGGTCGTAAAATCGAGGGCAAGCCACTGGTGTATCTCGACAACGCCGCCACATCGCAGACTCCTCGCTGCGTGGTAGAGACCATCAACGACATGTACTACAACCACAAGTCTAATGTGCATCGCGGGGTGCACACCATTTCGCAGGAGGCTACCGACATCATGGAAGCCACACGCGAGAAGGTGCGCCAGTTCATCAACGCCCAATATACTAGCGAGATAATCTTCACCCGCGGCACCACCGAGGCCATCAACCTTGTGGCGTCGTCCTACGGCGACAGTCTTTACACCGGCGACGAGATAGTGCTCACCGTGATGGAGCATCA
>JAFZUL010000147.1 GCA_017618355.1 Muribaculaceae bacterium
CCTCGTCGAGCGGCGTGAACATGATGGTCTCGTCGATACGGTTAAGGAACTCGGGACGGATGGTCTTCTTCAACATCCCCATGACTTCATCGCGAGTGTCGGCGATAATCTTGTCTCGATTCTCGGGTGTGAGGTGCTCAAAGCGCTCACGGATGAGGCTGGAACCCAAGTTGCTCGTCATGATGATGATGGTGTTCTTGAAGTTGACAGTGCGCCCCTTGTTGTCGGTCAAACGACCATCATCAAGTACTTGCAGCAGTACGTTGAACACATCGGGGTTGGCCTTTTCGATTTCATCGAATAGTACGACAGAGTAGGGTTTGCGTCTGACGGCTTCGGTCAACTGTCCGCCCTCGTCATAGCCCACATAGCCTGGAGGCGAACCGATAAGTCTCGTTACCGAAAATTTTTCCTGATACTCGCTCATGTCGATGCGCGTCATCATGTTCTCGTCGTTGAATAGGTAGTCGGCGAGTGCCTTGGCAAGTTCGGTCTTTCCCACACCAGTTGTGCCCAGGAAGATGAACGAACCGATGGGTCGGCGTGGGTCGTTAAGGCCGGCACGACTACGGCGCACAGCATCGCTAATGGCGGTGATTGCCTCGTTCTGGCCGATGACTCTCTTGTGCAGTTCATCCTCGAGGTGCAGCAGTTTTTCGCCTTCGCTTTGTAGCATCTTGGTCACGGGAATGCCCGTCCAGCGTGAAACTATCTCGGCGATGTCGTCGCTATCGACTTCCTCTTTGATGAGCGCGGTGTCGCCCTGCATGGAGCGCAATTTCTCTTGCAACTCTAGATTTTCGTCTTGCTTTTGCTTGATGAGCGAGTAGCGAATCTCTGCCACACGGGCGTAGTCGCCGTTGCGCTCGGCACACTCGGCATCGAAGTTGAGCTGTTCAATGTCGATTTTGTTCTGTTGAATCTTGTTGATAAGCTCCTTTTCGCTCTGCCATTTGGCCTTGTAGTCGTGCTCACGGTCGCGCAGGTTGGCGAGTTGCTGATCGACTTGTGCGATGCGCTGCTCGTCACCATCGCGCTTGATGGCGGCGCGTTCAATCTCGAGCTGCGAGATTTTGCGGGTCACTTCGTCGAGCTCCTCGGGCACGCTGTCCATCTCAATTCGTAGCTTGGCGGCAGCCTCGTCCACGAGGTCGATGGCCTTGTCGGGCAGGAATCGGTCACTGATGTAACGCTGACTCAGCTGCACGGCGGCGATGATGGCATCGTCCTTGATGCGCACCTTGTGGTGGTTCTCGTAGCGCTCCTTCAGTCCACGCAAGATGGCGATTGCGCTCTCCTCGTCGGGCTCATCGACCATGACAATCTGGAAACGTCGCTCTAGTGCTTTGTCCTTCTCGAAATATTTCTGATATTCATCGAGGGTGGTGGCACCAATGCTACGCAGGTCGCCACGCGCGAGAGCAGGCTTGAGGATATTGGCGGCATCCATCGCACCGCTGCTCTTGCCAGCACCCACAAGGGTGTGAATCTCGTCGATAAAGAGGATTATCTCGCCTTCGGCTTGAGTGATTTCGTTGATGACAGCTTTCAGTCGCTCCTCAAATTCACCTTGATACTTCGCTCCAGCGATAAGTGCGCCCATATCGAGCGAGAACACCTGTTTTTGCTTCAGGTTCTCGGGCACGTCGCCGCGCACAATGCGCTGTGCCAGACCTTCCACGATGGCAGTCTTGCCAGTACCTGGCTCACCAATTAGGATGGGGTTATTCTTGGTGCGCCGGCTTAAGATTTGCAGCACACGGCGTATCTCATCGTCACGTCCAATGACGGGATCGAGTTTGCCTTGTCGTGCACGCTCATTGAGGTTCACGGCATATTTGCCGAGAGCGTTGTATTGCTCTTCCGACTCTTGGCTAGTGGCTTTCTTGCCTTTACGCAGCTCATCGATAGTAGCTTGCAGCTCCTTTTTGGTGATGCCAGCGTCTTTCAATATGGTAGATGCAGGTGACTGCACCTCATGAAGAGCCATGAAAAGCGCTTCGATGGTGACATATTGGTCACCGTTCTTCTGTGCTATCTCATTGGCTTTGTCAAGTACTCGACCGCTGTCGTTGCTCAGGTAAGGCTCACCGCCGTTCACCTTGGGCAGGCGGGCGAGTTCGTTTTCAAGTGGTCGCTCAATCATCGTGGGTGCGATGTCGAGCTTCTGCAAGATAAATTTCACCACGCTTTCTCCCTCGCTCATCACAGCTTTGAGCAGATGCACGGGTTCGAGTGCCTGGTTGCCATTGCTGCGTGCGAGCGTGATGGCCCGCTGCAGCGTCTCTTGTGATTTGATAGTAAAATTGTTGAAATTCATATCGTTTTTTCTCCTTTCTGCCCATCAATATGCAAAGTGGATGCCAATGAGGTAATGGCGAGATAAGTGACAGAATTTCAGTATTTTAGTTGTGTTTTGATGACAAAATGTCAGTGCCGTTGCAATCAAGCGATTGCAACGGCACCGGATATTATTGATAATGTATTAGTTACTTGTTGATGATATCTCGCATTTCCTTGAAGCCAATCTCGGTTTTCCAGATATCGTCTTCTTTATACAGATGGAATTTCTTTTCTTTTGTCGTTCCGTTGCTGTAGGTGAAGTCGCACACTACTTCGGTGTAGTCGTCACGCTTTTTAGTTTTCTTGGCTTTTACTTTGAAGTCCTTTGCTTTGATTTGCTTGAAGAACTCATTTTTCTGATAATCGCTGAACTTGTCGCTTTCTTTGAATTTCACTGCTTCCTTAAGGAATTTAATATCTTTATTAGGTAGTTCTTGGAAAAGCGCCTCAACAGCCTGCTTTGGGTTGCGGTGATACTTGTCGGTGTCAAGAAGATCGCTGTCGCATGAGTTGAACCCTAAAATGCATACTAGGGAAAGGATAAATAATGCTGATAGATGTTTCATAATAATATATTAATGTGTGAATGATAATTTTCGGCAAAGTTAGTGCAAGTTGAGAGCAGAACAAAATGAAAAACGAAGTTTTTTTCGTTTTTTGAATAAAATGCTCACGCTCTCAAGGCTTTGAGCAAGCTCAGCTTTTTCTCGCTTAATCGCATTTTTTTGCCTTGACGCAGCCTAATTGATTCAAAATGATGATATGATGCAAAAAACTCGCGAAAAAGAGGCTCATTTCATATTTATTTAATAACTTTGTGGCATTGGGTAAATACTTAGAATTATGAAGATATTATTTGTTATCGGTTCGTTGAGATCGAAGTCTTTCAACCGCCAGTTGGCTGAAGAGGCCAAGAGAATTATCGGTGACCGCGCCGAAGTTGTGGAACTTGACTATAGCGACCTGCCGCTTATCAATCAGGACATAGAGCAGCCCGAGCCCGTGGCTGTGGCACGAGTGCGCAAGGAGGTTGCTGATGCCGACGCGCTGTGGATATTCACTCCCGAATACAACTTCAGTTATCCTGGTCATGTGAAGAATCTGCTGGACTGGCTCTCGCGCCCTGTAATCCCCATGGATTATGGCACACCCACTTGCATCAACGGCAAACGAGTTGCCGTCAGTGGAGCAGGTGGTAAGATGGCGACAGCTAATTGCCGTGCGAAACTCACAGAGTTGCTTTCATTCATTAAAGCCGATGTGGTGGCTGAGCAAACAGGCATCGCTGTTCCTGCCGAAGCTTGGGGCACCGATGTGCTGACTCTTACCGATGAGCAGAAATCGCAACTCAAGGCTCAGGCCGATGCGCTGATAGGGTAGTCATGGCAAGCAGTAGTGATTTTGTGCAATACATCGCCGACCAGTGCAGTGGGGCGGGCGAGATAGTCACCAAGAAGATGTTTGGCGACTATGGCATCTATTGTGACGGAAAGATTTTCGGGTTGATATGTGATGACTGCTTTTATTTGAAGCCAACAGAAGCAGGGCGGGCTCTGTTGCGCTCCGTTGACATGCGTCCGCCTTACGACGGCGCGAAGGACTACTTCTATATCGCCGAAGTAGATGACCACGACTATCTCTCTAAACTCGTCAAGGCATCGTGCAAAGAACTCCCCATGCCCAAAGTCAAGAAACGGAAAATCTAATTTCCACATTTCCTCCAATACTATTCTGTAATCATATATTTTGTAATATTGTCGTCAAACAAAATCAACAAAGAAGAACAAGTTCAACAATATAATTGTATTCATAAATAATTGTTGGTTTTGTTAGGTTTTGTTGTTTTTGTTTGATGGTGTGATGCCTTAGAATAGCTATATTTTCCCATTAAAAATCAAAAAAACGCTACCAATACTAGTGGTTTTTTGAAAAAAGTTGCAAAAATATTTGGTTTATAAAATAAACTACTTTATCTTTGCAACGGATTTATAAATCAAAACAAAATGAATGGCACAAATTTTTTTAATTAAAGAACTGATAAAATGGAGAAATTATTTAAGAAGCATGAGACATTATTTTGTATACTATTAATAGTAGTGTATGTTGTTGTCAATTCCTATTTGATACAAAATTTTGGAGTGGCAGATTATAGAACTTCTGTTATTCTTACAATAATGTCAGTGTTATTAGTAATACTGATGTTCTCATTAAAAAGAATAGAGTATTATGGCCTTACTAAAGCAAAGAATCCTAAAAGGTTTCTATATTTTATTCCATTGGTAATTATCTTTTCTGTCAATCTATGGAATGGTGTAAATGTCAACCATACCAAAAATGAAGTAGTATTCCATATATTAACAATGATAAATGTTGGCTTTCTTGAGGAGATAATATTTAGAGGATTTTTGTTTAAAATGATGGATAAAGATAATCTTAAAGCCGCCATAATTGTTAGTTCTGTCACATTTGGTATAGGTCATATTGTTAATTTGGTGAATGGATCGGAATTATTCACCACATTAATGCAGGTATGTTACGCTATTGCCATCGGCTACTTGTTTGTAACAATCTTTTATAAGAGTAAGTCGTTGGTGCCATGCATTCTAGCCCATATATTTATTAATGCCACAAGCATATTTAAAGTAGAGAGCAGTGGTTTACTTTATATAGTTTCTATATTCTTGGTGATTTCATGCTTAGGTTACGCATTTTATATCAATAAAACCGTTAAGGATTAGTTTAAACTATTCGCGATAAAATCAATTTATTTATTAACCATTTAATGTTATGTAAGGAAAATATGGAAGAGAAGAGATTAAACAGTCAAGAGAGTTTGGAGTTAATCGCTAGAATGATTAACAAGACCAAGCGTCAGCTTCACATCGGTCAGGGCAACTTGCTGCTGTGGTGGGGCTACACGAGTGCTATTGTTGGCCTGTTGGTAGGCGTGTCGTTGCTGCTCACGGGTGGCAATCCTGCCTGCAACTGGCTATGGTTCCTAATCTGGATAGTGGGCGGCATCGGCATGATGGTCATCAAACGCAAGGACAAGGACCGCATCGAGAAAGAGCCGTTCACTTATGTGGACCGTATCTCAAGTAACCTGTGGGGCACCATCGGCTGGATGTTCGCCTTGGGAACTTTGATGTCGATTGGTTTCCAGTTCTTCGGCAAGGACACTTGGGTGATTATGCTTGTGTTTGCCTTTTTGTTAGCAGGCTTCGGCTCAAGTATGCAAGGCTTTATCCTTCAAGAGAAGTCGATGGTGGTGGGCGGCGCCATCAGTCTGGTGGCAGGAACCTTTGTGCTGGGCTGTGTGTTGAGTGACACCCCATTGAAGGTGTGGTGGGTTATTCCGCTGTTCATCCTGTGTTTCGTCTTCACGATGATTATTCCGGGTCATGTGTTGAATGCTAAAGCCAAGAAGCAATGCTAAAGGAACTTAACCCGCTGCTGCACTCACAACTGCGGCTGGCTATCATGTCAATCCTGATGAACTGCGAGGAGGCGAGTTTCGTCTATATCAAGGAGCAGACTCAGGCTACAGCCGGCAACCTAAGTGTGCAGCTCGACAAACTGGTGGCGGCAGGATATATCACTGTCGAGAAGAAATTCCAGGGCAAGAAGCCGCTCACGTTATGCAGCGTCACCGATGAGGGCAAGCAGGCTTTTGAAGAATATGTCGCCGCCCTGCGTGGCTACCTGGATGTGAAGTGATGCGTGTTCCTTTTTCTAAAAAATCAGGCTCAACCATAAAACGTTGAGCCTGTTTTTTTACTGCCTATATCGGCGGTCGATTTCTTGCCAGTTGAGCAGTTTCCACATTGCGGCTATGTGGTCGGGACGGCGGTTGCGGTAGTCCACGTAGTAGGCATGTTCCCATACGTCGAAGGTCATCAGCGGCTTCAGTCCTTTGGTGACGGGGTTGCCAGCGTTAAGCTCTTGCAGGATGTGTAGGGTGCCGTTCTCGTCGCTCGCCAGCCATGCCCAGCCTGAGCCGAAGAGGGTAGTGGCGGCTGTTGTAAACTTTTCTTTAAATGCCTCAAATGAGCCAAACTGCTCGTCGATAGCCTTTGCAATCTTGCCCACAGGGCGGTTGTCCTCGCTCGGAGCTTGCAGCTGTTCAAAATAGAGGTTGTGGTTGAGAATTTGTCCCGCGTTGTTGAAAATTCCGCCTGTGGCGCTTGCCACTATTTCCTCGAGCGGTTTCTCCTCCATGCCGCTGCCAGGCAGCAGGTTGTTGAGGTTATTTACGTAGGTTGCCAAATGCTTGCCGTGATGCAAAGCAATGGTCTCGGCGCTAATCACGGGCTCCAGCTCGCTGGCGCCAAATGGGAGATCAATTAGTTGATAGTTCATAGTTTTATAGTTGTTAGTTATCAGTATTTAGTTCTCAATTGTCGGTTTTGACGCTTCGCAGGCAAATTTAGTGGAAATATTTGAAAATCAAAAGAGAAATAGGGAGAAACGTTTCTTTTTTCAAAAAGTTGCGAACTGAGTTCGTCGCAAAGCCGGCTTGCGCTGGAATTATTAAAAAACACCGAGCTTGCGTGAAATATTTCTTATTTTTTTTTGTTTAAGTTGTGGAACATTAATGTTGATTGAAAAGGTTTTGTTTTATCACCAGTAGCTGTGGAAGAACCAATTTCTTAAGTGTTTTAATTGTTCACTTGCTTTGACAGCTGTAGTATCGTTTTCTAACAAAGGTGTTTGAGTGTCAAATAGCCTTATTATGTTGTCTTTTGAAAAATACCATCTTGTTATCTTGCCTTTCTCAACAATAGACACACACATAGTGCCAAATTGGTGTCTATTATCAAGAGAATCAGGAGATGCTACTTTATCGGGGAATATTTCTATGGATTTCTTAATATTGTCATAACTATATTTATCAATTTTATAAGTATGAACAGGTCCCATTATAGAATCAAACCACATTAGACCATGATAAAAAACATCGTTTTTAGTTCGTGTTCC
>JAFZUL010000148.1 GCA_017618355.1 Muribaculaceae bacterium
ATTACTAAGGCAATGAGCATGAATCCTCCGCAATCCTTTATTTTCGCGAAAGCCGATTGGCCGGTCATAAAAGCCTTTGCGTTGAACATGTTCCAGAACTGCATCATAACAAAGATAGTAAAGAACATGCTTAGCTCTTTGGCGCTAAGACCATCATATTCTCCATAATTGAAGTGTATAAGGTCGAATATGGATTTTACATCAGAGTGTTGCATAATCAGCAGAATGCCCAACAATAAGATTGTGAAAAGTCCTCCCACACCCAAAATGTTCCATTTCATATACTTGTTGATGATGGAATCGGTGACCTTGCGTGGCGGCTCTTGCATAACCTTGTGGGTGGGCGGTAATGAGGCGAGTGCTATAGCCGCAAAGGTGTCCATTATCAGGTTCACCCACAGCATCTGTGTTACCGAAAGTGGCGATTCTGTGCCAATGAAGGCGCCAATGAGCACAATCAAACATGCGACAACGTTAATCGTCATCTGGAACATGATGAATCGTTGTATGTTCTTATATAAGGAACGTCCCCACATCACTGCCGAGGCTATTGTGCTGAAGGAGTTGTCTTGGATAGTCATGTCGCTGGCTTCCTTGGCGACAGCAGTGCCGTCACCCATCGAGAGGCCTACATCGGCGGCATTGAGAGCCGGAGCATCATTGGTTCCGTCGCCAGTTACCGCTACCACGAGACCTTGTTTCTTGAGAAGCTTGACGAGTCGCTCTTTATCGTTAGGTTTTGCACGAGACACTATTTTAACGCCTTGAATGAGGTTGGCGAGTTCCTCATCACTCATTTCAGCGAAATCGGAGCCGGTGAGGATGTTTTTGTCGCCATCCTCGTCGGTCCATAGCCCAATCTGTCGACCTATCTCCATGGCGGTGCCTGGGGTGTCGCCAGTAACGATTTTCACCTGTATACCCGCATCAATACATTCTTTTATAGCAGCGGGGACCTCGGTGCGCACAGGGTCGGAGATAGCGAAAACGCCGGCAAAATTCAATGTGACGCCCGATAATTTGCCGTCAAGGAAGATATTTGCCCCTTCTTCAAGTTCTATGTAAGCTATCGCTAGTGTGCGCATGGCCTTATGTTGATATTCAAGAAGTTGCTGCTCATATTTCTTCTTTTGCTCTTCGGTGACCGAAGAGTTGGCAAGAATTATCTCGGGTGCGCCTTTCACATAGAGGGCTCTCTTGCCGAGCACTCTGGAGTTGGCTATGGTTGCCATGTATTTGTTCTCGGTAGAGAAAGGTAGGCGGTCTATCACTTCCACACGCTCTCTTATGGTCAGGTAGTTGATGCCTCTAGCATGGAGCCATAGCAATAAAGCGCCCTCGGTGGGATTACCTATAGCTTTTATTGCCGACTTGTTGGAGAAGTCCAAGTTGGCAGTAGTGTTTACCGCAATCATCTCCTCAATGAGTTCGGGCTTTATGTCTTCGAGTAACTCATCGGCCACCTGCATCTGATTTTGTGTAAGCGTTCCTGTCTTGTCGGTGCAGATTACCGACGTCGCTCCCATCGTCTCGCAGGAATGCATGGTGCGTGGAAGGGTGTTCTCTCTCATCAGTTTGCGCATACTGAGAGCGAGGCTTAGCGTGACGCTCATAGGCAAGCCTTCGGGCACCGCCACCACAATAAGCGTAACGGCTATCATGATGGTGTTGAGAAGGTAGGACGTGAAATCGAGCCAGTCAATGGGGTGGTGGAGGCTGATAAAGTAAGTGATTAGTCGTCCAACTATGATAAGAGCTGCAATGAGGTAACTGGCTTTGGTGATCAGTCCCGCCAGTTTGTCGAGTTTTTTGCTTAAGGGTGTTGGGGCTCCTTCATCGACCTGTGCTGTTTCAAAGACTCTACCGCTTTCGGTGCTGTCGCCAACGTTGAAAACTCTTGCGGTGCAATATCCTTCGATAATTATTGTGCCTTTTAGGATGTGGTTGGTGGGGTAGGTGGCGTCCTTTTCAAAGAATTCTTCTTTGGTAGACTTTATAGCTTGAAGCTCACCGGTGAGTGACGACTCGTTGACAAGCAGGTTCAGCGATTCAAGTAGTTCGCAGTCGGCGGGAACCTCTTCACCAGCTTCGAGCAGCACGATGTCTCCCACCACAATGTCTCTTCTGGGCACTTGGCTCACATTGTTGTTTCTCACCACCTTCACGAGCGTGTCGTCGTTCACCTCGTTCAGGCTCTGGAATGTTTTCTCGTTACGGCGCTCGAGCAAGAAAGCGACTCCCGTTGCCAGCAGCAGAGCCACGATGATTCCTATTGGTTCGAAGAACACGGTGTAGGGAGCATGGCACCACACATGTTCATAAATGGAGATTCCTAATGAGAAAGCAAAAGCAGTGATGAGGATTTTAAAGAGCGCATCCTTAAAACCTCCAAAGAAGCCAACTAAAATTATCAGGACAGCAGAAGTCAGCGCTATTAGAGGCATTGCCCAAAACATGTCTCCACCCCAGCCGGCAACTAATGATACTATCGAGAAAATAATGCTTAATGCTATTGTACTTATGCCAATCCAATGTAGGCATGCCTCTTTGAGGTTGTCCCAGAGGGTAGATTTTTTAGGTGCAGTGAAGACATTTGAACCGTGTTTCTTG
Organism: Muribaculaceae bacterium; assembly: GCA_017618355.1. Taxonomy (GTDB): domain Bacteria; phylum Bacteroidota; class Bacteroidia; order Bacteroidales; family Muribaculaceae; genus Sodaliphilus. The sequence goes on from JAFZUL010000148.1 coordinate 2,611, forward strand.
CGGCTCTCAAGAACTTGTTCCTCGGTCAGTCCACTATAATGATGTCCTTTTGACATATCGGTAATGTGCTGTGATTTAGAGTGTTTGGCTCTTATATAAACAATGGTTTGACATCAAATCAGCACAAAGGTAAGAAAAAGTTTTCAGTTTACAGTTGTTGGTTGTCAGTTTTTTGCTTTGTCTATATATAAGTTAAGGTGTGTCAATATTGAGAATCTGATAACAGCTCCTCATGTAGGGACAAACCATGCATCCTCTATCATTAGAGGGGGAGCTGTGTCAAATGTTGAATTATAAACCCTTTTTAAGCGATTATAATTAGTTCACCTTATCATTACTCTCCAATTTTATGAACCAAGCAGGACGTTATAAACAGCTGTGATGTCGGCTGCTGTGATTATGCCGTCGCCAGTTTGGTCGCCATTGACAATATGTGTTTCGTCATTGTTGAGCAGATAATCATAGAGAGCTGTAACATCGGCTGCTGTAACTGTGCCGTCGCCGTTCACATCGCCTGTAACGCTGGCACCCAGGTCGCCCACGATGTTCTTGAATCGTGCCCAGCTCCAAGCGTTGGCGAAGCTCTCCTCTTTGCCTGGAAGCACGTGGAGTACGCAATCATCCATACAATTAGAAGATGTGTTAGTGAAATAAAAACACAGGCCATAAGAAATCTTGTCATAATAGTCATCCAATTCGGGCATTCCCATAATGATGGCGTCATCGCCCAACTTCACATTTGCCGGGTCCACATAAGCGTAGATATGTTTTAGGGAAGTTACGCCTTCGAATGCAAGGTAGCCTATGTCGGTTACTGATTGAGGAATATTAACCTCTGTCATTTTGGAGCAATCTTGAAAAGCTCTCTTCCCCAATGTTGTGATGGTGTTTGGAAGAATTACTTTTGTTGCGCCAGTTCCCACGCCACGAGCTCCTATGGCCTTTGTGCCTTCTTTCACGGTGATTGTTCTGTCGTCGGGGTAGGTGCCTTTATAACCAATCGCCACCGGTCCAGCATATAATATGCCATCAGGTTGCTCTTCGTACCACTGTGTTAGATAAAACACATTAGAAGCGTAAGTATTGCAGCCTACCGAAATAAGAGAATTGGGGAAGGTGATTTCGGTCAAGTTAGTGCATCTATTGAACGCATAATCACCTATTGCCTTCAAGTTGCTGGGAAAGTTTAAGTAGGTCAAGCTCGAACATCCTTGGAACGCATTGTCGCCTATATAGTTGAGCGAGTTGGGTAGACGCAACACCGTAATGCCTGAGCATTCGTAGAAGGCTTTGCTTGCTATGGCTGTAGTACCTTCGTTAATAGTTATAATGCCCGAGGGTGTGCCCTTATAGGTATATGCTACAGGACCGGCATACACAATGCCGTTGGGCTGATTGTTGAGCCACGCGGTATTTGTAAACGCATCGAAATCGATAAATCTCACCGAACTGGGAACAGTAATATCTGTCAAGTGGGTGCATTCAGCGAACGCATTGTTGCCAATTGCTTTAACTTTGTTGGGAATGACCACACTCGTGAGATGATTGCAGGCGTAGAATGCATGATCACCGATTGTCTCGATACTGCTGGGGATGGTAACGCTTGTTAATGCATTACAATTGTTGAAAAAATGGGGAGGGATAGAAGGAATTGAGCTCGGGAGGGTAACGCTTGTCAAGTGGGTGCACCCTTTGAACACTCCAGGACCGAGGTTTATGGCCGAGTTGGGGATGGTCAAACTTGTCAGGCTTGTGCAATTCACGAAAGCCAGGTCGCCAATGGAAGTAACGGAATTAGGGATGTGAATACTCGATAAATTCGAACAGTTCATAAATGCATACCTCGCTATATGCGTTGTGCCGTCTTGTATCACGATGTTGGTGCCTGCGGGCATTGAGCTGGGGTTTTTATAGACATACAGTGTCTTGCCTATATACACAGGTCCGTTAGGTTTGGCGTTGAACCATGGGGTGTTATAAAAAACATCGTCGCCGAGAAATTCCAGAGTGTTAGGGACAGTAACATTATTCAAACTGGTGCAGCCATAAAACGCAGCCCTAAAGATGTATTTTACGGTATTGGGGATGTAAACACTCGTTAATCCGGTATTTTTGTAGAATGCACTAATGGAAATTCCCACAACGGTATAATCTTTATCACCGTCGTTTACTATCTGGGGGATATATAGGTCACCCGATATGTTCCCACCCTTTTGGAGGAAAACCGACTTGCCGTCGTCGCAAACCCAGAACCTCAGTTCGCCAACATTAAATGTAACATTAGCAGTGGCATTCATGGCGAGCATTGCCATGGTTGCAATTAAAAATATAAATCGTTTCATAATAATTATTTATTATATGTTTATGTTGTTTATAAAATCACAGCTTGAGTGTCAATGTTTTACGGCAACGTGGTGAGACGACACCTCGGTGGCTGTATATACCTTTAATATATAGTGGCCGTCGCGCATGCTACCCGCATTCATGTAGTTGCCGCCGTTGCGTGCCACCAGGTTGCCGTTCATGTCATAGAGTTCCACGCCTTGGATGTAGCCGCTCGCGCTTGCTATGATGTAGTCGCTAGAGGGCACAGGGCCAACCTTCACGCTGCTCTTGGTAGTGGTCTCTGGCACTGGCTGAATGGCTGGTGATGCACTATCGTTTCCGAGCAAGATGCTGTAAACTGCAGTAATATCGGCTGCGGTTATCTCACCGTCGCCGTTCAAGTCGCCATTCACGATGTGGCTGCTGTCGTTGTTAAGCAGGAAGTTGTAAAGCTCGGTGATGTCGGCAGCTGTGATTACTCCGTCACCGTTAACATCGCCATATAAGCCCGATTTTTGGCTCTTTAGCAGGTTGTCGAGCTTGATGGTAGCACTAGAAATCTTAATGGGGGCTTCGGGATTGTTGCCTATAAATATTGATTCAATCTTGTAGGTCTTGTCGCGCTTTAGGTTTCCTCTGCCTGTGATATAACGCCATCCGTGGAAGTCAATTTTTCCAAAGTCTATGATTTGGTGATCACTGTTATCTGTGCTACTGAGCTGGATATTGATGTCTACAGTGCTCATGTCGCCAAAGATGTGCAAAGAGAGTTCTTCGTCACCAGCTATTGTGGCTTCGGAAATGGCAGCGCTGGTAAATTCGTATTGACCACCCTGAGGAGAACATGGATATTTAATTTGCAGCGACTTGCTGCCAAAGAGCTTGTCGGTCGAGTTGCTGAGCTGAGTGTTTTCAGCGCCGTTAGAGGTTGCTGTCACCATCAAGAAGGTGCTTGCGTCCTCGAAGCCCTCGATTAATGTTGCGTCGGGTTTCTCTTCGCCCGCGTCAACAGCGGTGAATTTGTGCACGATTGTCTCGGGCAGGTGGATTCCTGCGGTGTCGCTCATTTCACTCAAGATGGTGAGAGTGTATTCTTCGCCGGGAACCATGGTGCTGGCAACAGGAATGCGGATGAATCCGAATGGGTCGGTGTTCTTGCCGGTCTTGGTGCTGCGGCGGTTGTAAGTCAGGAGATTGCCGTCCTTATCGGTAAGGAGAATCTTGTCGTAGTAGTAGCTGTTGTTGAGCATCGAGTCGGTGCGCAGCTCAATGGTGGCCGCCTTGTAATGTACTGGGTCGCCCTCGTGTGGGAAGATGTCGATAACCTCAAGATACTTGCGGTAGGTGGTCTTGAACTGTAGTGTGAAGGGCTCTTGCAGCTTCATTCCGCCACCGTGCTCGGCGGTGGTGTCGAGGGTAACAGTGTAGAGTGTATTGATGTCGTAGGCATCGTTAGGCTCAAATACCATGCGGTAATTGCTGTCCTCCCAACGGAAGTGGCCCTCAACTGCTGGCTCGATATGGAACGCGTTCTCAGTGACTTGGGTGTTCATATCCCAGTTAAACTCAAAAACTACGGGGGTGTTGGCTTTTAGAGGAGCGTCGCCTTCGTTCCACACTGGTGAGTAGTTGATGACCTCGGGAGGTGTCTCGCGCACACGTGCGAGGTCGAAGTTGCAGTAGCTTGAGTGGTTGGCTTGGATGGTAACCTGTTTGGTCTGAGAGAAGTAGTGCTCTTGTTCCACCCTAATCTTGTAGTTGCCTGGGTCTAGCATCTTGAATGCATAGATGCCGTTGTAGAGGTCGTCGGTGTAGCAGGTGTCGAGCGGGTTGTCGTCCATGTCGAGCAGTATGACGGTAGCGTTGCACACTGGCTCGCGGTTGTCGTCGCCAAACATGATGAAGTCGTTGATGACACGTGGCATGCGGTTGTCGCGGATGTTGCCAGCGACACAGCCCTTGTCGAAGAATGAGTAGCCAAAGTAGTCGTCGGCGCCGAGTGAGAAGTTCCAGCCTTCCATCCAGCAGTAGTTATCGTTCATCAGGCGGTAGGTCTCGGGGATATAGTCGTGGAACGAGCCCTCGCTGAGCATCGACACAGCGTTGTTGCCGCGCAGCACGCCTAGGCCGGCATTATTCCAGTCGGGGTAGAAGGTGAAGTCGCCGGCAATCTGGTAGTTGCTGGTCCACACGGCCGCCTGGTTCACCTGGAGGCGTTGTACGAGATTTAACGCAAGTACGTCGCTGTTGGCTACCACGGGCGAGCCTGTGGGACCACGATACAGGGCAAGGATGTGGTTGCGGCGGGCTGGCACGCCAGTGGCATTGCTGTGGATGGAGTAGAAGATGTCGGCGCCGCTGCTGTTGCACAAGGCCACGATGGTCGAAAGCGGCAGGTCATCGCTTTGGTCGTTCTTCACGCGCGACAAGCTGGTGGTATAACCTTTTGCCCTAAGGCAGTTGTTCAGGGCAAAGCCTTTCTTGAGGTTGGAGTTAGACTCCCAGTAACCTGAAGTGTCGCCTGCCGCGAAGGGATAAATCACCACGTTTCGGTCATCGCTGGTGTGTCCGCCGTGACCTGGGTTGATATAAACGTGGGGCATATAGTTCCTATTGGCCGTTGCAAAAACTGCAAGTACCATAATCAATGCTATTAGAAATAATATCTTTTTCATAGTAGTTGCAGTATTATTCGTTAATATCTATTGTAATCAAAGTGATGTTGCCGTCGATGGTGGTGTAGGCAATCTTGCCACCGCCAGCGGTGGGCTGCATGGTCATCGACGTCTTGGAAGTAAGCTCGTGGCGGAAGGTGCCATCGGCTTTGAGAAGCAGAATCTGCGATGAGATGTACTGGTAACCGTCATCGCTGGCATTCTGGGCAACGATGTAGTCGTTGTTGTACCAGCAGGGCATCTCGTAGTTGCCGAGCTGGGCGAGCACCTTGCCTTGAAGGTCGGTTACAACTATGCCCTTGCCGGCAGCATAGAACGCAATTTTGTCACCTTTTGGAGAAACCGATGACCACAGATAGCCGGCGTAGCTCTCTATGGGAGTGTAGCGGTTCTCCTTGCCGTTGATGTTCACTACTAGTTGCGAACCAGTGGTATATACGCTCACGCCGCGGTTTGGATTAGTGGCGAAATTGTGTTTCTCGCCGTTCATCGCCATGCCTTTAGTGCCAGTCTCGAGGTGCACGGCACCGTGTTGAGCCTCAAGCACCACGTCGCTGGTGTTGCGCTTCATGTTATAGCGCATTCCAGTGCGGAACACCAGTCGGCTTTTCTCGTCAACCTTGCTGGTGATGTAATACACTTGATTGTCGTTGCTCCACTTGGCGTCGAAGCCCGCGCCGTTCTGGTCGCTGATGGTGGTGATGACTTGTGTGTTCAAGTCAAGCATCTTGAGTCCGTGAGCATCAACATCGCTGTAGAGTAAGCGGTCTCCGCTAGCGTTCAGAGTGGGGTAGAAAGCCGCCTCAACGCCCTTGAGCAGCGGTGTCTTAGATGTCACTGTCACCTGCTGAGCCGAGCCAATCAACGCCCATGCCCCTAATAGTAATAGTAAAGTTCTTTTCATTGTTAGGATATTTTTTGTGTTAGTTTATTATCACTAATGTAAATTTTCGCAAAATTAGTGCAAGCCGAGAGAAAAACAAAATTTATTTTGATTTTTCCGAGGCGAAGCCTAATTTATCCAAAGAAAAATGTAAAAATCGAAAAGTGCAAAAAAGAAACCACTAATTCACACGAATTATCACTTAAAAAAACGCTCAGCAACTATTAGGCACACTAATTAGACTAATTTCAACTAATTCTTTTTATTTCTACGGAGTCATGGAGAGGAGGAGTAATGAATCTCCACAAACTCCTTACTTTCTAAATAACATGAAATTTACTGAAAGGAATCCAATGTAACTGAAAACTTACAACCAAACAACTAAAAACTAAAAAAACAACAAAGGCGGCACTATTGCACCGCCTTTGATAGTAATATAAGGATTTAATTACTTGCGTAACATTTTGGTAGTAGTTCTACTTCCGTCAGTGTACTCGGTAACTACAATGTTCACGCCCTGGAATGGAACGTCACTTACAATACCAGCAACATTCACATACTTAACGCTCTTGACATTGCCACTGCCAACACTTACAGTGTTGATAGCAGTTACAATCGGTTCCTGAGGATCGAGGTCAGTTGGATATACCTCGTAAGTCTCACCAGCCTTAGAGCCTTCAGGTGCAGCTACCTTGCGAATTACAGCATGGAAGTTGTAAGTTTCACCTTCCTTCAAACCATTCTCACCAGTAAGACTAACACCACCATTCAATGCTGGATTAACAGTGAATGAACCTTCGAATCCATAATAGTTATCTTTGCCTGTTGGCATAATGAACTCAGTTCCGTCCCATACAGCCCACAAGATTTGAGCATACTCTTGGGCCTTTGGCTTAGAGAAGAAGAATGTACTAGTTACACCTTGATTATTAGTGTATTCCTGATTTCCAACAAAGTTGACGGCCATGTATGGATTAAGTTCGTATGCTGAACCACTTGATGGAACCTCAGTTACATCATTCTCCTGATCAACATCAACAGTAAGAGTTAACTTAGGATTGCCATTCTCGCAAGAATAAGTACCTGTCATGTTCCTCACATATTTGTTGTTGTAATTTGCAGTAGCTGGGAAGACAACCTCAATCCAGTTGCTCTGATCGAAGTCTTCCTCGCTCTTGTTGATTTCTAAATCGTCTTCGACAACAGTATAGTACTCGTAGTCGGCAGCATTTGGATCTTGATAGTCAACAGCCACCTCTGGATATTCGTCCTTGAACCATACAGATTGTCCTTGACTGTAAACACCAAGCAGACCGTCCTCGTTGTTGATCTTATAAAGCTTGCCATCAGCATTCTCGCCTAAAGCAATAATCTCGGCAAGAGTAGCCTCGGTGGGAACTGGAGTCTCAAAGTAATCGATGTTTACGTCATCAAGGAAGATACGTTTCTTTTTGTTATCATTGTAGAATTTAATTGTCATCAAAGAGGCACTAGCCTTAACATAAACTGTGTATGAACCCCATGCTGAGTTATTAAGTGTAATGGGGTCTTCTATGGCAGTATTGCAGCCTTCATCTGAATACAATTCAGCACCTGTAGCTGATAAATAAAGAACGGAATTATCATTTCCCCAACCACCTGCACGGAATGTCATTTTATAAATAGTTCCATTTGAAACTATAATTTGAGGAGTTGTGGCTGAACCACCAGTAGTGTTAGAAGTACCAAACTTGACGCACTTATAGCCACCGCCTGCAGCAAAATATTCCCAACCATCATGATCAGAAACGATTCTACCTTGTGCGATAGTTCCAGACCATTGATCATCATTACCACCTGTACATCCTGTGTAATCGCCGTCATTGACGGTACCATCCCAAGTCTCAACAAATGGGATAGTGCATGGCTGAAGTGGTTCAATGTAAGTTACTTTTATTGTAACATTGAATGCAGGCATATTGAAGGTGTAATTACCTTCGTCATCAGCTGTCAATGTCTGTGGTGTGCCATTGTTAAATTGATAAGTGACCTTGTCAATCTCGTTTTCTCCAAGAGCTGTTACAGAGAAACTAACTTCTTGACCAGTATAAGCCTTCATGTTCTGAGGAAGTCCACTCACTTCACCCAAGTTTTCATCGTTTTGAAGATCAAGGTCATAGTAATTAACAGCGAAGTTTGCAACTACGTTTGCTGCTACATTTGGCATCTCGAATGAGTAAACTCCCTCATTGGCTGTAATAGCAGAGCCGTTGAGTGTTACACTGCTTAATGTGTAACCGTTCCAAGGAGTAACCTCAAGGACAACAGTTTCGCCTGTTTGTGCAGCGGTAACAGTGTTGCCCTCAACTTTAGCAACTACAGTACCACCAGCCTTGCCTTCAACATCACTTGTAGCAGTGCAATTGATTGCGAGAGGTACATAAACAACAAGCTTTGTCAAATTGCTGTTTACATTAAGAGTGTAAGTTCCGGCAGTTACCATATAGAAGTTGCCACTGCTTGTTATATCAAGCTCTTGACCAATGTCTGATGGCTTGGTCTCACCAAATGCCTCATGTTCTTCTTGGTAAATCCAGTAGCCATTACCACCATGAAAATCACCCCACTCATCAACGAAACCAAATTGGTTTGTTGCTGCAATGGCTTGATTTATGGTCCAACCAGTAGAAATAGAATTCATGGCTGTCTTGTTCCAATCATTGAAATCGCCCTTGACATAAAGCTGTTCATCTCTTTGAATATCAAATTTCAAAGTAGTAGTGTTAAGAGTGAAATTGGAAACAGCTCCAGCAGCAATAGAGAAATTCTTGACATAGTCGTTGTTAGAACTATTTGTCAAAGGAATATTTGTATGCCAATCTTTATGAAGTCCATAGGTGTTCTGCTGATTAGTATCCTCTGTCTGACCGCCATACCATGTTTGACTAGTGCCTTCCCACTTAACAATCTTGAACTGTACGTTATCGGGAAGATTAACGTTGTTCAAAGTAAGGGTTGTTCCTTCGCCACTGAATTTGTAACGGGCATCTTTAGCAACCCAATTGTTTCCATCCATATTGAAGTTTCCTACAAGATAATAACCGTCGCCTGGATCTTCGGTAACCTCTTCAAAAAGAACAGGAATAAATTGTGCGCTATTATATACACTTACAATACCTGTGATATTATACGTTTTTTCAGTGGAGAAATCTGCTGGCCACATATTATAAGTGTCATGTCCAGCAATCTCATTACCATCAACATCAGTTATAGTAAAATTGCTATTACTGCTATTTTTTACTGTGCAGGTTACACCACTTAGTTTACCATATACAGCCTGATAATCAGTTGAAGCAAAGTGGGGTGTGTAATTAAGATCTAAAGGTGCGACAGTTCCATTGCCTTGTTCTATTGTTGGCTGACTCATGTCGGTAATTTCAATGAGTCCTTTGTAGACGGTTCTCTTTCCTGTCCAGCCACCTTTGATTATGTTACCAGTATTTACTGTTAAATCGTTGCCATACAACAATGTGTAACCATCTGCTTCTTTGTCTTTAACCCATACATAACCACTAGCATTATTTGCACTACTGAAATAAGTGACAACTAAATCACCAGTAAATTTGAAATCCGCAGCATCAGCATCTGAAAGGGCTTTAAACGCCGCAATGTTGGCAACAGATTTCTTGAATGGGACATCTTGTGTTTTTACAGAGCTTTCAACACCATTCAAAGTGGCTTTTGCTTGGATAGTAGTAGTCTCTGAAATTGTGAAAGGAGCCGTATAATCTGTCCATCCATCGCCGATGTTGTATGAGATTGATGAACCTTCAGTAGTAGGTGCTAATGTAACAGTAACTTCATCACCTTCATAATAAGTTCCAGATGCAGGATTAAGGGTTATTGTAGGTGGGGTTACTGCTGCAGGGCCTGAATTTTCTTCATAATTAATCTCTACTTTATTCAAGTAAATAGAGTTTTCTGTACACGTAATATTAATAGTGAAATCCTCATCATCAACAAATGAAGTTCCTTCAGCATCATCGTATAAAGTAGCGGTTTTTAAAGTATTGCCGCCACCTGAGCTGGGTGGTTTAACAACAGTAAAGGTGGATCCTACTTGATTTTCGCCTACCATTGCACTAATCGTACCTTGACCTTTTTTGGCATTAGTACAATAGGTAACAACAATTTTTGTGACTTTATAAGATGAAGTCATTCCTGAAATGGTTGCAGTGAATGGGCTATTAGTAGCAAGAATTTGAAGACCTTGCCCACTTTGCATTGAATTACCTCCACTGTGACTGTTAGTTAAAGTCAAATCAGATGGTCCACCTGTAACTGTGCCTGCTCCAGTGTTATCTGTAGGAGTGTAAGTCATTGTTGCCGCCCACGAGACTCCAATAGAGAGCGTGAGCAAAGTTAAAAATGTTAATAACTTTTTCATACGCATGAAATTTTAAAAATTAGTAAAACGAGTTATTTAAAAAGTTTGATTAAGAAATTACCTATAAACAAAAAATTCCTAGTGTACAGGAGTTTGTACACAGGAATCAGCCTATCATTTTTACCATTGAATGCATTTGCCTCAAAAATTTTGCGCAAAGATACGAAGAAATTTTTAATATTTGTAAAAAAAAACTAAAAGTTGTTTATCTTTGCAGAACTTTTCAGTTCAACGCATGGACTGATTAGTAGTTAGTAAAAGTCCTGCGAGCATGTGAATGTCCGTAGGACTGCTGCTTTTCTACCGAGTCATGGAGTAGAGGAGTGATAAATCTCCACAAACTCCTTGGCTCCGTAGATAAA
>JAFZUL010000149.1 GCA_017618355.1 Muribaculaceae bacterium
CGCTTGCTCATAGAGATAAATAACCGTCTATCGTTCTTGATTGAAGTAGGACTCCCCTACCTTACACTCGACCGATTATCGGGGACTCTGTCTGGTGGCGAGAGTCAGCGCATTAACCTTGCCACTTCATTGGGTAGTACGCTAGTAGGCTCTATTTATATCCTCGACGAGCCCAGTATAGGCCTGCATCCTCGTGACAATGACCGTCTTATCCGTGTCCTCAAGATGCTGCAATCACTTGGCAATACAGTGGTAGTGGTTGAGCACGATGAGGAAATAATGCGTGCAGCCGACTATATCATCGACATGGGTCCAGAAGCAGGGCGACTGGGCGGAAAAGTGGTGTATCAAGGTACTATCGACAATTTCGAGAAACGAGGAACGGGGAACGGGGAACGAGGGACGAGGAACAGAGAATCACCTTCCACCTTCCACCTTTCACCTTCTACCATCAGCTACACACTCAAATACTTGACTGGTGAATTGAAGATTGCACTACCAAGCCATCGCCGCCATTGGAACAACTACATCGAAGTAAAAGGAGCAGCGCAGAACAACCTCAAAGGCATTGATGTGAAGTTCCCTCTAGGAGTTATGACTGTAGTGACAGGCGTGAGTGGCTCAGGAAAATCTACTCTAGTCAACGATATCCTATACCGTGCCTTAGCACGACAGCTTGGCGAGAGTGTAGAGGCTCCCGGCACTTATTCTGCGATTGGCGGTGATATCGATTTGGTGAAGGCAGTGGAATTTGTTGATCAAGACCCTATCGGCAAGTCATCACGAAGCAATCCTGCAATATATCTTAAGGCTTTTGACGAAATCAGGCAACTTTATGCGCAACAGCAACTCTCTAAGCAGATGGGCTATAACGCTGGATTCTTCTCGTTTAACTCACCTGGAGGACGCTGTGAAGAATGTAAGGGCGACGGTAAGATTTCTATTGAGATGCAGTTCATGGCAAACATCACTCTTACATGTGACACCTGCCATGGACGTCGTTTCAGCAACAATGCCCTAGAGGTAACATATAGAGACAAGTCGGTTTATGACGTACTAGAGATGACCGTGAACCAAGCCATCGAATTCTTCTCAGAAGAAAACACCTACAACGAGAAGAAGATTGTTAATAGACTCAAACCACTGCAAGATGTGGGATTGGGATATATAAAGCTTGGTCAGTCGTCATCTACCCTCTCAGGCGGAGAGAACCAGCGAGTGAAACTCGCAAGCTTCTTAAGCGGAGAGAAGAAGAATCACACATTATTTATATTTGATGAGCCGACAACAGGTCTGCATTTCCATGACATCAACACACTGATGAAGTCGTTCAATCAACTAATCGACCGTGGCAATACCATCATTATCATAGAGCATAACTTGGAAGTGATAAAAAGTGCCGACCACATCATTGACCTAGGCCCCGAAGGCGGTGAAGGCGGAGGCACAGTAGTAACAACCGGCACTCCTGAACAAGTAGCCCAGCACCCCACAAGCCACACAGCACAATGGCTACGTAATACAATAAAAAACAACTGAGACAATTAACTCAGTTGTTTTTTGTATTTTAATTAATCTGGCACTTAAACCAGTATGAAATTCTCAAGCCAGATGAATAGGATGCCCGCCAGGTAGCCAAGGAATGCTATAAATGTGATACGCTTGAAGTACCAGAAGAATGGTATCTTCTCAATACCCATTGCAACTACACCCGCCGCCGAACCGATAATAAGCAAACTACCACCAACACCAGCAGTGAATGTGAGCAGGTGCCAGAACAGACCGTCTTCAACAAAGTAAGAAAGATAGGTTGGGTCACCTCCTGTCATACCTGTAAACATCTTGATACAAGCCGCTACCAGAGGTACATTGTCAACGATTGATGAAAGCACACCAATGAGTCCAGCAATGGTGACGGGTTCATGTATGCCGTCGTTAAGGAGTCCAGCAACATTGTGCAGAATGCCTGCCTGCTGCAATGCCGATACACTCATAAGGATGCCCAAGAAGAACAATATCGATGACATATCGATGTGGCGCATCGCCTGCGATACTCGACCACCAAGTTTGGGGTCTATCTTATAGCGGGTAATCAATATCTCGGTAACCAGCCAAATCACACCCAGCGACATCATCATGCCCATGTAAGGCGGCAGATGAGTAACCGTTTTGAAGATAGGCACAAACAGCAATCCAGCTACACCAAGAATTAGGATAGCCTTACTTATGTGAGGATGCTCTTGCGACATCATTATAGCCTCCTCACGACGAGCCATAGGTTTGGGCATGGGCTCTTTCTTAATCCACTTTGTGGCAATAGCCACTGGTACAACCACCGAAATTATTGATGGTAACAAAAGATTTTCTATTAGGCTTGGAGCTGTAACCTTGTCGGCCATCCACAGCATGATGGTGGTAACGTCACCGATTGGCGACCAAGCACCACCACTATTGGCTGCAAGTACAAGCACACCAGCAAAAATCCAACGCTCCTTCTGGTCAGGAAGCAAGCGGCGAAGCATCATAATCATAATGATGGTGGTGGTCATGTTATCGAGCACTGCCGACATGAAGAATGTGGTTATCGACAGAATCCACAACATCATACGTTTATTCTTGGCATGTATATGCTCTGTGATAAAGCTGAAACCGCCATAGCGGTCGATGTGCTCCACGATGGTCATTGCGGCAATGAGGAACATCAAAATCTCGCACGTCTCGCCAAGAAACGTGAGAAGAGCCGACTCCTTAATATCGTGGGTACACAAAGAATATATCGACCACAGCACTCCACACATAATGAGCGCAAAAGTCGATTTGTTGATTTTTAACGTGTGCTCAAGTGTAATCAACAAATAACCAATCACAAATACTGTGACTAAAGCTATTACCATCGACTAAGAGTTTTGAGTTTTGAGTTCTGAGTTTTTAGTTGTTAGTTTTCAAACTCGCAACAGATAACTGATAACTGACAACTGATAACTGACAACTTAAATGCTATCTGATTCTACCACTGCCGCTTAGCAACCTTTGGTCGTGAGTAATGCCCTTGTGAGCCAGTAGCAGGAAGATAATAGCCAATACTGGCAATACATTATAATAGGTAATGCTTTCTAATATGTCGCAATTCTTTTGAAACAGGGCAATACAGCAGATTGTCGCTAAAGTGGAGATGATAAAGAGAATATTCACCACACACAAAATCTTCTGCAAACGCAGATTCTTGAATTTGAAAATTGTGATAAACGACAATAAAGCAGTAAGACAGCTCAAGATGAAAGGTATCATATCAACACCTTCACTATAATATCCACCAAGAATTGTCTTCTCATTTTGATCCCATAGCGAGGGCATGAATGCAAATACCCCCATCAAAATGGCTGCTATTAACAGAAACAGTGATTGTTTTCGTTGGATTACCATATTATTACCAGTTTGAAAACGTTAATATTTGTTTTTATATGTTTTACTTATTATACTGCAAAAGTAATGCAATCTGTGATAACTACAAAATAAAAAACATAATTTTTGTCAGTTTTCATGCAAATTGACTATTTTTGCACAGATTTTGCTATAAGCATTGCATATATTCTTTTTTATATCATAATGGACAAAGCAGAAATTTCAAAATACCGCACATTAATCAATCAACTCCTTGACAGCAGACAACTCGTCTTAGCCTTAAATAAACTAAAGACAATGGTTGACGATGCGCAGCAATGGGAACTTAGTGAGGAGCTTAAGCGACTCACTACATCCTACCACTACATGCTGCAATACATGACACAAGGAGTCCTCGATCCTCAACGAGAGAACATTTTGGCACAAATCATTGCCGATGCCTATTTGCTTACTGACAAAACGGTCATTGCGCTTGCTGCGCCACAATCAACACACATTTTCTACCAGCGCAATCAGCAATATAAGAACCGCCAACTGCAAACTATGGTGGATGAATATTTGGCAGAACGCAACAAACTACAACTGATTAACGATGATGACGACAATAGTAATGAAATTGAAATAAATATCCTACGGCAATGCGAGAACCTCGAGAGCGACATCTTCAATAAAGTGTGGAGCACATTCCCTACTACAACAGCCGATGTTGAGACTATCTCTGCACTGCTCGATAATAATAATACACTACCAGCACACTTTAAGAGCCTTGTGCTCTCGGCATTGATGCTAGGCCTTTCTAAATTTTTTGACGCAACAAAGCTAAAGTTGTTGCTCAACAGCTATCTCTCAATTAAAAATGCCGACCTTAAACTGCGCGCTCTTATCAATGCAGTGTTTATAATATATCTTTATCGCAATCGAATCTCGGTTTATAAGGATGTTTTAGAGACATTAAAACGACTCGAAGAGGAATTCGCCTTCGAAAGCGATATGCAGCTCATTTTCACCCGTTTGGTTCATAGCCGCAACACCGAGAATATCTCGCAAAAACTTCGCGACATCATCAGTCCCGAAATCAATAAGATGAGCTCCGACCTTCTCAACAAAATAAAGGGGAAGACACCTGGATCTATCGACATTACCGAGATAGAAGAGAATCCTCAATGGCAAGAATGGCTCGACAAGAGCGGAATAACCAATAAACTTGAGGAACTTAACGAGTTGCAGATGCAAGGCGGCGATGTATTTATCTCCACCTTCTCCAAGCTCAAGAGTTTCCCGTTCTTCAACACCTTGTCAAACTGGTTCCTGCCCTATCACGAAAAATGCTCGGCTGTTAATGCTGCTTTTAACGGTAAAAAGCACCATCCTCTCACAGCCCTGTTTAATGTGATGCCTATTTTGTGCGATAGCGACAAGTATTCAATGCTACTCTTTATGGCCACGTCACCCGAGTCACAGCGCAATATGTTGTTCCAGCAGTTTGAAGCCCAACGCGAGCAATTTCAGGAACTGCAGAGCGAGGAGGCCCAGTCTGTAATAAAGATGCGCGACAACATTGTGAACCGATATATCCAGGACCTTTACCGCTTCTTTAAGCTCTTTTCTCGACGACGTGAGTTTAAGTCAATTTTCGACACAGACATAAAACTCACCGACGTTGACTGCCTGAAGCCTTATATAAGTGACACACCCACTCTGTCGGTAATTGCCGAGTTCTATTTCAAAAACGGTTTCTACGAGGATGCCATCAAGTACTACCGCGACATGATTGCCAACCGCGATGCCGACCCTCATGTCTATCAGAAGATCGCATTTGCATATCAGTCGCTTGGAAAATACCGAGATGCGTTGAAAAACTACTCTAGATATGAACTTGTTGATGGCGCTGATACATGGAACACCAAGCAGATGGCTCAATGCTACCGCAGCCTTCATGAATACGATAAGGCGATAGAATATTATAACAAGGCTTTAGACCTCTCGCCTCAAAGCGTGAACTTATGCCTAAACCTGGGACACTGCTATCTTGATAGAGGCGAATATGACAGCGCCCTGCAGCAATACTACAAAGCTGACTTCATGCCTAAGGCTAAGCATCGCGCATGGCGCCCTATTGCATGGTGCTCGCTGCTCACAGGCAAGCATGAGCAGGCGGTGAACTATTATGAGAAAATTATCAACGATGACACCCCGACATCGCAGGATTACCTCAATTATGGCCATGTGTTACAAGTGATTGGACGCATTGCCGATGCTATAGCTCAATACCGCAAATCTTTAGAGCTTGAGAACAATAATGCCGACGCTTTCTCAGAACTCTATCTAGCCGACGCAAAATATATGGTTAACAAAATGCATGTTCCCGCCAACGACTATACGTTAATGCTCGACGCAGTAATCAATAACTCATCAAATAATTTCTCATGAAAAAATTATTTTTATCAATCACTTTATTTTTATCTATTACAACTATGATTAGTGCCGATAATGTTTTCTTCCAGCCGTTTAAGACTACTAACGGCGCTATACCTTTCGACAGAATCACGACAGCCGACTATGAGCCGGCAATCATCGAGGGAATGAAACGTCACAGTGCCGAAATTGACGCTATCGCCAACCAAGAGGTGGATCCAACCTTCGAGAACACCATCGTAGCCCTCGAGCGTTCAGGCGACATGCTCAACCGTGTGCTTGGAGTATTCTATCCAATGCTATCAGCAAATGCCGACGACTCGCTCATGGCAGTGTCGGAGCGCATGACACCATTAATTACCGATCACGGCAACAGTGTGACACTTAATGAAAAACTGTGGCAACGCATTGACTATGTGTATAATAATTTCGACAAGTCAAAATATGACCAAGAGGACTGGATGCTGCTTGAGAAGACACACGAATCTTTCGTTCGCAGCGGTGCTGCACTTAAAGGTGCCGACCGCGATAAATATCGCGAGCTCTCAACTCGTCTGTCTCAGTTGACACTCAAGTTTGACCAGAATGCTCTCAAAGAGACTTCTAAATATGAGATGTGGCTAACGAAAGACGACCTCGATGGACTCCCCGAAAGTGCCATTGATGCTGCCGCAGCTGCCGCCAAGGCTAAAGACCGTGAAGGCGAATATCTTATTACACTTCATGCTCCAAGCTACATGGCGTTTATGAAATACAGTTCTCGTCGCGACCTGCGTGAGAAACTCTACAAGATGTATAACTCGCAATGTACTAGCGGCGAGTACAACAACATCGAGATTATGCAGCAAATCGCTAACACCAGACTGGAACTCGCCAACCTGCTTGGTTACAAATCGTTTGCCGACTATCAGCTTGCTAATAAGATGGCTGAGAACCCTACCAATGTCTATAACATGCTCAACCAGCTTAAGGATGCTTATACTAAGACTCAGAAAAGCGATATGGATAACCTCAATAAGTATGCAAGCAAACTAGAGGGCAAGAAGTTTACAATCATGCCATGGGACTATGCTTACTACTCAAACAAGCTCAAAGAGGAAAAGTATTCCATCAATGATGAGTTGCTAAGACCATATTTCAAACTTGACAATGTTATTGATGGCGTATTTGGACTTGCCACTAGGCTTTATGGTCTGCATTTCACCGAAAACTTCGATGCACAGGTCTTCAACCCCGAAATGAAGGTTTACAATGTCACCGATGACAATGGTGACTTCGTGGCATTGCTCTACACCGACTTCTTTCCACGTGAGACAAAACAAAGCGGTGCATGGATGACTAACTTCCGAGAACAGTACCGTGATGCCGACGGCAAGGATGTGCGACCCATAGTCACTCTCACTATGAACTTCACCCGTCCCACCGAGACCAAGCCTTCGTTGCTCACCTACTACGAGGTTGAGACGTTTATGCATGAGTTTGGTCATGGCTTGCACGGCATGCTTTCGAAGTGCAAATATGTTTCCACTTCGGGAACAAACGTTTATCGTGACTTTGTAGAGCTGCCATCGCAGTTCAACGAGAACTTCCTCAGTGAGCGTGAGTATCTTGACAGCTTTGCAAAGCATTATCTTACCGGCGAGAACAT
Source organism: Muribaculaceae bacterium (assembly GCA_017618355.1). GTDB lineage: Bacteria > Bacteroidota > Bacteroidia > Bacteroidales > Muribaculaceae > Sodaliphilus. The sequence continues at coordinate 7,466 of JAFZUL010000149.1, forward strand.
CCCACAAGATTTGGTAGAGAAAATCAAAACTTCTGAGCAGTTTGGTGCAGCCTATGCTTGCTTGCGTCAGTTGAGTTTTGGTTTCCTCGATATGGCATATCACACTATAACTAAACCTGTTTCGGGTGATGCTTTCAAGTTTGAGTATGATGCAATGAAACCTGTGCAGATTTTCAATCCAGTTGATGGTTGCATGATGTCGCCACAGTTCACACACATCTTCTCAGGTGGTTACGCAGCAGGCTATTATGGTTACAAATGGGCAGAGATTCTTGACGCCGACGCTTTCAGCAAGTTCCAGGAAGACGGCATATTTAATCCCGAAACTGCACGCTCATTCAAAGAGAACATACTTGAGCGCGGAGGCACCGAGCTGCCAATGACTCTCTACAAGCGCTTCCGCGGCCGTGAACCAAAGATTGACGCCCTTCTAAAACGCGATGGAGTCAAGAAATAATCACAAAGAATGGGAGAATCACAATCTCCCATTTTTTATTGCTATCTTCAAATAAAATGATATCCTCACCATGAGCTATCATTACACAAAATAAAGATGACACTTCTTTTAAAAAAATAATCTGCTAATTACTGATAAATCAATTCTTTTTACTATCTTTGCAAGAATAAAACATAAACCAAAGGCAAAAACAAAGTGATAAACTTCAATAAATATCACAATTTATTTCAATGCATTATTGATAATACATTGAACAACAACCCATTACCCCCCCCCATTTGCATTAAGAGAAAATAGTTTTCACACAACCACAGCACTATTA
>JAFZUL010000150.1 GCA_017618355.1 Muribaculaceae bacterium
GCCGATGCCGCTATGGCTAAGCTCTTTGCTGCCGAGACTGCAATGGAAGTCACCACCAAGGCCGTTCAGTTCCATGGAGGCTATGGCTACACTCGTGAGTATCCTGTAGAGCGCATGATGCGTGACGCAAAGATTACCGAGATTTACGAAGGTACATCAGAAGTTCAGCGCATGGTGATTGCTGGTCATTTATTTAAATAATCAAGGAGGACAGAAGATATGAATATTATAGTTTGCGTAAAACAAGTTCCCGATACCACTGAAATCAAGATTGACCCAGTAAAGGGCACCTTGATTCGTGATGGAGTGCCAAGCATTATGAACCCCGATGACAAGGGCGGTCTCGAACTCGCTCTGCGTCTCAAGGACGCTCATGGCGCTCATGTGACTGTAATCTCGATGGGTCCTCCCCAAGCCGATGTAATGCTGCGTGAGGCTCTCGCAATGGGCGCCGACCGTGCCATCCTCCTGAGTGACCGCAAGTTTGCTGGTGCCGACACACTGGCTACATCTTATGCCCTCTCTGGTCTGTGCCGCACTCTTGACTACGATCTCATCATCGCTGGCCGTCAGGCTATTGATGGCGATACCGCTCAGGTTGGTCCTGAGCTTGCCGAGCATCTGGGTCTGCCACAGATTACTTACGTTGCCGATGCCAAACTTCTCGAGAACGGCAATCTGCTCGTTCATAAAGAGAATGAGGACAGCGTTCAGGTTCTTGAAGCTGAGGGCAAATGCCTCTTGACCGTTCTTGCTTCGGCTTTCGATGCTCGCTACATGAGTGTGAGCGGCATTATGGAAGCCTATAACAAGGAAGTTGAGGTTTGGGGTGCCGACAAGATCGACGTTGAGGAAGGCAAGTTGGGACTCTCTGGCTCGCCAACTAAGGTGTTCCGCTCGTTCCCCAAGGCTATGAAGGAACCAGGCGAGGTTCATGAAGTGAGTGAGGAAGAGGCTGTAGAGCTTATCGTTAATAAACTGAAAGAGAAACACATCATCTAAAAGTAAAAGCTATGGAAAAGAAAGATTATAAGAACGTATTCGTTTTTGCTGAACAACGCGAAGGTGTAATCCAACCCGTTGCTTTTGAACTTTTGGGCAAGGCTCGTGACCTCGCCGATGTGCTTGAAGAGAAAGTTGTTGCCTTGTTCTTGGGATATGGCATCAAAGATAAGGCTCAGGAACTCATTGAGTTTGGTGCCGACGAGGTAATCGTTGTTGATACTCCCGAACTCAAGGACTTCCTCTCGGAGCAATATTCGCAGGCTGTGTCGCAGATTATTCTCGACCGCAAGCCTCACATTGTGCTTTATGGCGCTACCACTATTGGCCGTGACTTGGCTCCACGCCTGGCATCGCGACTCAAGACAGGTCTTACTGCCGACTGCACCAAGCTCGAGATTCAGCCCGTGAAGGATGAGGAGAAAGAGTTCTGCATGACTCGTCCTGCCTTTGGTGGAAACCTCATGGCTACTATCGTTTGCCCAGATAATCGTCCACAGATGTCAACCGTGCGTCCAGGCGTGATGCAGAAAATGCAGCGCGACCCCAACCGCAAGGGCGTGGTTACCGTGTTTGAGCCTAAGTTCGACACTTCGAAATTCAAGGTAAAGGTAGTTGAAACCATCAAAGCCGACAAGAGTATTGCCGACATCTCAGAGGCAAAGATTCTCGTATCAGGTGGTCGTGGCGTGCATAACAAGGAAGGATTTGACAAGCTTCAAGCTCTTGCCGACGTGCTTGGCGGACAAGTCGCCTCATCACGTGCTATGGTTGATAACGGCGTGATGCCTCACGAGTGCCAAGTCGGACAGACTGGTAAGACCGTGCGTCCCAACCTATATATGGCATGCGGCATCAGTGGCGCTATCCAACACCTTGCCGGTATGGAGGAGAGCGATTTCATCATCGCCATCAACAAGGACAAGTTTGCTCCAATCTTTAGCGTTGCCGACCTGGGCATCGTGGGCGACCTCCACAAGATCGTTCCAATGCTTACCGAGCGCATCAAGAAAGAGATGGAGAAATAAGAGAACAATTTGTTAAATGTTTCATATTGAAGAGGGTGGTTCAAGTAATTGGACCACC
>JAFZUL010000014.1 GCA_017618355.1 Muribaculaceae bacterium
CAGACGGGACTCGGACCCGCGACCTCGACCTTGGCAAGGTCGCGCTCTACCAACTGAGCTACTGTCGCAAAAATTGTTTCAAAGAACTGTTGAGCGACAGACGGGACTCGGACCCGCGACCTCGACCTTGGCAAGGTCGCGCTCTACCAACTGAGCTACTGTCGCAATTTGCAATCACCTGTTTTTTTGATTGCGGGTACAAAGGTAGTGCTTTTTTTTGAACTGGCAAAATTTTTGCCGATTTTTTTTGATTATTTTTTTGCTTGTGTCAGGGCAAAAAATCTCTGTTGCATTTCAACATTCTCAAAATCACCGCAGTAGTGCATGGTGATGGTTGTGGACTGTTGTTTCTCAATGCCACGCATTTTCATGCACATGTGTGCTGCTTCGCACACAACAATCACGCCTTTGTTCTTGAGATTGTTTCTCACAGCGTCGCACACTTCCTTGGTGAGTCGCTCTTGCACTTGAAGCCTACGGGCGTAGGTCTCCACAACGCGTGCGAGTTTGCTTAGTCCTACGATTTCTCCATCGGGTATGTATCCAATAGTGAAAGTGCCGAAGAAGGGGAGTACATGGTGCTCGCACAGGGAGTAAAACTCGATGTCTTTGACGATTACCATGTCGTTGCCGTCGTGCGAGAAGATGGCTTGCTTGATGAGGCGCTCGGCGTCACTATGGTATCCGCTTGTATTGTCGATGAGTGCTTTTGCGGCGCGCTGAGGCGTTTTCAGCAGACCTTCACGGCCTGGGTCTTCGCCAAGCAGCTCAATGATAGATTTTATGTGTGATGCCAGTTTTTCAACTAGCTCATTGTCATATTGTGGTACTTTGTTGTTGCTCATTATTTCCACACATTAATGTTGTCGTGAATAATAGTCATTTCTTTTGAGTACATAGGGAAGGCTTTCTTGAATTGCTTGAGTGCCAAGTGTGCTGACTCTTCATCTACGAAGTCTCCCGCTCTCAGGCGCCATGTAGGTGCCTTATATGTGAAATAGAACTGATATTGTGGGAATTTCATTGTGATGTCTTTAGCTCGCTTTTGGGCGTTGGCTTTGGCGTTCTTCGACTTGTTGGTGTGATAAACCAGAATGCGGTAGCCGTAGCTTCTCATCTCGACCTCTTGGTGCGACTGCAGGTTGGAGCTGGTGCTGCCGGTACTGTAGTCTTGATTCTGCGACTCGATACGCTTGGGGTCAGAATAGTTATTATTGTTGGCCGCATTTACAGCTGTGTTGTTTGAGCGCGTATTGCTGGACTTGTTGGCATTTGCCGATTGCCCGTCGTTGCTGGAGGTGGTGTTACCACCTTCTTTGTTAGTTGTCTCGCCGCCATTGTCGGGAGTCTCAACTTTCACTGGATCAGGCTGTGGGCGACGGTTATCGTTGATAGTAACTTGAGTCAACGATATTGGCACTATAACAACTGCAAGCAGCGCCACGAGCATAATATGCTTGAAATGAGAGCTTTTCATATCAAAAAGTGTTATGGAGATGTTATTTGGGTACAAAGTTATAAAATAGTTTTCACTTATTAATAATAAGTTATCAGTTTTTTTACAAGTAGTTATCAGTTTTGACAGTTTTTGACAAAACCACGAATTGTCACAAAGCGATGCGTCTTGACTTTTCGATAGGCTCGCGCTCTCTTGTTCGTTTTTGATACATGAAAAAGTTATTCACAATTAGGGGGTGTCTGGTGGGCTGTTTGGAGAAAAAGGATTATCTTTGCATTTAGTTTGAAAAATATCACTAGATGGAAAACAACGAATATATCTACACGCTTGAGATTGCTGTTCGTGACTATGAACTTGACAGCGAGGGCATAGTGAATAATGCCAACTATCTTCACTATCTTGAGATGACACGTCATGAGTTCTGCCGCTGGGCAGGCTACTCGTTTAAGGAGATGGGTGCCGACGGTATAATTCCCGTGTTGAGCCGAGTAGAGATTGACTACAAAACTCCGCTGCGTAGTGGTGACGTGATGCTCAGCAGCCTGTGGGTGGAGAAGAAGGGTGTGAGATTTGTGTTCCATCAGGACATTCGCAACAAATTTACTGGTGAGATGGCTGTAAGTGCCGTGGTGACGGTTGTGAGCCTCGAGGACGGCAAACTCTTGCGCGGCGACCGTCTCTTTGAGAAATTTGAGAAATGGCTGTAAATAGTCCCGACATATTGTACCGCATGGCGTTCGCTGGCATCCGTGGCATGGGAGTAGAGCTTGCTCAGCGTTTGCTCGATATCATCCCGAGCGAGAAAGACTTCTTTGCCATCAGTGAGCGTGAGTTGAAATCCATCACTGGCAGCCGCAGCAAGGTGTGGGAGCGTGCCTTCCGTGACGATACTCTGCGCAAAGCCGAGACTGAGCTACGCTTTGTGGAGCAACGCAAAGTAAAGGTGACGTATTTCACCGATGACAATTTCCCAAAACGCCTCCTCAACGCAAGCGACGCTCCAATATTGCTCTATACGATAGGTAACTGCGACCTTAACGCAAAGCATGTTATAAGCATAGTAGGCACTCGCCGCAGCACGCATTATGGCGCGACATTCTGCGATAAGTTGGTGGAAGACCTCTCCAAAATGCTTGAAGGCGAGGTCGTGATAGTGAGTGGTCTGGCCTACGGCACCGACATCAACGCACATCGAGCTGCACTGAAATATATGGTGCCAACAGTGGGCGTTCAGGCATGTGGTCTCAACAAGATTTACCCTGCCGAACACCGCGACGACGCGGCGCACATGGTTCAGCAGGGTGGAGCGGTGGTAAGCGACTACACCAGCCAGGATCAGATACATCGCGGCAACTTCCTTGCCCGCAATCGCATCATCGCCGCGCTGAGCGATTGCACCGTCGTGGTGGAGAGTGCCGACAAAGGTGGGGCATTGGTGACTGCCAATATTGCCGCTAGCTATAGCCGTGACGTGTTTGCCGTGCCAGGTCGCGTGAGTGACGAGTATTCTAAGGGCTGCAACCGCCTCATTATGAACAATCAGGCAGCGTCTATTACCTGCGCCGAAGACTTGGTGAAGGCTATGCGATGGGAGTCGAAACTCATCCCTGAGCAAGCTAAGGAGCTCGAGTTGTTCCCGCAATTGACTGCCGAAGAGCAAAAAGTGGTGGACGTCCTGCGCAAGAATGGCGACCAGCATATCAACGACCTCGCCGGCCTTATGGCAATGCCCATCTATCGCCTGATGGCGATTTTGGTAGAGTTAGATACTAAAGGGGTTATTGCTACACTTCCAGGATGCAGATATGTACTCAAGCGATAACGCAAGTGCGCTATCGCTTGAGTGTGGTTGGATTAGTTGCGATGGCATCGCAACAGACGGAACACTAGTTTATTATTTCCTCTCCCACGTATCTCCTGCGAGAATCATGTCGCGGAGGTTCTTGAAGCGGTGCTTCACTTGGATTTTGCGCATCTGCACGGTCACGTCGGTCTCGTAGCTGGGAGCATCCACGTCGCGGATCACGCCAAGAGCAACTGGCAGGTTGGTGCCGTCCATCATGGCTAGTTGCTGGTGCAGGAAGTTGTCCTGACAATGGGCGTCATGGATAAGTACGTCATCGATAGTGTACTCTCCGTCGTCGAGGCGCACAGCCTTTAGTCCGAAGCCCTCTTGCACGAGGCCCATATCCATGTTCTTTCCAAAGAGCATCTTCTCACCGTGAACGAGGTGGATGGTGCGGTTGGCGCGCACTGCCTTATCGGTGATGCGGTTGTGGATTCCATTATTGAAAATCATGCAGTTCTGCAGAATCTCAATCACCGAGCATCCCTTGTGACGTGCGCCCTCAACCATTATTTCTTGGTTGATTTTCAGCTCTACGTCGATGCCACGGGCAAAGAATGTGCCACGAGCGCCGAATACCAGCTCAGCAGGGATGAATGGATCCTCGGTAGTGCCGTAGGGCGAAGATTTCGATATGCAGCCACGGTCGCTGGTGGGGCTGAATTGGCCCTTAGTGAGACCATAGATTTTGTTGTTGAGCAACAGCAAGTTAAGGTCCACGTTACGGCGTACCTCATGGATGAAGTGGTTGCCTCCGATGGCGAGGCAGTCGCCGTCGCCTGAAATCTGCCACACGGTAAGTTGCGGATTGGCAACCTTTACACCTGTGGCGATGGCACCGCCACGTCCGTGAATGGTGTGGAAGCCGTAGGTGTTCATATAGTAGGGCAGACGTGAGCTGCAGCCAATACCCGACACAACAGCAATCATGTGTGGAGGAACGCCAAGCTCTGCCATAGCCTTGTGGAGCACGTTGAGAACAGCGTGGTCGCCGCATCCTGGGCACCAGCGCACTGCTACATCATTCTTATAGTCTTTTGGTTCTGGTTGTTGAAATGTCTGTGTCATAATTATTTGCCCTCCATGATTTTAATTACACCTTCTTCAATCTCGTTAACGAGGAACGGCTGTCCCTGCACTTTGTTGATGCGCTTGATGTTAAGCTCTGGAATCTGGCTTTGCAGATAGGTTGCGAATTGTCCGTTGTTAAGCTCTGCAACAATCACTGTCTTGTACTTTGTTAGCACCTCGCGGGTATTGCGTGGCAGTGGGTTGATGTAGTTGAACTGGACAAAGTCTAGATGCTTGCCAGCCTTGTTCAGATGCTCATAGGCAGTGTAGATGTGTCCGTAGGTGCCACCCCAGCCAATGATGATGGTGTCGCAGCCATCCTGCTCGCTCTTCACTTCGAGCTCGGGGATATGGTTGGCGACGTTGGCAATCTTCTGGGCGCGGGTCTTAACCATGCGCTCGTGATTCTCTGGACTGTTGGAAATTACGCCTGTGTCGTAGTCGCGCTCCAGACCACCCACACGGTGCATCTTCTCAGGAACGCCTGGGAACGACCAGTAGCGCACCAACTCTTCGTTGCGGCTATAGGCGTGCCATGTGGCCTCCTTGTCTTCGGGAACGAAGTTGGGCTTGATTTCGGGATAGTCGCCAACTTCAGGCACACGCCAAGCACTTGAACCGTTGGCGATAAACGCGTCGGTCATCAAGATAACAGGAGTCATGTGTTCGATGGCGATGCGAGCTGCCTCAAATGCCATGTGGAAGCAGTCGGTGGGCGACGATGCGGCAACGACTACCAGTGGACACTCACCGCTGCGGCCGTAAAGCGCCTGCAACAGGTCGGTCTGCTCGGTCTTGGTGGGCATACCGGTTGATGGACCGCCGCGCTGCACGTCGATAATCACCAATGGCAACTCCGACATCACCGCGAGACCCATCGCCTCGCTCTTGAGCGAGAGGCCAGGGCCACTGGTGCTGGTCACTGCCAAGCTACCTGCGTAGGCTGCGCCAATAGCTGAACAGATACCTGCAATCTCATCCTCCATCTGACAAGCCTTCACGCCCAAGTCACGGCGCTTTGCGAGCTCGTGGAGAATGTCGGTGGCAGGGGTGATAGGGTAGCTACCCAAATATAATGGTCGTCCGCTCTTCTCGCTGGCGAGGATAAGTCCCCAAGCCGTTGCCTTGTTGCCGTTCACGTCAACATAGATGCCAGGGCGCATGTCCTCGGTCTCGATACGGTATTTCGATACCGAAGCGTGAATGTTGTGGCCGTAGTCATAGCCGCCTTGAAGCACTTTGCAGTTAGCTTCAAAGACTGCGGGCTTGTTGCCGAATTTGTGCTGCAAGAAACGGCGGGCGCTCGACAATGGCATATTGAACAGCCAGCAGATAAGACCAAGCGCAAACATGTTGCGGCACTTCATTTGCGACTTGAAGTCCATACCGCTGTCTTCAAGAGCGGCCTTCACCATCGAGGTCATAGGCACTTCCACGATTTGTGTCTTCAGGCCAATCTCCTTGTAAGGGTCATTGGTGGTGAACTCGGCTTTCTTTAGGTCAATTTCCTTGAACGAGTCGATATCAACGATAGCTACGCCATTCTTGTTCAAGAACTGTACATTCTGCTTCAAAGCAGCGGGATTCATCGCTACGAGCACGTCGCACTCATCGCCAGGAGTGTGGACTCCGTGACCGATGTGAACCTGAAAGCCACTCACGCCACTCAGCGAGCCTTGAGGGGCGCGCACCTCGGCGGGATAGTCGGGGAAGGTGGAGATAATCTCACCCATCTCGGCCGACACACTCGAGAAGATATTGCCAGCCAATTGCATACCATCGCCAGAGTCGCCCGAGAAACGGACAACGATGCTCTGACGAAACTTTACGTTAGTTTTTCCTAACATGTTGTGAATTTGTTGTTTAATATTCGTTATATAGTAACTCTTCTTGATTTAGAATACTCTTTTCTAAAAACGGCTGCAAAATTAGTGCAAGTTGAGCGAAATACAAAATCAAAGACGAAGTTTTTGATTTTTATTTCCAAAACGCAGCCTAATTTATCCAAAATTACATATAAATTATTAAATAAAAACCATTTACACGATTTATTTCCTTGCTTTTAAGCGCAATTAACCAATTTAACCCAAATTTAGTAAAGAAATACATAAATAACTTGTGCAATTGCGATAGTTGTGCAATTATGGTTATTATAAAAAACCATGCAGATTATTTGGGAATAATCAGTAAATTATCTATTTTTGCGATTGATAATAAAAAAAGATGATATGGGAAAGAAATTGTTATTATTGATATTTATTGCGGTTGGTATTGTGGCAAGCGCAATGGGGCAGGGCGCTGCCGATTTTGCTTTTCCCCGCAAAGTGAGTGCCGAAGCGTTGACGCAGCTCGACAAGGCTCTAAAGACTGGTGACGGCAATGCTGTGGTGGATGCGATGATTCGCTATTCTATTGCCCAGAGCAGCATCTCCAAACAGAGCATAGATACCATTGTGCCGCGCATCGAGCAACTGGCCGCCAAAGAAAAACGTGCCGACATCAAGGCGCTGCTCTATCACCTCGCGGCAAGGGTGCTTGGGCAGTATTATGCCAAATATGGAGCTCAATCACAAGTTGTTGACACTCTGCCTGAGCGATATGAGTTGTGGAGCAAAAGTCAGATGAAAGGCAAGATAAATGAACTCATGCGCCTGTCGGTGAAAGATGAGAAAGCATTGATGGCGAAACCTTTGAGCAAATATGCGGGATTGATTAGCGAAGACCCGCAGGGCATTTTCCCCTCGCTTTATCACTTTCTTGCGCTGGAGGGTTATAAGTTCACCAATGATGACGAAATTCTCACCCGCCTGCTTGCCAACTGCGAGCCCGGGAGTGATATGCACATGGAAGTGATTAAGAATTCGCTTTCCTCGCCAGTGAATTTGGCGGCTACTGGCGCCACCAACCGCTATGATGTAGCAATTAGTTACCTCGAGAAATATATCGACAAAGAAAGCTCGGGCGCGCTGCTTCGTGACATTGACATAAGCGACAAGGCGATATCGCTATGCGAGGACTATGTGTCGCGTTTCCCCGATAGCCGCTATGCACCCACTGCAACTAATAAAATCAATAGGTTCCGAATGAAAGAAGTGACCTTGAGTGCAGGTTCTGAATTTTCGACTCGCGACTCAATTGAGGTTACGATAAAAACCAAGAACATAGACACATTGACAGTCGCTCTCTACAGGGTAAGAGATGATTACCAGCACAAAAAGTCAAAATATTACAGAACGAGCGACTTGACATTGATAGACAAGAAAGAAGACATCATTATTAAAAATGTTGAGGGAAATGAATATATGTTTGTTAAATTCCCTCCGCAGACTTATGGCAGATATATACTTGTTCCGTCCTACAAGAACGAATATGGTATTATTGTAAACTACGATTTCATCAACAATAATCCCTGTGAGCTTTTCGTCCATGACTTAACACTTATGGGTTTTGTAAACAGGGAAGCCAAAACCAAGGAATTTCTTGCAGTGGATATGACAAGTGGAGCTCCTGTGGAAGGAGCAACTGTGAGCAACGAGCAGTGGAGCGACGTCACCGACCGCGACGGTCTTGCCATTCACAAGAACTTTAGTGAATGGTACCAAGACTATTCTGTCACAAAAGGTGACGACATCTGGAATGAAGAGCTTCACATGTACTTCAATGCCTACGAAACTGTTGAAGTGGTTAAGGGAAATATCTATACCGACTTAGCAATCTATCGCCCGGGCGAGAAGGTTAATTTTGTGGGTGTGGCATATTCCTACGGCAAAGAGCAACGCCAATTGCTGATTGATAAGGATGTGAGATTTGAATTAGATGACCCGAATGGTCAATTAATTGACTCCGTGTCATTGACAACCGACAGTTGGGGGCGCGCTGCGGGTTCTTTTGTGTTACCCAAAGACAAGATGAATGGCAGATATGGCATTAGAATGTTTGTTGATGACGAATTTGTGACGAAAAAGGAGATAGAAGTGAGTGAATATAAGGTTCCCACCTTCTCGCTTTTGCTTGATGAACCCCGCCGGTACACTATTGGTGAGGATGTGGAGATAAGCGGAACAGTAACAAGCTATAGCGGCATGCCCATAGCAGGTGCTAAAGTGCATATTGAAGTTGAGAGCGATATTTGGCATGAAAATGAAGAAGACGAAGTGGCGATGCCCGACACAATTATAACCACCGATGCTACAGGGCGTTTTGTTCTTATGATTCCTGCTGAGTTGATTAAACAAGATATGAAAGACTTTGATGAAAATGATTTCTACTATATTGAGACCGTTCATTATCCATATCTCGTGGAGGTTACCAATGACCAGGGCGAGTCTCATGTCGAAGAGGATGAGATAGATATTGTGATTAATGAAACCTTTGCAACGGTAAGGGCTTATGATTCAAGGATTTTCCTGGACGGCAACCAAGTGATGGCTCCTGTTGCGGTGCATGGATTGAAAAAAGATGCTGTGCCTATTCATTACAAACTCAAAGATAAAACAACTGGCAAAGAGCAATATGCCGGCGACATGTTGAGCGACAGTCTGACGGTGGACTGGAACAGCGTGCCGTCGGGGCTTTATGAGTTTGAGGTGTGGACAGATGCTGACACTACTCACAGCTCCAGCGACTTGTTGCTCTATCGCCTAAGCGACAAGAAATGCTATCTTGAAAATAAATCATTATGGTTGATGCCCAACAGCAGCAAAGTTAGCAAGAAAGGCAAGGGCGAGGTGCTGATAGGCACTTCGGTAGATGAGTCACACATTTATTATATTGCCACGACTCGTAAGAACATAATCTCTCGCGGATGGCTGCACTATAAACCCGGCATCCACAAGTTCACTATCGACATGCCCAAAGATGCTGGCGAGAGTGTAACAGTGCATTTTTATAATGTTTATCATAAACGGTCTTTTTCCGAGGAAATTCGCCTTGAGGCGGTGGTGCCACCCTCGGAATTGAATATCAAAGTTGAGAGTTTCCGCAACCGTCTTGTCCCTGGAGAAACCGAACAGTGGAAATTCACTGTTCTAGACAATAAAGACAAATTGCAGAAAGGGGCGTTCATGCTTGAGATGGTTGATAAGGCCATTTATGACATGAGAAGGAATACTTGGTATTCTAGTTTCTCATCTTGGAACTGGAATGTTGTAGAGTATCACCATCAGATAATTTTTGACAATATGGGAATCAGGACTTCTGGTCCCTATTGGCATCGTCCTTATTTGGAGGAATACAGCCTGAAACTGCCAAAGTTGAACACATACCACAGGAATTGGTTTATTTTGACAAAGAATTACAAAGACCAAGATATGACATTGAGTTCCACAAAAGTGGAAAAATGCGACAGCACTGGTTGCAAAGTGACTGGTTGGGTGTATTCTGCCGATGATTTTGAGCCGGTAATTGGTGCAACAGTGATGGACGAGGAGAATCAAAAGAACGGCGTTGGCACCGACTTTGACGGCAAGTTCACATTAACGGTGTCATCGCTGAACAGTGAGGTTAGAGTTAGATATATTGGTTTTGTCGATTATAAGTTCAAACCATCGGAGTTGCCGCAAGTGGTTTTGCTTGAGGAAGATGAAGGTCAACGACTCGAAGAAGTGGTTGTTACCGGATACCAGGCTGTTGACAAGCGATTATTCACTGCTGCTGAAGTGTCAAGCCCCCTTGAAGGACGTGCAGCAGGTATGAGTGTAAGTGACGGAAATGCGACGTTTGGCACATCGACTCAGATGCGAGTGCGTGGCGCAACATCTGTCAATGGTGCAAGGCCTCTGTGGGTTGTTGATGGAGTGATTGTGGAGGATAATGTTGAACTTGATGCAGATGCGCTCTCCAGTGGTGATGCCAGTACAATTATTGCCAGTGCTCTTAATGGTCTCAATTCTGATGATATTGAAGGTTTCAATGTCCTGAAAGGCAACTCGGCGACCTCTATCTATGGTGCTCGCGCTATGGCGGGTGTGATTGTTGTAAACACCAAGAGCAAGCAATTTGCCCGCAACAAAATGATGTCAACAGTGAAAGCGCGCGAGCCGGGCGTGAAGACTGCATTGTGGAAACCAATGCTTGTTACTGGTGACGACGGTAGGGTAGCGGTGGAGTTCACTGCTCCCGAGAATAACTCCACTTGGGTGGTTCAGGCGATTGCCTACAATAAGAACCTTATTTCAGGCAATTTCTTTGACGAACTGATAACAAGCCGTCCGCTTATGGTGAAGCCCATTGCTCCTCGATTCTTGCGGCATGGCGACAATGTCACGCTCAAGGCTCAGGTGCAGAACGACGACGACAAGAATGCCACAGTCGATGCTGTGGTTGAGATGTTTGACATCCGCACCAATGCTGTCTTGCACTCGTCGAGCCAACAAATTACATTGTCGCCAAAAGAGATGCGCAATGTGGAAGTCACGTGGACTGTGCCAGATACCCTCGCATTGGTGGGAATGCGTGTGAAAGCGGCCACCGAGCGTTGGGGCGACGGCGAGCAGATGGTGATACCAGTGCTTGAGGCAGCATCGCCTGTGATAGAGGCGCAGCCGTTCTTCATCGACCCGGGCGAAGAGAAGACGCTAACAGTTCCGTCTTATTCCGAGAATGCCCGCATCACCCTTGAGACTTGCGAGAATCCGTTGTGGTATGCTGTTATGGCATTGCCAACCATCTATAATGACAACGACAAGGTTGCAAGCTGTGTGGCACATAGCCTGTTTGCTCAAAGTGTAGCTCAAGACCTGACAGGTTGTGAGCCTGAGATAGCCCAAGCTATCCGCTCATGGCAAGGCGACACTACTGTTGTGTCGATGCTGCAGCAGAACCCTAACCTCAAGATTGGCGACCTGATGGCTTCGCCCTTTGTTGGCGCAGCCCAGCGTGAGACTATGCGCATGCGTCAGTTGAGCAATCTACTTGATTCAGCCAAGATGGATAGCGAGCACAAGCGACTTGTCACAGCACTTGGCAAACTTCAGCAAAGTGACGGAGGCTGGACTTGGTTCAGTTATCCAGGCTGCGGGTCGTCGCTTTACACTACAATGGGAGTGCTGGAATTGATTGGTGAACAAATGCTTATAACCACCGACGCGAGCGATAGTGACCTCAACAAGATGGCAGAGAGGGGAGTGATGTATTGCGACAACTTAATTTCCAATATGTTCTCTAAAGGCGAGAAGATTGACTACTTGGGTTATGCTTACGTTCGTTCGATGTTCCCTAATGTGGAAATGTCCAAGAAAAATAAGGCGATACATGACCGCAGCGTGAAGGAGATTATGGAAAAATGGAAAGACCGCTCGCTCATTGACCGCGCTTATGCCGCCATCGTGCTCTATCGAAATGACAAGAAGGAAGAGGCGCGCAAGATAGCGCAATCGCTGCGAGAGTTTGCCGTTACCGACCATCAGGGCATGCATTGGGAGAACCTGCAAGAGGGATATGCTGCCTTCTACGACAAAGTTACACTCACTGCTACTGTGCTCGAGGCATTAGCTCTTATTGATCCGCGTCAAGACGAGATGGCGCAAATCCATAAATGGATGCTGCTGATGAAGCAGAGCAATGATTGGGGTTCAAGCAGTCTTGCCGCTCATGCAATCTATTCGTTGCTAACTACCGACCCAGGCAATAGTTGGTTGACCGACTCTTTGGGTTACTCAGTGAGGGAAATCGCTCCCAATGAGACAATTAAGTTTGACAAGAAAACCCATCCACAATGGGGAGCAATATACTCAGCCTACAGCGCTCCGATGGCCGACATTGAGGCGTTCAAGACCGATTATTTGAGCGTGACCAAGAATTTTATGCGCTATGGCAAAGACGGTGAACTGGAACCTTTCATCACGCTCAACGTTGGCGACAAGGTGCAGGTGCGCATCACACTTGACGCACGCAAGGATTTGGACTACATCACCGTGACCGACGAGCGTGCCGCCTGCTTCGAACCAGTTGACAAGGTATCGGGTTATAAATGGGGCGAAGGGATGTTCTATTACAACGAGGTGAAAGACAGCAAGACCAACCTGTTTATCACCAGTATGCGAAAAGGTGTCCACACCGTGACTTACGATGTGATGGTGACCAACATCGGTACCTATGCCAGCGGCATCGCATCGGCACAGTGCCAGTATGCACCACATGTTACTGCTCACACTGCTGCAACTGTAATAGAAGTTAAATAGAAACAAATTGCTTCACACCCCCTGCATGTTTTTTAAGAAAAAATATTATATTTGCAAGTTCTAAATGAGTTAACAATAAATACAAAAGAATTGAAAAACTAAAACCATAACTATATGAGCAAATTAAATCCTAAATTAGAGTTAGAGAAGCAGCTAGGCAAGCAGATTTACAATGCTTTGCAAGGTGAGATAGTTGAAGAAGTGCTACGTAAGACAAAGACCTCAAGCCGTGATGCCTACTGGCGCAGTAGTATGGAAGGACACAGCCTGAGAGTACAA
Organism: Muribaculaceae bacterium; assembly: GCA_017618355.1. Classification (GTDB taxonomy): domain Bacteria; phylum Bacteroidota; class Bacteroidia; order Bacteroidales; family Muribaculaceae; genus Sodaliphilus. The sequence goes on from JAFZUL010000014.1 coordinate 12,836, forward strand.
AAAGAACTGTTGCCCGACTTTTACGAGCTTTGTCAAGATGTGAAGAAAAAGCTCAAAATTAAAGATGAAGTGGATTTCTACATCACTGGCGACAGTGACGTGAACGCATTCTCGCTTGCAGCCGAGGATGAGGGCGAGCACCACATCGTGAATGTGAACTCGGCGCTCTTCGACTTGATGAGTACCGATGAATTACGTTTTGTTATCGGTCATGAACTTGGACATTTGATCAATAAAGACACAGCCCTTGCAAGACTCATCAACTTTGTGTTCCCACCTGAGGCGGCAGTGCCAGTGACTTTGCAGTACAAGATACGCCTCCATGAACAACTTGCCGAGCTAGTTGCCGACCGTTATGGCTATATGGCGACTGGAGATTTGGGCGTGTGCGTGACAGCTTTCTTCAAAATGGCTTCGGGCCTTGACTTGGAGAAGATGAACGTGAGCATCGATGCCCTGATTGCCGACAACAACCGCCGCCTTGAATATTTCTTGAAAGACAAGGGCATCAGCCGCTCGTCGCATCCAGTTAACCCCATCAGGGTACAGGCTCTTAACCTGTTTGCCACTTGTGAGTCGCAGGAAGAACTACAGAAAGGCATGGATGAACTCATCTCTATCCTTCTTAAGGTTGGTGACAGCGAGCTCGACGAGTACATGGCTCGTTTCATCGCTTCGGCAGGACTCATTGTGGCAAGCAGCGACAAGAAAGTGAAAGAAGATGAGGTGAACCAAATTATAGAGATGCTCGCCCGCCTCAAGATATTCCCTCGCAAATACCTCGAGGAGATAGCGCAAGGCGATGTGGGCGCAATCTTCAACGACTCGGTAGAGAACATCCTGAAGATCAACCCAGGCATGAGAATGGGATTGCTTGAATACATGATACACATTGCTTTGAGCGACAAGGTGATTGCTCGTAATGAAGTTGAGCTGTTGTATAACTTTGGCGCAAGCATATCGTTGAGTGAGATGGAGGTGGCATCGGCTATTGCCGAGTCAATCCAGCGCAACTACATGCCAAGCCTCGAGTCGATTTGCTAGTTACGCTACGCTCCGATTATTTCTACGGAGTTATGGAGTGGAGGAGTAATAAATCTCCATAAACTCCTTAACTCCGTAGATAATTTATGAAAAAAAGATTAAAATCGCCGTTATATTTTGCTGTTTCGGGAAAATGTAGTAATTTAGTCCAAAATTTTATAAGATGCCCAAGAGAGGGCATAAATATTGCAAAATAAAGAATACACATAACATAAACAACAATTTTCGAATAATGAAAAGTAAACATTTGCTACTTGGCGATGAGGCCTTGGCACTTGGCGCGCTGCATGCCGGATTGAGCGGCGTGTGGGCTTATCCTGGTACCCCATCGACCGAGATTACCGAGTTTATTCAAAAAAGCGAGCAAGGTCGCGCTGGCAGCGTGCATTGCCGTTGGAGTGCTAATGAGAAGACTGCCATGGAGGAGGCTCTTGGTATGAGTTATGCCGGCAAGCGTGCTATGGTGTGCATGAAGCATGTGGGCATGAACGTGTGTGCCGACGCCTTTGTCAATAGTGCAGTGACTGGCGCCAATGGTGGCCTGGTGATTGTGGCTTGCGATGACCCCTCACTGCATTCATCTCAAAATGAGCAGGACTCTCGCTTCTATGCCGACTTCGCTATGATGCCATGCTTTGAGCCTTCTTCTCAGCAAGAGGCTTACGAGATGGTGCGCTGCGCATTTGACTACAGCGAGAAGAACCGCATCCCCGTGCTAATGCGCATGACAACCCGAATGGCTCACTCACGCGCTATCGTTGAGACAAGCGAGCAGCTTGAGCAGAACGAGATTCACTTCCCCGAGAATCCTCGCCAGTGGGTTACTCTTCCTGTGAATGCCCGCGTGCGCAATGACCAGCTTGTTAAGGATATCCTCTCGTTTGAGGAAGATGCTTGCACAATGGGTCAGAACAAGTACATTGATGGCCCCGACAACTCTATGGGCATAATAACTTGCGGTATCGCCTACAACTACCTTATGGAGAACTATCCTGACGGATGTCCCTTCCCAGTTCTTAAACTCACCCAATATCCATTGCCAAAGAAGTTGGTGCGCAAACTTGCCGCCGAGTGCAAGAGCATCATGGTTGTGGAAGAAGGTCAACCGCTTGTAGAGAAACTGCTGCGTGGCGTGCTTGAACTGCCTATTGATATTAAGGGACGGCTCGATGGCACTCTGCCACGCACAGGTGAACTGAATCCTGATGTGCTGCGTGTTGCTTTAGGCATGAAACCACTTGAGGCACATGCTGCAGCAACAGTGACAGTGCCACGTCCACCAGCATTGTGTCAGGGTTGTGGTCACCGCGATTTCTACACCGCTCTCAACAATGTGCTCAAGAACTATGAAAGCGCACGCGTCTTTGCCGACATTGGCTGCTACACCTTAGGATGGCTCGCACCATTCCATGCTTTCCAGACTTGTGTTGAGATGGGCGCTTCGTTAACTATGTCGATTGGTGCCGCAAACGCTGGCGTGCATCCTTCAGTAGCCGTGATTGGTGACTCTACCTTCACCCACAGCGGTATGACAGGATTACTTGATGCTGTTAACGAGAAAGCCAACATAACCTTGTGCATTAGCGACAACCTTACCACTGGTATGACTGGTGGTCAAGATTCGGCAGGTACTGGTCGCCTTGAGCAGATTTGCTATGGAGTGGGTGTTGATCCCGCTCACGTGCGTGTAATTGTTCCTCTTCCAAAGAACTATCCTGACATGGAGAAGGTGATTGACGAGGAAATCAACTACAAGGGCGTGTCGGTGATTATCGCTCGCCGCGAGTGCATCCAGACTGCTAAACGTCATGCAAAGGCTAAGGCTAAACAATGATTCTATCCACATCTAATAATTAAAATTCTCAAATCATGAAACAAGATATAATTCTTTGCGGTGTGGGCGGACAAGGCATCCTCTCCATTGCTACAATCATAGGTTGGGCTGCCCTGAAAGAGGGCATCTACTTGAAACAAGCCGAGGTGCATGGCATGAGCCAGCGTGGTGGTGACGTGCAGAGCAATCTGCGCCTCTCCGATGCTCCAATCAGCAGCGACCTCATTGCTCATGGAGCTTGCGACCTTATCATCTCGCTAGAGCCCATGGAGGCTTTGCGTTATGTGCAGTATCTGAATCCTAATGGCTGGGTTATCACTAATACTACTCCGTTTGTCAACATCCCCAACTATCCAGAGATGGAAGCTGTGAACGACGAGCTCATGAAGCAGGGCAATGTTATTATGATTGACGTTGACGCTATTGCTAAGGAAGTGAAGTCACCTCGCAGCGCCAATATGGTGCTGCTGGGTGCTGCCGCTTCGGTGCTTGAAATGCTTAAGCCCGAGCAATTGCTGGAGGGTATTACAAATGTGTTTGCCAGCAAGGGCGAGGCGATAGTAGAGACTAATATTGCCGCTTTTAAAGCTGGTTATGAATTTGCACAAAAGAACAAATAACAAATTATCTATAAAACAACTATGAGTTTTCCTATCAAACAACAAGTTCTAAACGATATCTTGGCTGAGCGTGACTTGACCGATGTGTCTAAAACCACCATCCGCCAATGCGCAGCTATAGCAGCCGAAATGGAGAAGGCTGCAGGCGAGAAGTTCTTGCGACTTGAGGTGGGCGTGCCAGGCTTGTCACCTGGTCAAGTTGGTGTTGAGGCTCAGAAAGCTGCACTTGACAATGGCATTGCCAGCATTTATCCTGCCATCAGCGGTCTGCCTGAGCTCAAAGAGAACGCTTCACGATTTATCAAAGCGTTTATTGATGTGGACATTTCCCCCGAGTGCATTATCCCCACAGTTGGATCGATGCAGGCAGGCATGAATCTGATGCTCGAATGTTCACAGATTGACCCTGCAAAGGATACTATCCTCTATGTCCAGCCAGGTTTCGCTCCTCATGTGATGCAAGCAGCAGTGCAGGGCATCAAGCATGAGCAGTTTGATATTTATGAGTTTCGTGGCGCCAAGCTCCGAGATAAACTCGAGGAGTATTGCTCAAAGGGCAACATAGTGGCAATTGTTTATTCTAACCCCAACAACCCGTCATGGGTGTGTTTGACCGAGGAAGAGCTGCAGATTATTGGCGAGATGGCCAACAAATATGACATGATTGTGCTCGAGGACCACGCATATTTGTGCATGGACTTCCGTACCGACAAGTCAGTGCCTTTCGAGCCACCATTCCAGCCTACAGTTGCTCGTTATACCGACAACTATATCTTTATGATGTCGGGTTCGAAGATTTTCAGCTATGCCGGCGAGCGCATTGCTGTAGTGGCATTTAGCAAAAAAATGTTCAACCGTGAGTATCCTGCCCTGCGTAAGCGTTATGGCATAGGCCGCATGGGCGACAACTTCATCTTCACATATCTTTATGTTGCATCGTCAGGTACTTCTCACTCGGCGCAGCATGCCCTTGCTGCAATGATGAAAGCCGCTGCCGATGGCACTTACAAGTTTGTCGATGAAGTGCGCGAATATGGTCGTCGTGCCAAGATTACCAAGCAAATCTTCTTGAAGCATGGCTTCAATATCATCTATGACAAGGATGGTGACCAAGACCTTGCCGACGGATTCTATTACACCATTGGCTATGAGGGTATGAGTGATTCACAGCTGCTCAACGACTTGATGTTATGTGGAATCTCGGCGATTACGCTCAATACCACTGGCAGCAAGCAGCCTGGTATCCGCGCTTGTGTGTCTCAGCTTAATAGCGATTGGCACATCCAAGCACTTGATGAGCGTCTTGGTATCTTTGTGGAACTACAAAAAAGCAAATAAGGTGAGGGCGCTACGCGCCGATTAGAGATTAGTGAACTAACTAATAACTAAAAACTGACAACTGACAACTATATGAATTACATGAGTGCCGACGAGGCGGTGCGCCTTGTCAAGAGTGGAGACCACATCTACTGCATGGGCAGCACGGCAATTCCTGTGGTGCTGCAAAGCGCATTGGCGCGACGTGCCAGCGAACTGCGCGACGTGGTGGTGTATTCGGCCTTTAACGTGCCTTACGGTGAGTGCCCACTGTGCAACCTAGAGTATAAGGACTCGTTTATCACCAAGAGCCTGTTTCTCAGTGGCGACCAACGCAAGTGGGTGGCACAGGGATATGGCGAGGTAATTCCTGCCTTTTTGGGCGAGATACCTTTCTTGTTCCGCAGCAAGCAACTGCCTCTTGATGTCACATTCCTGAACTGCTCGCCACCTGACAAGGACGGATATTGCAGCTATGGTATGAGTGCCGATTTAGCATTCAGCGCCGTGGAGATGTCGAAGACCATCATTGCACAGATTAACGACAGTATGCCATATTTGTGTGGTGCTGCAAAGATTCATGAGAGCGAGATTGCCGCAGCAGTGCGCTGCGACGAGCCACCGCTGGCGATGGAGTTTGGCGAGTCATCACCCATTGAGAGCGCTATAGGTAGCTTCATTGCCGCTGAGATTCCCGATGGCGCCACATTGCAGATTGGTGTGGGCGGAATTCCCAATGCTGTGCTTGCAGGAATCAAGAACCACAAGCATCTGGGTCTTCACACCGAGGCGATGACCGATGGCGTAGTGCGTCTAATTGAGGAAGGTGTGATTGACAATAGCCTCAAGAAGATTCACCCAGGCAAAAGCGTGGCAAGTTTGGCACTTGGCTCTAAGCGCATGTATGACTTCCTTGACTATAACGAGGATGTGGAGTTCTATGACGTAGCATATACTAACGACCCACAGATAATCCGTCAGAACCCTCGTCCAATTGCAATCAACAGTGCTATAGAGGTTGACCTCACAGGTCAGGTGTGCGCCGACAGCATTGGCACTATGATTTTCTCTAGCGTAGGAGGTCAGCACGACTTCATGTATGGTGCAGCTCTAAACCCAGAGGGCAAAACCTTCATCGCTCTGCCGTCACGCACAGGCAAGGGTAAAGGCAAGATTGTGCCAACTCTCACTCCAGGTGCTGGCGTAGTGACCACAAGGTTCCAGACCCAGTACGTTGTTACTGAGCACGGCATAGTATATCTGCGCAACAAGAGCATGGCAGAGCGTGCAAGAGCGCTAATCTCAATCGCCCATCCCGATGATCGAGAAGAGCTGGAACGTGCAGCTTACGAGCGCTTCGGCTATAGCTTCTTGCGTTACAAATAATACTCAGCACATTACTGATTAAGAGTGAGGGTGTGTCATGTTTTTTCTATGATGCACCCTCTTAGTCTATTCTTCTAAACTGTAGAATAACTCGCTCACAGCGACATTGTATTTTGCCATTGAAGTAGCTTTCTTGATAGCTTTTAGTGATTTGTGGGGAGCGTTGGGAAGGAACGTCTCCCATAGCGATTTCATCTTCAGGAGCAGTTGGTGCTCACCGCCGTTAAGTTGTTCGGTGTAGGCGTCGCGCAGGCGGTTGTGAAGTTCGCAATAGTTGTCTGCTGTCGCTTTCTCGGGGCAGAGCATGGCGGGGGCTTCAATGAGTCCGCGACCTATCATCATGCCGGCGATGCCAGGAAGAATCTTGCTCATGCGCGTGATGTCGTCAAGTGTTTTAAGTTCGCCGTTGTAGATGACAGGATAGTGGCATGCCGTAACGATGGCATTGAACTGATCAAGGTCAAGTACGCCTTTGTATTGCTGACGTCCTGTGCGTGGATGCACGGTGACTTGTTTTGGCTCAATTATATCAAATAGAGGCACTATATCTTGCCATTGTATGGGCTCGTCCCAACCAATACGCATTTTTACACTGTAGGTCACATCCTCAACTTTGCTCAGAGCTTTGAATAGCTTTTCCACCTCATCGGGATATTGCAGCAGTCCAGAGCCTTTGTGATGCAGGGCGATGGGCGGGAATGGGCAACCAAGATTGATGTCGATGGCGCTGTGTCCCATCTCTTTCAGCGCCTCTACCATGCGCAGCGCGTCTTTAGGTTGGCAGGCAAGAATCTGTGGCGTGAACACGGGCACTGCATTGTTCTCGGGATTAGCGTCAAAGAGGTCGCGCTTGCGTATCTCCTTATGTTCCACACGCATAAAAGGCCCGAAATACTCATCAGGACCACCAAAAATCTCATAATGCGCATTCCGCCAATGGCAGTCGGTAATCCCCTGAACCGGTGCCGCAAATATCTTAATGTCGTTAATCATAGTTTTGTCTTTTTTGCAAAATTAGTGCAAGCCGAATGAAATACAAAATCAAAAACAAAGTTTTTTATTTTTATTTAAGAGGCGCAGCCTAATTTATCCAAAAGTACAATAAAATTTCCCTAAATCAAATAATGTGTCTAATTTTGTTAGTAACTTTGCACCGATGATTAGTATTCAAAACCTCAAGGTTGAGTTCAGTGCTCGGCCGTTGTTTGACAATATAAATTATGTGATCAACAAGAACGATAGGATTGCTCTTGTTGGCAAGAATGGTGCAGGTAAATCTACCATGCTTAAAATTATCGCGGGTTTGCAGATGCCTACTGGAGGCAGCGTGTCTAAACCGAGCGATGTTACCATCGGATATCTGCCGCAGCAGATGCGCCTAGTGGATAACTGCACCCTTCGAGAAGAGGCCGCCAAAGCCTTTGACCATGTGAAAGAACTTGACCATGAGATTGATTCCATAAATAAGGAGATTGCCGAGCGTACCGACTATGATAGCGATAGCTATCAGTCCCTGCTTGAACGGTTATCGGTTAAGACCGACTTGCGCGCCATGATGCAGAGCGAGAACTATGAAGCGGAGTTGGAGAAGACATTGTTGGGCTTAGGTTTTGAGCGTAGCGACTTTGAACGACCCACTAGTGAGTTTAGTGGCGGATGGCGCATGCGTGTTGAGATTGCCAAGCTGCTTTTGCAGCGTCCTGATGTTCTGCTGCTAGATGAGCCTACTAACCATCTCGACATCGAGTCGATTCAATGGCTTGAGGACTTCCTCAAGACCCGTCGCGGTGCTTTGCTGCTCGTGAGCCATGACCGCGCTTTCATCGATAATGTGACCACTCGCACAATAGAGATTTCGCTTGGCAAAATATATGATTATCAGGTCAATTATTCTCACTTCGTGGAGTTGCGCAAGGAACGCCTGGAGCAGCAGCGTCGTGCCTACGACAACCAGCAGAAGATGATTCAGGACACCGAGGAGTTTATTGAGAAATTTCGTTATAAGGCGACAAAAGCTGTGCAGGTGCAGAGCCGCATCAAGCAGCTTGCGAAGGTGGAGCGCATCGAGATTGACGAGGTAGACAATTCTCGCTTGCGCCTCAAGTTCCCGCCTGCGCCTCGTTCGGGAGACTATCCAGTCATTGCCGAGGACGTGAAGAAAAACTATGGCGACCTCAACGTATTCAAAGATGTGACTTTCACAATCAAGCGCGGTGAGAAAGTGGCGTTTGTTGGCAAGAACGGAGCAGGTAAGTCAACCCTTGTGAAGTGTATAATGAATGAGATACCTTTTGATGGAAGCCTTCAGATTGGTCATAATGTTAAGATTGGATATTTCGCTCAAAATCAGGCTCAACTGCTTAACGAGGAGATTTCTGTCTTCGACACTATCGACTATGAGGCAGTAGGCGATATCCGCTCACGTATCAACGACCTGCTGGGTGCGTTCATGTTTGGTGGTGAGGCAAGCGAGAAGAAGGTGAAAGTGCTGTCTGGAGGCGAGAAAGCGCGATTGGCGATGCTCAAACTGCTGTTGCAGCCTGTAAATCTTCTCATTCTCGATGAGCCTACCAACCACCTAGACATGCGCACAAAGGATATTCTTAAGAGCGCCATTGCCGACTTCGACGGCACTGTGATTGTGGTGTCACATGACCGCGACTTCCTTGACGGACTGGTGAGCAAGGTATATGAGTTTGGCAACCACCGAGTGCGTGAGCACTTGTGCGGCATATATGAATTTCTTGAGAAAAAGAAGATTCAGTCGCTTCAACAACTTGAAGTAAAGGATAAAGTTGCCACTCCACAACAAGAAAAGGTGATGACGGCATCAAAACTCAGTTATCAGGAGCAGAAAGAGCACGAACGCGAAGTGCGACGTGCAGAGAAACGTGTGAAACTGCTTGAGCAACAGATTGCCGATACCGA
>JAFZUL010000151.1 GCA_017618355.1 Muribaculaceae bacterium
ATCGTGACTACCGTCATCAAGATTGGGCGAAGACGCTCCTCACAAGCAGCGAAGGCTGCATCGCTGATGCTCAGACCTTGAGCACGACGCTCAGAGGCGAACTCGGTGATAAGGATGGCAGTCTTTGCCAACAGACCTATAAGCATAATCACACCTGTCTGCAGATAAATGTTATTTTCCATGCCTGGCAGGTGGAGTAACGACACGAGCCATACTGCGCCAAATGAGCCCATCAATCCGAAAGGCACACTGAGCAACACTGCCCATGGCGTGAACCACGAGTTATAGAGCGAAGCCAGAATGAGATAAATGAGGATAGCGCAGATAACGTAGATGAGGGCGGTGGCGTTAGAGCCCGAAGCCTCTTCCACCTCACGCGACATGCCGCCATACTCATAGCTGTAGCCATTTGGCATCTCTTCCTTAAATACCTCGGCGATAGCCTTGTGGGCGTCGTCCTCAGAGTATCCACTGGCGGTCATCACACCACAAGTGATGCTCTGAAACAGGTTGAAGTGATCGACCGATGCCGAACCCACAACCTCCTTCAGCGTGACGAACTCTGAGATGGGTGCCATTTTGCCGCCTTGCACGCGCACAAAGATGTTATTGAGCGACGATGGGTCGAGACGATATTCGGGTGACGCGTTGGCTATGATGCGATACACCTTGCCAAATTGATTGAAATTGCCCACGTATGAACCGCCACAGTAAGAGCCAAGCGTGCGGAGCACAGTAGCAGGAGTCACACCAGCACGATCACACTGTGTCGCATCCACATCAACCTGATATTTCGGGAAGCGTTCAGAGTAAGTTGACATCGCCATCATAATCTCAGGACGCTCATTGAGCTTGGTGAGGAACTTGGTAGCATCGATATTAAACTCCGACATGGGGCGGTCCTGCATATCTTGCAACACAAGGTTCACACTGCTGTTGGAACCGTAGCCGGGCACCTGCGGCATCTGGAAGGGGATGACCTTCGCATTCTTTATCTCTTTGCAGTCCATAGCGAAACGGCCATAGACAAGCATGATATTATGGTTCATTCCAGGACGGTCGTCCCAGTTCTTCAAACGGATAATGAGGGTGGCATAGCAACTGCCAGAGCGACCAGCCATCATGCCGTAACCACTTACTACAGCATAGTTCTCCAGCTCAGGAATCTTCTTTACCTTAGCTTCCACTTGTTTTACAATCTCTTGTGTCTCATGCAGGGTGCAGCCCTCTGGAGCGCGCACCTCGGCAAAGAACACGCCCTGGTCTTCCTGAGGCACAAGTCCTGATGGCAAACCACGCATGAAGATAATCAGCAACACGGCGGCTCCAGCGAGCAGTGCCCAAGAAATCCACGGACGCTTGATGAAACCTTTGACGCTTTTCTTGTATTTCTTGAGGATGGCATTGTAGCTGGCAGTATAGGCCTTAGTAACGTAGTAGTTCAGGTTTTTCTTTTCCTTTCCATCCTTTGAGTAGCGCATCATGATGGCACAAAGTGCCGGACAAAGAGTCAACGCCGAAACGCACGACAAACCTACCGCCGACGCTAACGTCACACCAAACTGTGTGAAGAACGACCCTGATGTGCCTGGCATGAATGCCACAGGAATAAATACCGCCATAAATACCAGGGTACACGAAATAACGGCAATCGACACATCACTCATGGCTTCGCGCGTAGCTTGCTTGGGGTCGGTAATGCCGCCCTCCATCTTCGCCATCACCGCCTCGACGGCGACGATGGCATCATCTACCACAGTACCGATGGCAAGCACTAGCGCAAATAGCGTTAGAATATTTAGCGAGAACCCTGCGAGCGACACAATGGCAAACGTTCCCAACAGCGACACGATAATCGAAATTGACGGAATAACAGTCGCCTTGAAGCTCTGAAGGAAGAAATAAACCACAAGAATAACGAGGATGATGGCGATGACAAGCGTCTCAACCACATTGTGGATGGCCGCAAAGAGGAAGTCGTCGCTGGTCTCCAGAATCTCAAACTCCAAGCCGGCGGGCATAGTGGGCTTAAGTTCCTCATAGAGTTTATTGATGCGACCGTTTACCTCGGTGGCATTGGCACCTGGAGCCTGGAACACCATGTAGATAGTACCCGGCTTGCCGTCAATGTTCGACGTGAAGTTGTGGCTCACAGCTCCAATCTCCACTTTGGCGACATCGCCCAAGTGCAACAGGTTTCCACCATCGCTGGAGCGCAGCACAATGTCGTTAAACTCCTCAACGGTCTTCAGAGTACCTTTATACTCCATCGAGTACTGGTAGGCATTTTCCGACTGCTCGCCCAAAGAACCAGTGGCAGCGACAAAACTCTGACCGCCTATGGCGGCAAACACGTCGTTAGGGTCCAAACCATACTGCGCCATCACATCGGGCTTGAGCCAAATGCGCAAAGCGTAGGTATTACCTAACGCCATCACGTCACCCACTCCAGTGATACGCATCAATCGGGGACGAATATTGATGTCGATATAGTTGGCAATGAAATCTGTGTCATACTTTCCATCAACGCTCTTGAGGGCGCCAATATGAAGGATATTGCTCTGCTGTTTCATCACCTGCACACCCACCTTCGTCACCTCCGAGGGCAACAATGCGGTGGTGCGGCTCACACGGTTCTGAACGTTCACGGCGGCGAGGTCGGGGTCGGTGCCCTGCTCAAAATATACCTGTATCGAGACATCGCCCGATGCCGATGCCGAACTGGTAATATAGGTCATGCCTGGCACACCGTTGATATTCTCTTCAAGCGGTTGCACAACCGACTTCATGATAGTGTTAGCATCGGCACCGGTGTAAGATGTCGAGACGCGCACTGTGGGCGGTGCAATGTTGGGGTACTGCTCAATGGGCATTGTGCTCATGCAGATTACACCCACCAGAGTGATGACAATCGATATAGCGCATGCCATCACATATCTGTTGATGAATATGTTATTCTTCATGGGTTACTTTTCTTTTTTCGCGGCAGGAAATAACACTTTCTGACCTTCCTGCAAATTGTTGGCTCCCACAGTCACGATGCGGTCTCCCACATTCAGACCTTCGGTCACGATGAAAACCTTGCCGTTGCCGGCATCGGTGGTTACCACAGTCACAGCGGTTGCTGTGCTGTCGGCTTTCACTTTATAAACCAGTGACTTGTCTTGCAGGCGCACTACGGCAGCCTGTGGTATCACCATCACATCCTTGCGGTTGATAGGCAGCACCACAGTACCTTGAATGCCTGAATACAAGTGGCCGTCAGGATTGGGGAACGTGGCTTTACAAGCCAGCGAACCTGTAGCAGCATCCACCACACCCGTGAGGCTAGAGATGCGACCTTTGTGTGGATATTCTGTTCCATTCTTCATAATGAACTGCACAGGGGGCAGAGCGGCTATGTATTTAGCTTTGTCGCTCTGGGTGGAACCAGAAGCCACTCCTTCCTCAAGAATAGACTCAGGAACCGAGAACCACGCTTCCATCTGCTGGTTACCGCTCACAATGGTAAGTTGCGTCATTGGTGTGACTTGATCTCCGGCACGCACATCTATAGCACCCACAATGCCCGACACAGGAGAAGTTATAGTACACAAACCGAGGTTCACCCTGGCGCGGCTAACGCCAGTTTGAGCTTGAGTAACCGATGCTCTTGCCTGCTCTACCGATGCTCTTGCCTGCTCCACCGAAGCCTTGGTCTGACCCACAGCGGCTTGCGCCTGCTTATAGTTGTTCTCAGAGGTGTCAAGCGTATATTTGCTCACAATTTTCTTGTCATAGAGGTTCTTGTTGCTCTCATACTCCAGTTTGGCGCTATTGGCCTTGGCTTGAGCCGACTGCAAGTTAGCTTGAGCCGACTGTAGGCTGGCTTGCGCCGACTGAACGTTGGCTTGAGCCGACTGTACTGAGGCCTGCGCCGATTGCAGCTCATGCTGTGCGTTGCGGGAGTCAATCACAAAAAGTGTCTGCCCAGCACTCACCTGCTGTCCCTCAGTAACACAGATTTTCATCAACTGACCGCTCACCTGCGGCGAAATGGTCACGTCGGACTGACCTTTCATCTTCGCACTGAACTTTATTGGAATCTCGATGTCGGTTTTCTTAACCGTCATAGTCTCAAACGACGATTCTGTCTCTTTGGGCATATCAATCTTGCATGATGCCAAAGATATAACTAATAACAGTAGTATGAATGATTTCAAACTTAAATTATTTTTCATCTTTGTTTATTGAATCTATATTTTAATAATGTGAAATAATTTGCAAAGATAGTACTTTATATCGAAACTATAGCGAAATATATATCTTTTTTCATTTTGCCCGCACTGGTTCAACAGTGTAGCCACGCGAGCGAAGCAGCTCTATAAGCCCCTGCTCACCCACAAGATGAGCCGCACCAACGGCAACCAGCACCCTCTGCACGGGAATCGTCTGGGTGATTTTATCCATCCACTTGCGGTTGCGCTCATAGCTCAAACGGTCCATGTTGGCATCGTCAATGCCCATCTCTGGGTCGAAGACGATTTTCTCTATCGCAACAAGGTCTTGGGCGCGATAAGCATCATGGAGTTGCTTGCTGCTTTCACTATATTTGCCATCTTTGCGGCAGAAGTCCACCAAATCCTCGGCCTGCTCATTCAGAGGGGCACCAAAGAGCGCCGACGTCTGGTCCTCTATGCCCTCAAGGCCATCGATGCGTTTACCTAGCTGTTTTCCGCGCTTTTGAATGGCGACATCAATAAGATTGTTGGGATCCAGGCTTTTAGGATAAAGTTTCTGCATCTGCATAACGTCGAGTTGGGCTGTTAGGACAGCGGGTTTCAGAACACCAAGTTCCTTTAGCCCAAAACCAAACATATACTTCTTGACCACCGCATCAACCATTACATAATCCTTAGGGGAAAGCAATTTATCGATAGTGCTGTCGGCAGGGGCGGTAGCATCCTTCATCATCTGTAGCATAGCATTCATACTAGTAAGATTGTCGCCTTCCAGCTCTCCGAAAATCACATCTACATTCTCGATAGCCTCGGCAAGACCTGGGACACTGTCAATAAACTCGGCTGTCTCAAGATGCAGAGTGCCAAAGAGATAAGATGTCTCATAACAGCCATTACCACTCACCTTCCATAACAGCTGGGCATTGACCTGGGAGCATGACAACAGAAGGAATAAAACAAACAATAATTTCTTCATATTTTTGTATTAGTTTTTAAATTCTATCTGAATAATTAGTATTTTAAAGTGCAAAAATAGCCATTTTTATACAAAAACACAAAAATTAATTACTTCTTTCCAAAAATATACCAAATAATAGCGATTGTACGTCCCAAAGAACACCCATAACTTTGCATCGTGAAAAATGCGATTAAACGAGACAAAGTTGAGCTCGCTCAAAACCTTGCGAGTGAGAGCATTTTATTTAAAATTTTAAAGTGAATTAGTTATTAGTTGAACTTTTACAAGACTAGAAAAAATATGAAAAAGTTTGAAATTAGTTAAGTAAACAATAAAAGCCCTGCACGATGTGAATCTGAAGTGACCCCAAAAAGTTGGACAGGTTAAACATTAATGACTTAGAGAAAGGGTTCGGTATTG
>JAFZUL010000015.1 GCA_017618355.1 Muribaculaceae bacterium
CTTTCAATAGCATTTTCAGTAATTTCCTTCAGTTCCTTATCCCGCTCATTATCATCGGACTTATAACTCCTGCTATCAGCGACATCGGCAAGAGTGCAGGCAAGTTGCTGCTCGTCACCACGTTGATAGCATATGGCGATACGGTGTTCTCAGGGTACCTTTCTTATTTCACTAGTTCCAATATTTTTCCTTCTCTTATTAACTATGGGCATGGGATAGAAAGGATTGCCGAGGTAAAAGCTCTTGAGCCGTTCTTCACAATCAACATCCCGCCGCTGGTCGATGTGATGTCGGCATTGGTGACAGCGTTCACCGTGGGACTGGGTATCGCGTTTTTAGGTTCCAAGACGCTTAAGGCTGGTTTTGACGAGTTTAAGGATATTGTCGCCAAAACTATTGAGGTGGCGCTTATTCCGTTGTTACCACTTTATATCTTTGGCATTTTCCTCGAGATGAGCCACACGGGGCAGGCATGGCATGTGCTCAACGTGTTCATTGCAATTATTGGCGTGATTTTTGCCCTGCACATCTTCCTGCTCGTGCTGCAATACTGTATTGCTGGCCTTATCACGCACCGCAACCCGTTCAGGTTGCTGTGGAACATGTTGCCAGCCTATTTCACCGCCCTCGGCACCTCGTCGAGCGCAGCAACCATTCCTGTGACGCTTAAGAGCGCGCTAAAGAACGGGGTGAGTGATGGTATTGCTAGCTTTGTTGTGCCGTTGTGCGCAACTATCCACCTCTCGGGCAGTTGTCTGAAGATTGTGGCGTGCGCAGTGGCGCTGATGCTGATGACAGGTATGCCGTTTGACGTAGGCCTGTTCACAGGCTTCATCCTCATGCTAGGCGTGATGATGGTAGCCGCTCCTGGAGTGCCAGGCGGTGCAATTATGGCGGCGTTGGGAGTGTTACAGTCAATCTTGGGCTTCGATGCCCAGCAACAAGCGCTGATGATTGCGCTCTACATCACCATGGATAGCTTCGGTACCGCCTGCAACGTTACCGGCGACGGCGCCATCGCATTGATAATCGACAAAATCAACAGCAAGAGAGTAGCGAAAACCTGAGATTTTCACTTCATACACAATTGTGCATTATGCATTAAGCATTGTGCATTAAGATATCATTCCCCAGTTGGTCTCTCTTGAGAAGAGGAAGCGCATGTGGCGTTGGAGTAATTGACCGTCGGGGGTAGAGAGGTCATAATCGTTGTCGAGAATGAGTTGTGCCTCGTCGCGGGCGGCTTGAAGCACAATGCCGTCGCTGGCAAGGTTCGCGATGCGCAGGTTGAATGCCACGCCGCTCTGCTGTGTGCCCTCCATGTCGCCTGGTCCACGCAGTTTCATGTCCTCCTCGGCAACCACGAATCCGTCGTTGGTCTGCGTCATCACCTTTAGACGGTGGCGCGTCTCTTTTGTTACTTTATATTTCGACATCAGGATGCAGTAGCTTTGGTCGGCACCGCGTCCCACACGGCCCCTGAGCTGATGCAGCTGCGAGAGCCCAAATCGCTCAGCATTCTCTATCACCATCACGCTGGCATTTGGCACGTTCACGCCCACCTCAATCACTGTAGTAGAGACGAGAATGTGTGCCTTGCCGCTTGCAAATAACCCCATCTGATAGTCCTTCTCGCTAGGTTTCATTTTGCCGTGCACGTATGCCACATTATAGCTTGGGAAATTCTCACGGATTATTTCGTAGCCTTCCTCCAGCGCGCGCAGGTCGAGTTTCTCGTTCTCCTCGATAAGAGGATAGACGATGTAGCATTGACGGCCTTTTTTTAATTCTTGACCAATGAAATGATACACAGCCATGTGATTGTTCTCATACCGAAGCACTGTTGTCACTGGTTTGCGTCCTGGGGGGAGTTCGTCGATGACGCTCACGTCAAGGTCTCCATATACCGTCATAGCGAGGGTACGCGGGATTGGTGTTGCGGTCATCACCAGCACATGGGGTGGGGTGGTGTTCTTGCGCCATAGCTTGGCACGCTGCGCTACGCCAAAGCGATGCTGTTCGTCGATAATGGCGAGACCCAGGTTCTTGAACTGCACAGTATCCTCAATCAAAGCATGAGTGCCAATTAGGATGCTGAGTTCGCCGCTCATAAGCTGCTCATGAATCTTGTCGCGCTCCTTTTTGCGTGTAGAACCAGTGAGCAATGCTGCTTTCAATCCTACCGCCTGAGCCATTTCGCCAATGCTCTCAAAATGCTGTGAGGCAAGGATTTCGGTAGGTGCCATGATACACGCCTGATAGCCGTTGTCGGCAGCCAGCAGCATTGTCATAAATGCGACGATAGTCTTGCCGCTGCCCACATCACCTTGAAGCAGACGGTTCATTTGCTTGCCACTGCGCATGTCGTGGTGAATCTCCTTGATGACACGCTTCTGCGCACCAGTGAGCGGAAACTTCAGGTAGCTCTTGTAGAAGTTGTTGAAATAGTCGCCCACGTGTGAGAACACATGTCCAGGCACCTGTGCGTTGCGCCCCTTGATGTATTTGAGGATGTTCATCTGCAAGAAGAACAACTCCTCAAACTTCAACCTCCGCTGGGCTTGTTGCAGCAGTGTGATGCTTTGCGGGGTATGGATGTTGAAAAGCGCCTCCTTTAAAGGCATGAGTTTATAGCGGTTGATAATTGACTGAGGCAGTGTCTCTTGAATGCTGTTAAAGAGCTGATGCTCAAGCAGAGACTTTATGATCTTCTGCATCACCCTTGTGGTGATGTTGCGGTTGTGCATCTTCTCGGTGAGGGTATATACACCCACCAAACCACGATTTAGTGCCTCGGGTTTGTATGGGTCCACCTCCGGATGCGCCATGTTGTAGTGGCTCTTGTAGATGGTGGGCTTGCCAAAGAGGATGTACTCCTTGCCGGTGTGGTAGCTCTCCATTATATATTTCACACGGTTGAACCACACCACCTCGATAGTGCCAGTGCCGTCGGTGAACAAGGCATTCAAGCGGCGCTTGGCACCCTCACCCTGTGGAGCGAACGAGATAAAATGACCCTTGAGCTGGATGTAAGGCATCTCGCCCTGCATCTCGCTGATTTTGTGGATGGTGGAGCGGTCGATGTAGCGGAAAGGGAAATAATAGAGTAGGTCGTAGAACGAGTGAATGTCAAGCTCTTTTCCCAGCAACTCGGCACGCTTCGGTCCCACGCCAGGCAGGTATTTTATGTCGGTCTTAGCAAGTTGTTGCATTAGATGTCTTTTAAGATTGCCGTGATAACTCCCCCTCTAAGATAGAGGGGGTGGGGAGAGTATGATTATTAAGTGGTATCACCGTTTTTTATTAACTCTTTTGCGATAATCATGTCGATGGGAGTGGTAATTTTTATATTTGTAACTTCACCCTCAACGAGAGAGACTTGATGTCCTGCGCTTTCCACCACGCTGGCGTCATCGGTAAACAGCGGTGACTCGTCAACGTCATAAGCGCCTTTAAGCAGCTCGGCACGGAATGTTTGTGGGGTTTGAACTGCACGTAGCGATGAGCGTAGCAACTGACGCGATGTGCCGTCTTCCATCACTTGACGAATTGAGTCGCTGGGGTTGACCACAGGAATTGCGCTTCCAGTGGCTTGCGCGGTATCAAAGCAGCGGTTTATCAGCTCCACGCTTGCCAATGGGCGCACACCGTCATGCACCGCCACAAGGTCGTCATCATTGAGATTCTCGATGGCTGCGATGCCGTTTTTCACCGACTCAAAGCGTGTCTTTCCACCAGTGGCAACAGTGTGGGTGACAGGGAAGTTGCTCTCTTTGCACATCGCCATCCACATCTCCTGATGCTCAGCAGGCAGCACCACAACGATAGTCGCTCCAGCTTGGTCAAACTTCTCAATAGTGCGCATCAGCACCGCTTTGCCGTCTAGCGCCAAAAACTGCTTTGGCACCTCACTTCCAAAACGCGTCCCACTCCCGCCAGCAACTATTATCGCATATCGCTTGCTGTTATTCTCGCTCATAGTGTTCAGTTATTTCTTGTTGCAAAATTAGCAAGATGTTTTATTTGTTTTTAAACAATTCTGAATGACTTCCTAATCTGACCAGGTCAATGATGTCTTTTTCTTGATCAATCCAGATAAGAAGGTAATCGTTTTCTATATGGCACTCCAAGCATCCCTTGTACTTTCCATGTAAAGGATGAGCATAGTATTTGGCTGGCAGTTCAACCTCATTTTGAAGCATATCAAGAACTGCTTTTAAAGCCGCAATCTTATCAGGTAAGCGGCGGTATTTCTTGTAGTCTTTTTTAAACTGTGTAGTGGGACGAAACTTTTTCATTCCTTATCCAAATCACTAAGCAGTTCATCTGCCGTATCGTATATGGTGTTCTTGTTGTCTGAATTTGTGGCTTCTTCAATAGCTGCCACAGTAGTATCGTTAGGCTCAGAATAAACTACTTTCAGCAGGATATATTCAACATAATTGTTGAGAGTTCTATTCTCTCTCTCTGCTGCTTTTTTAAGACCTTCTATCAAATCAGTTCTTAGCCTGAAAGAAGTCTGCTTGCGTTGAACGATGTTTTTCATAATGTGATACTTTTAAATATATTTATAGTGCAAAGATATAATAGTTGTATCACATATGCAAGCGTTTATTGAAAAATTATTTTAAAAATCAAAATTAGTGCAGATTTTGCGACGTTTTTGCCTTAATATTGTCGCAGAATTTGCGAAGATTCAAAAAACTGACACCTAATAACTGAAAACTAAAAACTATTTACTGCCTTTGGAAAAATTAGGCTGCGCCTTGGAAATACTCAAAAAAATTTGGTATTTCACTCGGCTTGCACTAATTTTGTGGCGTGATTCTAATGAGTTTGGGGGTGCTACACCTTACAAAGCGTTGAGGGCTTGTTGCTTGCCTATTGCGACTGCTGCTTGATGCTGGTGTGGCTGAGAACATACCCATGGAATCTGAACCGGGTAATGCCGGCGTAGAGAACAAAACTTATTAACTGAAACAGTATGAAGAAAACAATGCTTCTTGCTGCCGCCGTGATGTGTGGCAGCTTATGGGCCACCGCTCAGCCGCTGGTGGTCAGTGATTCTGTGCAGCTCCAGGAAGTGGAGGTGCTTGCAACCCGTGCAACGAGCAACACACCTGTTGCTTTCACCAACGTTAGTAAAGAACAACTGGCGAGCGTCAACTTTGGCAAGGACATCCCCATATTGCTGGCGTTCACTCCTGGTATGCTGTTCACCAGTGACGCTGGTGCCGGTGTGGGCTATACCTCGATGCGCGTGCGTGGCTCAGATGCCACCCGCATCAACATCACAATGAACGATATACCAATGAATGATGCTGAGAGCCACAGCATTTATTGGGTGAACACACCCGACCTCACCTCATCGCTGAGCGATATTCAGGTGCAGCGAGGTGCCGGCACCTCAACCAACGGCTCAGGAACCTTTGGCGGCAGCGTGAATATGCGTTCGCAGGAGTTCTCACCGATTCCTTTCAGTGAGATTTCTGGCTCTTACGGCTCGTTCAAAACCAACAAAGAGACAGTGAAGTTTGGCACTGGACTGATGGGTAATCACTGGGCATTTGACGGCCGCTTGTCGCACATTTCGAGCGATGGCTACCGCGACCGCGCCACTTCGTCGCTGTTCTCCTACTATGCCCAAGTGGCTTATGTGAACGACAAGACCCATCTTCGTTTTATCTCTTTTGGCGGCAAAGAAGACACCTATCACGCATGGGATGGCATCAGCTGTAGCAAACTCGAGAGCGACCGCAAGTACAACCCCAATGGCGAAATCAAACACGACGACGTGGTTACTGGCTTCTACAGCGACCAGAAAGACATCTACACCCAATATCACTTCCAATTACTTCTTGACCATAGGTTCAACTATCGCTGGAAAATCAATGCTGCGTTGCATTACACCGACGGTTACGGCTATTACCAGGAGTACAAGAACCAGCGCACCCTCAAGGAATATGCTTTAACCCCATTTGAACACAACGGCGAGACAGTGAAGAAATCAAACCTCGTGCGTAAGAAAATAGTTGACAGCGGTTTTGGCGGAGCTTTGTTCTCACTGCACTACACCAGCAGTCGTCTGGCAAGTGTGCTTGGCGCTAGCATCAACACCTATGGCAACGACCATTATGGTCAGGTGATATGGGTTGAGAACTACATGGGCACTCTTGACCCTGACCATGAGTATTACCGCAACAAGGGCAAAAAGACCGACTTCAACATCTACTGGAAGAATAACTATACTATATGGGGCGGACTTAGCGCATATCTTGACCTTCAGTTCCGCCACATCAACTACAAGATTGAAGGCGACAACGACAAGTGGGACTGGACTGCCAACCCCGAGCATCTGCAAGTGCTTAACGTTGATGAGAACTTCAACTTCTTCAATCCCAAGGCGGGTCTTAACTGGCAAATCGACCGCAAGAACCGAGTATATGCCTCGTTTGCCGTGGCACAAAAGGAACCTACCCGCAACAACTACACCGACGGTCTATTCCTCGAGCATCCCCGTGCCGAGAAACTCTATGACTGGGAGGCTGGTTATGAGTTCAAGAGTCGCAGATTCTCAGCCGGCGTCAATTTCTACTATATGAGGTACAGAGACCAGCTTGTGCTCAACGGCAAACTCAACGAAATCGGTGAGCTAATGGCCGAGAACGTGCCCGACAGCTACCGTTGTGGCATTGAGCTGATGGCGGGTGCACAACTCACCAGCTGGCTGCGATGGGATGTGAATGCCACTTTTAGCCGAAACATCATCGAGAACTATGTTGGCTACGTGAGTGACTACGACGACAGTTGGCAAGAGATGTGGACGCAGACCGCTATCGAAAAGGGGAACACCACTATTGCCTTCTCGCCAAAAGCTATCGTCAACAGCGTGTTGAGGTTTGACTACAAGGGCTTTGAGGCTCAGCTGCAGTCGCAGTATGTGAGCCGCCAGTATCTCGATAACTTCGAGAGCAAAGAGGACTCACTCGACCCTTATTTCTTCAGCAATCTTGGGCTTTCTTACTCCTTCAAACTGCCACATGTGAAGAAAATCACTGCTGGCGTGACCATCTACAACTTGTTCAACAAGACGTATGAGAACAATGGCTACTCACAGACTGTCGCAGTCTATAAAGACGGCGACAAGAGCAACCAGCCCACGCTAGTAAGCGACCCACGTTTCTACCCAATGGCAGGAACCAACGTGTTGGCACACTTGACATTGCTTTTCTAATGCATAATTCACAACGCGTCTTCGATTAACGATAAACGAACAACGATAAACGAACAACAATGGACTGGTTGCGATTAATAGACATCACTGGCTTGGTGCTCGGGCTTATTTATTTGTGGCTCGAGTACCGCGCCAACATCTGGTTATGGGCAGTGGGCATCATCATGCCAATTGTCAATTCGTGTCTGTTATTTGCTAAAGGGCTTTATGCCGACTTTGGTATGGAGTTCTATTATGTGGCTATTGCCATCTATGGCTACTACTGCTGGCGATGGGGGAACAAGAAGGAAAAAGGCAAGGAATTGCCAATTACTCACTACCAACTACGGCACATAGTTGCTTCTATTATTACTTGGTTGGTGCTATGGGGCGCCATTTACTGGTTCCTGAAATATCACACCGACAGCAGCGTGCCTATCCTTGACAGCTTCACCACTTCGTTGAGCGCAGTGGCGATGTGGGCATTGGCACGCAAATATTTGGAGCAATGGCTATTATGGCTTGTGGTAGATGCTGTGTCGTGTGGCCTATATATCTACAAAGACATACCCTTCAGAGCAACACTCTATGGTCTCTATGCTGTGATAGCAATTTTTGGCTATCTCAAGTGGAAGAAGATGATGAACGCGCCAAAAGTGGCATAGTTGCAAAACCTTACTTTGTGCCCAAAAGAATGTTATAAACGAATGTCACGTCATTAGAGGTGATTGCTCCATCGTTGTTCTGGTCGCCATTGACAATAGCTGAGGTGTCACCGCTAAGCAAGTAGTTGTAAAGTGCTGTGACGTCGGTGCTGGTAACAAAACCGTCGCCATCAACGTCACCGGCCACAGGCTCAACTGGTGGCTCGGTTACCACATCAATTAGTTTGTAGCAATTCTCATAGTTCCCTATCGTTCCATAAATACTGCCATGGCGTGCTTCGACCATAATCAGGTAACGCCCAGGCTCAAAGTCGATGACGCTTGAGATGTTGATGGTACGTTCTTCGCCAGCAGGAATATTCTGGTTGCCCATGTAAAGGATTCCGCCATTAGTGAGCGTGTATTGCCTCATGCGCACATACACATATCCATTATGGTCGCTAGGCGCACTCAGTGTCACAGTGCCCATTAACCGCTCACCCTTGACAACGTAATTGGGCAAGTCGATAGCAACGGCATTGAGGTAAATGTCGCTTGCCTCTCCCACAGTGATTACCAATGGATAGCGGTCATTGTTGATGTCGTCGGTGACTATTCCATCTTCGGTAACATAGCTCACGACCACTCGGTAAGTGCCGGGATCAACTGGCAATTTACGGTAGAACGTGAACGTTTTAGCCTCACCAGTCTCCACTGTGGCATTACTTTGCTGATAAATGTAACGCTTTGTGGGGTCGTTGACATCCTCAAGATTGAGAATAACACCAACATTGCCAGCGCTTCCATAGTTGCGGCTATTGAGGGCGAAGTAGATATTGTCGCCTTGATTGATGACTTCTTCATTGTTGGCATTACGCCATTGCACTGCTGTGGTAAGTCGCATTACAGGTGTCGTTGCTTGAGGTAGAACATTCACGATGCCGCCACCCTGAGTAAGCACAAATGGATATTCTTCAAAGCCTTTCTCAAAGACAGTGATTTGGTACTCTCCACTAGTAAGCGCTTCGTCAAGATTGACGAGCAGAGGAATAGTCTCCTCCACAGCGTCATAGACATTTACCTCATTCTCGAAGTCGAAAGTTAGGTTCTCATCGGCAGTGCTGGTGAAACGTACCACAATGTTACGCAAGCGCACTGCGGGACTGTTGTTGCGCAGACGCAGATTGAACAGAGCAGCGCCACACTCATATACCTCGCCTTCGGGCTCCAGATGAGAGAGAATCTCAACTTCGGGATGCTCACAACTGTCGTCAATAGTGAGGATGCGGCCGTTAGACACTGTGGTATTGAAGAATCCTACGTAAGGTTTGTTGCGGCTGTCACGCCCACGGCAATAGCGCATCAACTGCCATGGTGACTGGCTGTCTTCTCGGAATGCCATCCACACTGTGGCGTCGCCATCGGGCACGCCACTGCCCACTTGCTTGGGAATGTCGTAGATCGACGCCATTGTCAAGAGCCCCGTGTGGCCGCCATCAAAGCCCGCTATGTTGTGTTGCTCGGCTTTTAGCACTTTGACGATGCTGTTGTCTCTCACTAATACCACACCTAGTTCTCCGGTAAAAGGCTTAGTGTCGAAGTTCTCAACAGTAATCAGCACGTTGAATGTTGATGCGTCTTGGGTGATAAGGCGCATACTCAGCGAGTTGTAGAGCGGTCGCTCATAGGTAGTGCCACTCGTGGGCGGTTGAATGCCAGTTATGATTTCCTGATCCAGATTGTATCCTCCTGTGCCGCCGCCAATTCCTAAATCATCAGGGTCTAGATGGCTAACAAGGAAGTAGCCGTTGCTGGTTCCATACCATCCCCAATTGATGTGAACGTAGTCTTCGGAGTCATAGCCATCGCACACAAATGCGTGACCACTGCTGCCGGTCTCGCTCGAAGCGGCATAATACACTGGCCTACCTTGATCAAGTTCACTTTTGATTAGTTGCAGCCATTCATTGGTGCTGTAATAGTCTCGCTTGCGCATTGTTACAGCTTGGTCATAATTGAAGAACTCGCGCAGCGCATGAGGAACCACCATCGAGTGGGCGCCACTGCCCGCAGGTTGATATTCCATATCTACAGCCACGCCGAAGTGAGCCGCCAGTGTGGCAACAGCAGTGCTTTGTACAGAGGTGTAGCTCACGTCTTCGTATGTTGGGAGCATGTTGTTCCAGTCGTAGGTAGTGTTGCCGAAGTCGGCTGTTACTGCCTGGCCATTGACGGTGATTGTCTTACTGCCAGTGCCATGCTCTGGATAGCTGTGGTAGCGCATTATCTGTGTGGTTGCCGTGGCGACACACCCCACATAGTAGTGAGTGCCTCCATCGTAAGTGGGGCACATGTCATTATAGGGAGTGCCCTGACCCCAAAGGATGTCGCCAAGCAGTGGCGCGACAATGGTCTCACCATGTTGTGCTTCGGGTGCTTTTCCTTGCCTGCTGGCGCATGCCTCCACATAACGCTCGCTGAGCAAAAGCCATTGACGCAAATTACTGGGCATATCATTATAGTTGAACGAGCCTTCGGTAGAATAACCTAAGATGGGTATTGCGGTATCGTCGCCAGCGACAATGACAAATCCGCTGCCGTCGGCTCGGTTAAACACATAGAGTGGCGCATCGCCATTGCCTGAAATGACTCCATTGCGGGTCACACGATTCCACTGCACATTGCCAGCCTGTGACTTATTGCTTTGGGCAAACTGTGTTGCTACCATTTCGGCTTGATTCCAGTCGATAGGATTACCCCAAGCCTGAATTGACGCCAATATCATTATCGCGGTAAAGAGTTTCTTAATCATGATGTTTTGGTTTAAAAAGCATGTAAAAGATTAATGTCGCAAATATAGATAAAAAATCTGATTCACAAGCTAATTGTGATAAATTAATTACTCACTACTATATCACTACAAGTAGTGATTGTGTGTGTGGAGAAATAATTGTAATTTTGCAGCGGTGAAAAAACGGCTTTTCATATTAAGTATTATTGTGGTGGCATGGATGGCGATGCTGGCGGCAGATGATGCCGCTCTCGACACTCTGACGCTTGGCGAGGTAAGCGTTACCGCCATCAAGCAGGGTATCGATATCGACCTCACCACCTCATCTACGGTGCTGGGAAAGCGCGATGTGGAGCGCAACGGCATCGTCACGGTGCGAGGCGTAAGCGACCTAGTGCCAAACTTCTTCCTGCCCGATTATGGCAGTCGCATGACTTCGACCATCTATGTTCGTGGTCTAGGCGCGCGCATCGACCAGCCGTCGATGGGTCTGAACATCGACAACGTGCCTGTGATGTGCAAGGAGAACTACGACTTCGACATCGCCGATATATCACGCGTAGAAATGCTGCGTGGTCCGCAGAGCACCCTTTACGGCCGCAACACTATGGGCGGACTGATGAACGTTTACACCCTTTCGCCCATGTCGTGGCAAGGCACGCGCCTCATCGCCGAGATGGCCTCGCACCTGAGCATGAAGTTTGGCGCGAGCCACTATGCTAAAGTAAATGAGCATTTTGGCATCGCAGCTGGAATCTACTATACATCAACTAATGGGCAATACACAAACGAATATAACGGCAAACTCTGTGACTGGGAGCGGCAAGGCTCTGGGCGAGTGAAACTGGTGTGGACGCCCTCGCCGTCGCTCACATTAAGCAACACGTTGAGCGCCTCGATAAGCCGTCAGGGTGGTTATCCCTACGAGTGGGTGGAGACTGGTCAGATTGCTTATAACGACACCTGCTTTTACCGCCGCACAAGTGTGATGGAAGGGCTAACTATCACCAAGCGCTTTGACCGCTGGTCGCTCTCGAGCATCACTAGCTATCAGTATATAGATGACAATATGACTCTCGACCAGGATTTCACTCCACTGCCATATTTTACCCTCACTCAGGCGCGTCGAGAGCATGCCTTGACGCAAGATGTGGTGGCGCGCGGCAAGGATGACCGTGCTTACAAGTGGCTTGTGGGTGCCTTCGGTTTCTATCGCCGTTACAAGATGGACGCTCCTGTAACTTTCAAGGACACAGGCATCAAAGCCTTAATAGAGGATCATATCAACAACGTTAATCCTTACTATCCTGTGGTGTGGAACGAGCGCAGTTTTGTGCTGGGCAGCAATTTCACGAATCCCACTTGGGGAGTTGCCCTCTATCACCAGTCTAGCATTGACTGGAAGCGTTTTACTTTTACCGCTGGATTGAGATTAGATTACGAGCATGCCTCACTCAACTATCACAGCGAGACCCACACAGGTTATAAGGTGATGGAGGCAGCCACTTGGGCAGTCTATCACAGCGAGAATATCGACATTAACGATGGCGGCAGTCTGAGCAAGCACTTTACCGAGTTGCTGCCTAAGTTCTCAATAACTTATCACTTGCCCACCAATGGCGAGAGCAGCCTATATGCCAGCGTGAGCAAGGGCTACAAGGCTGGTGGTTTCAACACCCAGATGTTCAGCGACGTACTGCAGCAGCGGCTGATGGGCATCATGGGCATTGGCGCTGCCTATGACATCAACGACATCGTGGGCTACAAACCCGAAAAGGCGTGGAACTATGAGATTGGAGGTCATTTCGAGAGTGCTAATCGCCGCTTCAAGGGCGACCTTGCGCTGTTCTATATCGATTGCCACGATCGCCAGATGACCATCTTCCCTGATGGCACAACCACTGGCCGCATCATGACCAACGCCGGTAAGACACGAAGCCTAGGTGCCGAGGCGAGCGCAACCGTCAACTTTACCGAAAACTTCGGAATGAACCTCAGTTACGGCTACTGCGACGCGCGGTTTGTAGAGTATAACGACGGCAAGGCCGACTACAAGGATAAAATAGTGCCTTACTGCCCGCAGCACACGTTGTTTACTCAAGCGTTTTACACCTATAATTTTAATGGCGATAGCGACTGGGCACGCTCCATTACTCTCGATGCCAGCGTGAAAGGCACAGGCGAGATTTATTGGAACGAGGCCAACTCCATGCGCCAGCCGTTCTATGCACTGCTAGGCAGTAGCATAACCCTCGCTGGCAAGCACTACTCCTTGCAGCTGTGGGGCCAGAACCTCACCGCTACACGTTACAACACATTCTACTTCGTGTCAATCAGCCACGAATTTTTGCAACGAGGCAAGGGGAGGATGCTGGGAGCGACACTTAGAGTAAACATTAAAAAATAATAGATTGTCTAGGACTTCTAGAAAACTAAGAACAAAATATAATAACTAAAAACTATATAATTATGAGGAATTTTTTATTATCACTTGCATTGATGGCAATAGCTTTGCCATTCACTTCATGCACCGATGACGAACCAGTCATCCAAGACGAACCAGTAAAAGAGACTGTTACAGGCAAAAATTTAGTCAGCTGGACCATAAAAGCTGAGGACGGCACAACGAACTACGTCGAGACAGCCGACTATATTTTCAATATTGAGCGCACCAAAGATGAGGCGACAGTGAGCGTAGTGGCAAAAGATGTGAAATTTGATTCTCACATGCCAATCAAGGTGTCATTCCGTATGGAAGACATCAAGACAACCAAGTTTGACGAGAACTACGTGAGATTTAAAGCCTCAAGCGTGAAGTTCTTAGACTCTGAAACTGGCGAAGAAAACACCCGCTACACTCTCACCAACGTCAAGGGGTATGTAGATAAAAAGAATAATATCTATTCGCTCGACTACACTGTTAACGGCACATGGCGCGTGCTTGTGTTCAACTCAACTGTAAGCACACTTGTGACCGACAATGACTATAGCGCGACTTCTGACCTCTACTACTCATACAAAATTGATGTCGATGATATGAAGGCCGAGGTGTTCATATATAACGTGCAGTTCCAAGTGGGAGGCGCTACCAGTCCAGTGCTCAAGAAAATCTCTATCCCCGACCTTGATGTGGCATTTACTACCGAAGATTACGATGATGGCCCCATACAACCAGTCATTAAACTCACTGGAGACAACATCGTGCCAACTTACTATACTGGAGCGAACCTTGACCAGGGCACACCTTATCCCGCTCTTGTGGTCAACAATTTCAAGAGCACACTCGACATTTCAGCTCATGTTCACTACATCTTCTTCAACTGTCATGGTGGCGAGCATAGCAACATAGATAATGTATTAGGTAGCAACCTATATCTTTGGGGCTGGGATTGGACAACTAATGGTCCTATGAGACAGAATTAATTAACGATATTTTCACTAATAATTTTTAAATAAGTAGAGACAAAGAGATTTTTGTGCTACTTTTGTGGCGCAAAAATTCAAATATAAAAAGAACTATGAGAAAAGTATTATCAATCTTAACATTAGCAATTATGCTGATTGGCATTACCGCTTGTAATGACGATAGTGAAGATTCTAGAATCCAAACGATTACAGGCGATATTCTTAACAACTCAGTTGATATTGCAGAGGGACAATCTGTTAAAGTGGCTGCAAGTCACATTGTAATGGAGTGGAATGTGTCGGAAGGGACAATCTCGATTAACTACCCCGTGGAAGTGACTGGCGGCAGCACGGTAACTGTGTCGCTCACGAATGTGGCATTGGATGCCAACAACACCTATAATTGCTACACCTTTTCGGCAGCAAACGGTGGCACTGGCATCACTAACCTTAACGGTTACTACCGACCTGAAACAGGATGCTTATACATTGAGTTCATTGCACTTGGTACACACCGCGTGATGAGCACCGCTAATCTCTACTATCCCTACCTCACTTACAACATCACCTACAGCGAGAATGGATCAAGTAAGGAGAGCCCCAACGGACAAATGATGATATACATCAATCCGAAGGACATGAGCGCTCAACTGGCAATGGGTAATTTTGCGCTCAGCGAGAATAGCGGCACCGTCGAGAGTGCAGTCTTCTATGGACTGCAAGCCGAAGCAACATCTACTGGTTACAGAGTGACATATACCGGCGATCAACGCTCAACCGACGGCACCTACATTCTCAATGCTTTTGATGGAACCATCAGCAATAGCGGAAAGTCCGTTAGCGGCACTTTCACTATCGACGAGAAATTCAACGGAACCTTCAGTGGAAAAGCCTTCGCTAACTGAGCAATAAACTTATTTTCACATTATAACACCTGTATAATCTTGTTATGCAGGTGTTTTTTTATTGTTTATAACCAATCCTTAAAATCACGTTCAACGTTACCAATTGCTGCAAATAACATGACTCTATTAAAAAAACTCACCACTAATAACTGATAACTGAAAACTTTTTTGTACCTTTGAGGCGGTTTTTAAAAACTCATGGCAGCACGAGTAAAATACAACGAGGAAGAGATTGTTGAGCAACTACGCAAGCAGGATACTTGCCGCACTGCTTTCGGGAAGGTGATAGAGCACTATTCCGAGCAGCTTTATTGGCAAATACGTCGCATGGTTGTCGATCATGACGACGCTAACGACGTGCTGCAAAACACCTTCATCAAGGCCTGGACCAATATCGACAACTTCCGCGGCGACGCCAAGCTTTCTACCTGGCTCTACAAGATTGCCATCAATGAGTCGATTACCTTCATCAATAAGAAAAAGGTCCAGAACAACATTTCGCTTGATGACGATGACTCCTTCCTCGTTAACAACCTCGAGGCCGACAAGTACTTCGACGGCGATGAGGCACAACTCTTGCTGCAGCGCGCCATCGCCACTTTGCCTGAGAAACAGCGACTTGTCTTCAATATGCGCTATTACGAGGAAATGAAATATGAGGACATGAGCGAGATACTCGGCACCTCGGTGGGAGCCC
>JAFZUL010000016.1 GCA_017618355.1 Muribaculaceae bacterium
CAAGTTTGAACACTTCCACGGCGGTCACAGTGGTGCTGATATCCACCTGGGCTATGCCACTACCACCAAGCTCAGTAGCCGCCTGCTGTGGAACATTGGTGCCGAGATGGACTATGTACTAGCAAGCATCGATGCCGGTAACCTGCATAATGCTATCGCCCATGCCGCTACCGTTGTTGTAGGCATCAAGCCTGAGGACAAGGAGAAGCTGAGCGTTGTTCTCAACACTTTCATCGCCGATGTGAAGAACGAGTATAAGCGCACCGAGCCCAAAATGGAAATCACTTGCAAGAGCATCGACGTTCCCGAGACTATTATCGACACCGACACCGCACGTCGAGTTGTTGATGCTGTTTATGCCGCTCCTCACGGCATCGCTGCCATGAGTATGGAGATTCCCGGGCTCGTTGAGACCTCTACCAACCTCGCCAGCGTTAAGATGCGCGAGGGCAACCAGATTGTTGTCGAGATGTTCCACCGCTCCTCGATCGAGAGTGGCAAGTATGACCTCACCCATAAGTGCGAGACTGTCTTCCGTCTGGCTGGTGCCAACAAGATTATCAGCGAGGGTGGATACCAGGGATGGGAGCCCATCGCCGACAGCCACCTCCTTACCGTTGCACAAGAGCAATGGGAGAAGCTTTATGGTGTTAAGCCCGAGGTTAGGGCCATCCACGCAGGTCTCGAGTGCGGTCTGTTCCTAAAGGCTCGTCCTGATATGGAGATGATTTCTTTCGGTCCCACACTGCGCGATGTGCATTCGCCAGCTGAGCGCTGCCACATACCCGCAGTTGAGAAAGCATGGAAGCAAGTTCAGGCCATTCTCAAGGCCCTTGCCGAGGAGAGCAAATAAATTGACACTTTTATACTGATAAAAAAGAGGCTGCATCCCTTGATTGGAATGCAGCCTCTTTTAAGAGTGTGTGAGAGAGTCATTATGACTTCTTGCGAATTTGCACTTTGATTGGTCCGTGGAAGTTCATGTTGTCGCCTTTTGGTAACAGAATGTCGATGTGATTTCTCAGTCTTGGCGCCATTTTGTCCTTCACAATCCAAACACCATTAAGCTTCTCGTTAGAGCACTCAATGATTACTTCGTCGCCCATCTTCACTCCGAGTTTCTTGAACAAGTCGTGCGAAAGAGCGACCCATTTAATCTCATAGTTTCTTAACTTATTGTTGTCTATTCTCGAGCCACTGGCGGTTACCCAACCTGCGCCTCCCATGCCAGGGTGATACTTTGTGGCTGTCACAGTCACTTGACCACTTGCATTGATTGAACAGATTAACAACGCTAACAAAAATAAAGCCTTGCGCATAAAATATGTTTTGGTTAATAAATATGCTCATCGAGCTGGCAACTTAAATTTAAGAAGCTTTAAAGGATGGTATAAACACTCCCTATAGCTCGAATTGCGTTGCAAAGGTAGGCATTTTTTTTGAGATGGCAAAATGGAATAGAGCAATAGAGGACATGAGGGTTATGAAATGGTTTGCATTATTCGCTCTCATGACATCTGGTAAATATAAAAAAAGAACATTACAAGTGTAGCTTGCAATGTTCTTGATTGATAGTTGTTTATGTATTGCTATTTATTCTCCTTTAGGATTGAACTCTGGAGGAATCTCATCAAGTTGAGGAGGCTCATCGTCATC
The DNA here is from genome assembly GCA_017618355.1 of Muribaculaceae bacterium. Classification (GTDB taxonomy): domain Bacteria; phylum Bacteroidota; class Bacteroidia; order Bacteroidales; family Muribaculaceae; genus Sodaliphilus. The sequence continues at coordinate 1,657 of JAFZUL010000016.1, forward strand.
TTGTTCTCCGCTCGGTAAGGCGACACTGGTACTGGTATTGTCGCTAGTGTTGGTCTTGTTGTTAAGCTCCTCGATGATATCGTTGCGAGATGTCCACTTGCGCTTGCCGAAGATGTGTTCCATATCTTCAGTGTAGATCACCTCACGTTCCAGCAGCATCTCAGCCAACTGATGATGCCCGTCGCTATACTCTTTGAGCATCTCTTTAGCGCGTTCATACTCCTTGTTGATTATTTCTTGCACTTCCTTGTCGATAGCTTGTGCGCGCTCTTCGCTGTAGGGTTTAGATAAGCCGTAATAATCTTCGGTACTATTGTAGTAAGATACATTAGGCATACTTTCGCCCATTCCATAGAATGTCACCATTGCTGTGGCAATCTTGGTCGCGCGTTCCAGGTCGTTGAGAGCTCCAGTGTCAATCATTCCCAAGAACATCTCCTCGGCAACACGTCCGGCCAAGAGCGAGCAAATTTTGTCGAGCAGGGCTTGGCGTGGGGTGATTTGCCGTTCCTCGGGCATATACCATGCTGCGCCTAAGGCTTTGCCACGTGGCACGATGGTAACCTTGATGAGCGGGTCGCCATATTGCAGTTGCCAGCTTACTGTGGCATGACCAGCCTCGTGCACTGCTATCGACTTGCGCTCCTCCTCGGTCATTACCTTAGATGCTTTCTCAAGTCCGCCAATGATGCGGTCGATGGCGTTGTTGAAGTCCTGTTTCTGTACAGCCACCTTATTATTACGCGCTGCGATTAAGGCCGCCTCATTGCACACGTTGGCGATGTCGGCACCCGAGAATCCTGGTGTCTGTCTTGCTAAGAGGTTAAGGTCAACACTACCGTCAATCTTCACGCCACGCAGATGCACTTGGAATATTTCCTTGCGGTCGTTAAGTTCAGGTAAGTCAACATATATTTGTCGGTCAAAACGTCCAGCTCGTAGCAGAGCCTTGTCAAGCATATCTACACGGTTGGTAGCGGCAAGGATGATGATTCCGCTGTTTGTGCCGAAACCGTCCATCTCGGTAAGAAGTTGGTTGAGGGTGCTCTCTCGCTCGTCGTTGCTGCCCATTCTGGGGTTATTGCCACGAGCTCGACCTACGGCGTCGATTTCGTCGATAAAGACAATGCATGGCGCTTTGTCCTTAGCTTGCTTGAAGAGGTCACGTACTCGTGAGGCTCCCACTCCCACAAACATCTCAACGAAGTCACTACCCGATAGCGAGAAGAATGGCACATCGGCCTCTCCTGCCACTGCCTTGGCCAGCAGGGTTTTACCGGTTCCAGGAGGTCCAACAAGCAAGGCTCCCTTTGGAATCTTTCCACCGAGGTTTGTATATCGTTTTGGATTCTTGAGAAAATCCACTATTTCGGCAACCTCAGTCTTTGCCTCGGCAAGTCCAGCCACATCTTTGAAGGTGACTCGTGTCTGGTTGTTCTTGTCAAAGAGTTTAGCTTTTGATTTACCCACGCTGAAGATACCTCCTCCGGCACCTCCCGTCATGCGTCGTGACATGTAAATCCAAAATATGATGAGCAGCAGTATTGGCCCAAATCCCCAAATCCAGTAGGAATAGTCGTTGGCAGTCTCATATTTGCATGTGCCTTCAAACTTCTTCTCCTCCTTGAGCTTTGTGATGTATGTCTCAAACTGGTCGGTATTTGGAATTTTAAATGCTAAGAAGGGTTTTGACTTTTCCATCGATTTGGAATCGAACTGAATGCCAAAACTCCTGGCTACGGAGTCGCTGACAAAAGCTCGAGCCTCGTCTTTGTTGCCAAATACCAATACACTATCGACTTGCCCTTTCTCTGCGATTTCTTGAAACTGAGTCCAGTTGATGGTTCGGCTGGGGGTGTAGTCATTAAAGTAATACACTCCTAGGAGAATGGCGATAATGATAACATAAAGCCACATTATATTGAACCCGCCTTTCTTGTTTTGTGACGAGTTGTTGCCCGAACCGCTATTGTTGCCAAAAATATTATTAGCCATTTATCGTAAAAACTGAAATGTGAAAAATTAATCTAGATTAGGTATTTGCCTTAGGTTGGCATCGGCCCACAATTCCTCGAGGTTATAGCGCTGACGCTCCTCGGGAAGGAAGATATGCGCAAAAACCGTGCCATAGTCAATCACTATCCACTGTGAGTTTTGATAGCCGTCGTAATTATAAGGTTTTTGACCGGTTTTTTCCTGCACATACTCCCTCACACTGTCGGCGATAGCCTCTACCTGAATCTTGGTGTTTCCCGTAGCAATGACAAATGCTGTTGCGGTGGCATACTCAAGTTTGGTGAGGTCGATGTGTGTGATGTCAAATCCTTTCTTTTCTTGTATTCCCTCAATAATTCGTTCAATTAATTCAGATGTTTCTGTCATTCTTTATATGTTTATAACTATTTATTGTACAAAGGTAAAACATTTATTATTCATAGCAAAAAAAAAGAGGAAAGATTTGGTTTTTTTAGAAATATAATGATTCAATTTGGTCTTGGATGGACTGATTTTCAAAATATTGCCCCAATGATAAAAAACGTCATTGGGGCATTTTTATAAATGTAATATACTAAAAGTATGCTTATCCCTTGGTGATATTGGCTTTTTGGAGGCCGTAGTTTTTGCGGCGGTCGATGAGGAGTATCATCACTGAGACGATGATAGCTGCCACACCTATGCCGGTGAAAATCCACATTGCTTGAGTGTAGTCAACATTGTCGCCCACGGTGTTGCGCTCAAGGACTCCGCCAATGATAATTGGAATCAGCATCAATCCTATGTTTTGGATGTAATAGATGATAGAATAGGCTGTTCCTAGTTGCTTCATCGGCACAATCTTTGGCACTGCGGGCCATAGCACGCTGGGCAGCAGTGAGAAGGCAATGCCTAGTATGAACATCAGGCATACTGCCAAAACACTTGAGTTGAGGGGCAGTGCAAAGACTGCGAGAACCAAAGTGAGCATGATGGTGCCAATTATCATTATAGATGCTCCCTTGCCAATTTTGTCATACATACCACCAAAAAGAGGTGTCAAGATGATGGATGTGAACGGAAGAATTGACGAGATAAGACCAGCAAATGATGGCTCGACTCCATATTTTGAAATCATAAGTTTAGTGGCGAAGTCGAGGAAGGGATACAGTGCCGAGTAGTAGAGCAGACACAACAATGTGATGAGCCAAAAGCCTGGGTTCTTCATGGTTGCGCCCATGTCCTTGAAGTGGAATTTCTCATCGTCCTCGGTGGCAGCATTGTGCAGCAAGGAATCGTTTTTGCGGTCAATGGAGCAGTAAATCAGATATATGATTAATCCCACTCCAACAGAGAAGAGGCCGATTAATATTGGAGTGCTCAGTGATAATTTGTCTGCCAGCATTGGTGCTCCAGCCAGTGCTAGTCCTGTGCCGAGTCGTGCAAGAGCGACTTGGATGCCCATCGCCAATGCCATCTCTTTGCCCGAGAACCACTTGACGACGACTTTCGACACCGTGATGCCACATAGCTCATATCCAATGCCAAAAGTGGCAAATCCTAAAGCGGCGACAAGCACCTGGAGTTTGATTGTTGGATCGGTATAAGCAATCCATTGTAGGTTGATGCTCAGCACCTGTGATGGGTCCATGAAAGCGATGGCATAGTAGTCGATTGCCGTGCCGCCAAGCATAAGAACGCACGAAAGTATTCCTGCAAATCGCACTCCTGTCTTGTCGAGGATTATGCCGCCCACAAAGAGCATGAGCAAGAACACGTTAAAGAAGCCTCGCGAACCTGCCAAAACGCCAAATTCACTGCTAGTCCAACCAAGATCACCTTCAAGGAAGTGCTGTAAGGGCGACATCTGCTTGGCGACGATATATCCCATCATCATGGTTGCGGATACGAGCCCCAGCACCGTCCAGCGCAGGGTGGGAGAGTTGTTGATTTTTTGTGCTACTTTTGTCATTTGTTTATAAAAACAGGGCGTGCAAGCCACAGTGAGCAACACACGCCCTGAAAATTGTTAGAAATAATGGATTACTCCTAAGCTTCTTCGGTTACTTCAGCAGCTTCAGTTTCAACGTTTTCTTCATTCTCTTTTTCTTCGTCCTCTTTCTTTTGGATATTTGGCAATTCTAGTCCAAAATTGTTCTTCTTGTCGATTGCCTTAAGATAGATTGCAAAGAATAATGCGAAGATGCCGAAGCAAGCAAATACTATCAGAGGTATAGTGAAGTCGTATGGAACAAATACTTTGCCTGATTCATCAGATATCTTTTCTTTTGTGTCACTAACTTCAGTTTTAGCTTTCTCCTCTTTGTTTAGGAAGTCCCAGAAGCCAGCATCTTCTTCTGTCTTAGTGTTGGCTGCCAGTGAACTTACGATAGCTGCTTTCTCGCTAGTTAGAGTTTCGTATGCATTCTTGGCATGAGTGTAAGTGTTATTAATAGCATTTGTCTTTTGTTTGTCATCAAGCTTATTGTATTCAGCCTCAATTGCCTTGAAATCATTCACAACGCTATCGCACATATTATTGAAATCGGCAGTTTTGTTAGTCTCCATCAATAATGCTAGCTCTTGTGTGTGTTCATTAAATTTCTTGGTTTGTTGCACTATTGCATTGTCACTATTGCTTGAAGAAAGAATAACGCCGATGAGCATGGGCACTAAGCAAAGACCAATGTTCTGTACCCAGAAGATGAGGCAGTAGGCACTACCCAAAACTTTTTCGTCGATGATTTTTGGAACACTTGGCCAAAGTGAAGCAGGTACGAGCGCGAACGAGATGCCAAGAACAACAATTGTCACGTAGGCAATTAGCGCACTGCCTGTTGCTGGCACTATGAATGCAAAAATCAAGTGGCAGCAGATGAGTAGTAAAGAACCCCATATCAGCATTGTTGCGCCTTTTCCTTTTCGGTCAAGGAAGTTGCCCAAGAACGGAGTAATGACCGCAGCACCAATTGGGAACCAACGGAAAATATTAGAAGCTGTGGTTGCATCAATACCTAAGTTACACTGCAGCATATTGGCACCATAACGCTGGAATGGGAAAATTGCCGAATAGTAAAGCACGCAAAGTAAAGCAACAATCCAAAATACTCGACTGGAGAAAATTTTACCTATATCACTGATCTTGAATTCTTCTTCAGCCTCTTCAGTGGCAGCGACACCAAGTTGGGTGTCGAGCTTCTTGTCCATAAATGTGAAGACTATGAAAGTTATCAAACCAATCAGCAGAAGTACGGTACAGAAAGCCAGAGGCGCAACTACAGTACCAAATTTTTCGGCAATAATGGGTGAGATAGAGAAAATTGCAAACACTCCTACGCGCGCAATTGCCATTTCAAGACCCATAGCGAGAGCCATTTCTTTGCCCTTAAACCATTTAGCGATAGCTTTGCTAACAGTTGTACCTGCCATTTCGCAACCACAACCAAAAATCATGAATCCTAACGATGCCATTTTAGCACTTGCAGGCATAGAAACCCACCAAGAGTTAAGCCAATTTGCAAAAGCTGTAGTTTGGAACCAGTCGTTAATACCGATGAATTTGATAGTAGCACCAATCACCATTAACGAGGCAGAAAGCGTGCCTGTGAATCGTATTCCGCACTTGTCCAGGATGATACCTGCGATGATGAGGAATCCAAACACATTTAACAAATACTCACTAGCTGCATAGTTGCCGAACACAGTTGGAGACCAAGCGCGCTCGCCTTCTATCAAGCTCTCCAGAGGAGACATTACGTCAACAAACATATACCCGAAGAACATCATTAATGCAATTAAGATTAATGCGGTCCATCGAGCCGCTGTTGAATCATTTAAATACTTTTGAATTGTTTGTGTCATACTGATTTTATTAGTTTATGTTTGTTTATGTTTGTTTGATTTCAGAAATTCGAGTGCAAAGATACATTATTTTATTTAATAATCGTAATAAAAATTATGACAAAATGTCGCTAGAGTGAAAAAGTGTGCTTTTGGCACAAATTGTGCATAATAAAGAGTGATGTTTAGAGCATTTTTAATATTGCAAATAATTTATTTAACTTAAAACATATAACAAAATGACTATTAAACCATTAAGTGACAGGGTTCTTATTGAGCCTGCTAAAGCCGAAGAGGTTACTGCTGGCGGCATCATCATTCCCGACAGCGCAAAAGAGAAACCCTTGAAGGGTATTGTTAAAGCCGTTGGTCATGGTACCAAAGACGAGGAAATGGTAGTAAAAGCTGGTGATACAGTGCTCTATGGCAAGTATGCCGGCACCGAGATTGAGGTAGATGGCGCAAAACTGCTGATGATGCGTCAGAGTGACATTTTGGCAATTGTAGAAGACTAATAAAGAATAAGGAGAAAAAATCATGGCAAAGATTATAAAATTTGACATCAAAGCACGTGAAGAACTGAAAAAAGGCGTTGACCAGTTGAGCGATGCCGTAAAGGTTACACTTGGCCCTAAGGGTCGTAACGTGATTCTCGACAAGAAATTTGGTGCTCCCCATATCACTAAAGACGGTGTTAGTGTGGCACGCGAAGTGGAGCTTGAAGATGAGTTCCAGAACATTGGCGCACAGCTTGTTAAAGAGGTAGCACAAAAGACCGGTGACGATGCTGGCGATGGAACTACCACCGCTACTGTTCTTGCTCAGTCAATTATCACTGAAGGCCTCAAGAATGTGGCCGCAGGTGCCAACCCTATGGCAGTGAAACGTGGCATCGACAAGGCCGTTGCTGCTGTGGTTGAGCAAATCAAGGCTCAGTCGCAGGAAGTAGGCGACGATTTTGGCAAGATTGAGAACGTGGCTCGCGTGAGCGCCAACAACGACCAAGAGATTGGCGAACTCATTGCTGAAGCTATGAAGAAAGTCAACAAAGATGGTGTAATCACCGTGGAGGAGGCCAAAGGCACTGACACCCATGTAGATGTGGTTGAAGGTATGCAGTTTGACCGTGGCTATATCTCTCCCTACTTCGTAACTAACACCGAGAAAATGGAGTGCGAAATGGAGCGTCCATTCATCCTGATTTTTGACAAGAAAATCTCTGTTCTCAAAGATATGCTTCCCGTGCTCGAGGCTACTGCACAAAGTGGTCGTCCTTTGCTCATTATTAGTGAGGACGTTGACAGCGAAGCACTTGCAGCACTTGTAGTTAACCGCTTGCGTGGTTCGTTGAAGGTGTGTGCCGTTAAGGCTCCAGGCTTTGGTGACCGTCGCAAAGAGATGCTTGAGGACATTGCAACCCTTACTGGTGGCATCGTTATCAGTGAGGAGAAGGGTCTGAAGCTCGAAGGCACCACTATCGATATGCTTGGCACTGCTGAGAAAGTGACTGTAAATAAAGAGAATACAGTAATCGTAAACGGCGCTGGCGACAAACAGGCCATTGCCGACCGTGTTGCTCAAATCAAAGCTCAGATTGAGACCACCAAGTCAACCTACGACAAGGAGAAACTGCAAGAGCGTCTTGCCAAGTTGGCAGGCGGTGTGGCAGTGCTCTACATTGGTGCTCCCAGCGAGGTTGAGATGAAGGAGAAGAAAGACCGTGTTGACGACGCTTTGAGCGCTACTCGCGCTGCCGTTGCCGAGGGTATCGTGCCTGGTGGTGGCGTGGCCTACATCCGCTGTCTTGACGTGCTTGACAAGATGGAGGGCGCTAATGCTGATGAAACCACTGGTATCCACATCGTGCGTCGTGCCATCGAGGAACCTCTCCGTCAGATAGTTGACAATGCAGGCCTTGAGGGTGCAGTAGTTGTTCAAAAGGTTCGCGAAGGCGAGGGCGACTTTGGTTACAATGCCTATACCGACAAGTATGAGAACCTCTTTGAGACAGGCGTCATCGACCCAGCTAAGGTTGCTCGCGTTGCTTTGCAGAACGCTGCTTCGATAGCTGGCATGTTCCTCACCACAGAGTGCGTAATCGCCGAGAAGAAGGAGGAGAATCCAATGCCTGCAGGTAATCCAGGCATGGGAGGAATGGGCGGCATGATGTAATGAGAGATTACATACTGAATTTCTAACCGAAGGCCCAAACTGGGGTCTTCGGTTTTTTTGTTCAAAATGTGACGCCTTATAGGGGAAAATGCTAATACCCATTTTTGAAAAAAATGAAAAATGAAAA
>JAFZUL010000017.1 GCA_017618355.1 Muribaculaceae bacterium
GTGTTCTGATAGAAGCTGTTGTAGTAGTTGATACCACCATGAGTGAGCAGCATAGCCTCGTTGTACTTGTCCGCGAAGTCCTGCGAGCAGTACATGATAAGGTCTTGCGAGCGCAAGCGTGGATCAAGAGAGTAGAGAATCTCCTTCGCCACGTCAAGAGCGTTGGCTGTGGTGATTTCCTCAGTGAGCTTCATGTAGTTCTTGTTGGCGACACTGATGTTGTCGTCATCGATTTCCATCTGGGTGATGGTGTCGAAGCCATCGAAAAGGTCGTGAGTTGTATCGCCGTTAGCGTTACGCTCACCATTCCAGATAGCGTCATTAAGCTTCTCCGAAAGCCCCTTGGCAATCAGAGTCAGCACATGGAGTGCAGTAGGTGCACGCATCTGTCCGTCACCCTTAGTGGCTGCCATATAACCGAGGATAGTGGATGCCGCCGAGTTGGGCTCGAACTTACAGTGCACCGAACCCATGAAAGTCTCAAGGGTGCGGTACTCCACGTTCAGGTTGAAGTCCGAGGAGCGGCTGGGTTTGTATGGAGCAAACTGCGCCGTGCCGCTGATGGTGCCCACGTTCTCCTTGTAACGGATGCCTGGGCGAGGTGTCATGTGCTGCAAGGTGTCGTGACAGCCGATGATAGGCTGGTAGAGGAGTTCCTTGCGCCATTTAGTAGCCGCCTCCTGAAATTCAGAAAGCGGGATAGCAATTAGTTGTCCTGCCATGATGTTGTAGATTTAAGGTACTTGGTTAAACAATTCTTTTGCAGTGTTCACTGTTTTCACGAAGCCCTCGAACTGCGAGGACTCGTTCTGCTCGTGTGGTGCATCCACCACTGACTTTGATTTCTCCGCAGGGGCTGCCTTCAGTGCATCAACCTGCTCGGTGAGTTCAGCGTTACGCTTGTCACGCTCGGCAAGAGCGTTCTCCACCTGCTGCATTTGCTCGATGGAGAGAGTCACGCCGTTCTCACCCACGGCAAAGCCCTCGACGTTGAGGACTTTGCCCAAGAGCGAAAAGGACTGTGTTTGGTTCATAGTGATAGATTCGGGTTTACAAAAATTATTAACTTCAAGGTGTTCTTCATTTTCTTTACTCTCATCTTCCTGTCCAGCTGTCGTTTCCTGCCTTTCGGATGGAGCCACAAACTTCCCTGGCTTGAACAGCGATGTCAGCGCAGCGAGGAAGCGTGCGAACAGTGACTCATTGCTGTCTGTCGGGATGTTAGGTATTGGAATGCCAGCCGATGCCATAGCTGAAGCCACGGCATCGGTAAGTACCGGTTTCTCCTCGTTGAATTCGGTTACCTCATCCACGAATCCCCATTCCTTAGCTTCCTTTGCTGTGAGCCATCCACCATCTTTCATCAGGTCAAGAAGGTCTTCCTGTGGCTTGCTGCATTTGCCGGCATACATCGTTGCCACATTGTTGTCCAGCTTGTTCAAGTCACGGATGGCAGCCTCGCAGTTGTCGCGCACCTGCGCCAGCTGGTCAGCGTTCAGCGATCCCCACTCAAAGAACTCCGCGCTGCACTTGTGCACCAGGTACATCGCCGACGAGTCGATAGATATGTGTTTCGCACCCAGAGAGGCTACCGTGGCGGCACTCGCGTTCATCCCCACGAAGTGCACCGTCACATCGCCATGAGCCTTGAATGCGCTGGCGATGGATAGAGCTGTGGCGAGCGAGCCACCCAAGCTGTCAATCAGCACATGGACTTGGCTGTCCTTGTTTTTTGCAAGCACATAGTCCACATAGTTCCTGTCGAAGTCAATGCCTCCGACATAGCCTTTCAGATGAAGATGGTATTGAGATTGTGGCATAGTAAAAAGAATTATTATGCCACAAAATTACCCCCTATAAAAGAGGTGGTAAAAGACGGTTTATCCGCTGATTACCATAGTGGAATAAGGGATTTCTTCGCCCTGAATGTCACCTCGTAAGTCAAAACCGCAGGATCTCCGCTCGGAGTTCCTGTCGTGTGTGAGATTTTTATCACGGGATATGGCGCTTCCCTCAGTCCCACTAGGAATTGGTGGTCATTCGTGTCAGTCACTATAAAAGCGATATGCTGTGACAATGGAACAGGAGACAGTGTATCAAATTTCAGTGTCGTCACTTCAGTTCTCCCGTTGTTGTCATACTGCGAGACTGTGCTGCAAGTAGCATCTCCTTTTATAATAATAGGAATAGGAGTGGTGAACACTCTCACTGGCAGGGATGCCATACATTTCAGGTCGCTGTTCCTTTGGAGTAGATCACAAGGAACGTATGCGATAGACTTGATGCCCGGGAGAGCGAATTCAGTTTTTTGTGATATCATGGTCTAATGAAATTCAGTTATTCGGAAAAATCTGTTTTGTCGCAAAAACCACAAAAACCGCAAAAGTCTGCTTTGTCGGTTCGTGGACAAAAATCACTCTGAAGTCGATTCGTTTTTTTTCGTTTTTTTCCTCAAATATATTTCTCTTTTTCGTTGGTATCTTTTGGATATGGCGCACCAGTTCGTCTCCGTGAATTCAATCCCATGGTTCTCCATCCACGCCTCAATCAGTTCCTTCAGCATTTTCGATTTAGGGTGAACCAGGTGAAGATCATTCCACAGCTGCACGTCGAATCTGTTGCGTATGCACTTGTGCAGGCAATGCACCGCTTTTGGCGGCAGATGGTTGTATGTGCGAGGGTCTTTGCGCTTGAAGTAGGGTATGGCGATAATCAGATTTGCATCTTCTCTGCACTCTTGAGGCACATCCTCAGGCTGCTTTTTCAGAAACAGCTGCAGTATGTCCGATTCCGCCGAGCCACGTGGCAGTTCCACTGGCGAGGTTCCACCCATCTCATGGATGAACCACTGGGCTAGATATGGCTCAAATTTAAGGTATATCAAATAGTTGCTCATAGAATTATTTTCCATGCTGCAAAATTACATAAAAAACATTCTATCAACAACTTGCGTTCAAAAATTGAACAAAATAAATGTGGAAAAGCACTATAAAAGTAAAGCCGCCCTTGTGAGGCGGCTCCACATCATCATTTATGAACATCAACTGACTCTGTAGACAAATCCATCTTGGTAGTCATAATCATAGCGGAAAAGCTCCTCTGCGTAAGCCTCCATGTCAAAGAAGCGGCGCAGGTGCTCGGGCACCTCGTCAAGGATTCCCAGCTCATCGACAAGCTGTTCGGCATACTCTTCCTCGCTGTTCCACTTACCGCAGTAAGCCTCGCGGAACTCCTCGAAGGTAACGTCACTGTCGCAGCGAACATCCATGAAAGCCTCGAAAGCCTCGCGCTCATCATCGTCAAGCTCTGCAAACTCTTGGATGCGCTCGAAGGTGTCCTCATCCAGTGAGCTCTCGTCATACCATGAGTCCGGCCAATTCTGCATGTCCTGGAACATGAAATCCGGATCTTCCTCATCGAACACGATTTGACGGCACACCTGCATGAACTCGTCATAGTCGGCACACAGGGAAAGGTCCACCCACATACCGGTCTTATCACAAGTCGTGATAATGACGGTTATCATTAGCTAGAGATTATCTTTATTAATGGAGGTGACCTATTGATTCTCATGTCATTATACTCCCGATACTTGGGATAATTATTTACCGATAGAGGTTAATAATTTAGTA
>JAFZUL010000152.1 GCA_017618355.1 Muribaculaceae bacterium
TATAAATTAATATTTAAGAACTGAAAATTACGTTTATAAACAATTGAGATTTGATGTTGATTTGTATTTGTCTTTTTTCAAAAAAGTGTCTCAAAAATAGCAAAACTAAAAAAAACTAAGGCACAAAGTTGTATATTTCGGAAATATTATAGTAAATTTGCACCACAAAATGAAATGACTGCCTTTCTCGTTCGCGATGCGGTGCGGGGGTGGTCAAAGTTTTTAGGGGGTGTTCTGTTAACCTCTCTCCGTTTACAATAGTTTAATTGGTCTATAATGATAGATACATTAATACGACAACTATTTGAACTGAAATGGTTTAAAAGTTTGAAAACCAACACAGTTCCACGATGGATGATTCTTCTCATCGACATGGTGCTTGTTGCATGCAGTTACGGCATCTTCGTTTGGTCAAGTCTTAATCACCAAGCTGGCACCACAACATTTGTCAATTTGCGCAATCTGGTGCTGATAGTCGCAGTTTATGGCCTGGTGACATATTTCTCAAAAAGTTACACCTGTATCATACGCCTGTCGGTGATTGAGGACTTGTACCGAGAGTTTATTGTGGTATTCATGTCAACCATCATTTTGATGATAATCAATATGATATGGAGTACCATCTTCAATGATGTGCTGTTTAGCTATTGGGGCGTAATATATATTGGAGTTCTAGCGTTTGCCATGCTGACGGTAGAGCGTCTGGTAATCAAGTATATGTATGCCCGTATAACGGTTACCGAGAGCAAGCGCCGTAAGGTGCTCGTGCTGGGCACATCGCTCGATTCGCTGATTCTCGCCAACGCCCTCAAGAACGAGATTGGCGGCAAATATGAGCCAGTGGGGTTGCTGAGTATCAAGAGCGGCAAGGACAAGGATGAAATCAATGGCTTTAAGGTTTATAAATATAACAGCGATGATGTGGCAAACATTTTCGTGGGAGGTGGCATCCATGCCTTGATTTTTGACTCATCGGCTATCAAGTTGATGCGCAACGGCTTCGCCGACAAATTTATAGAGAACAACATCGCCTTGCTGGCAATTAACAAAGTGGAGGAGTTTGAGCTTGACGATGAACGTGATGGCTCCAACATCTCCACCTATATCAAAGAGATTCAGATTGAGGACTTGCTGGGCCGCGAACCCATTGTGCTGAACAATACCCTCGTGCGCTCACACATCAAGGATTCGGTTGTGTTGATTACCGGCGCATGCGGCTCGATAGGCAGCGAGATAGTGCGTCAGGTGGCGAGCTACAAGGCAAAGCAGATTATACTTGTTGACCAAGCCGAGACGCCGATGCACGACATGAGCCTGGAGATGAAGAAGGAATTTCCTAATGCCAATGTGGTGCTCTATATGGGCGATGTTCACAACCATGACCGTATGGAGGCGGCTTTCAAGCAGTTCAGGCCTAAATATGTGTTCCACGCTGCTGCCTATAAGCATGTGCCCATGATGGAGCTTAACCCCACTGAGGCAGTGCTTACCAACGTGGAAGGCACGAAGAACATCGCCGACCTTGCGTTGAAATATGACGTGTATAAATTTGTGATGGTATCTACCGATAAGGCGGTGAACCCCAGTAACATTATGGGCTGCACAAAACGCCTTGCCGAGATTTACTGCCAGTCGCTGATCGTCGATGCTCAGAAGATGGGCAAGCACACTCAGTTCATCACCACTCGCTTTGGCAATGTGTTGGGTAGCAACGGTTCGGTTATTCCGCTGTTCCGCAAGCAGATAGAGAATGGTGGCCCAGTCACTGTCACTCACCGCGACATTATCCGCTACTTTATGACTATTCCCGAGGCATGCTCGCTCGTGCTTGAGGCTGGATGTATGGGGCATGGCGGCGAGATTTATATCTTCGATATGGGTCAGCCAGTGCGCATCTACGACCTAGCTACCCGCATGATTTCGCTGGCAGGCCTTAGGCCTCACCTCGACATCAAGATTGAGGAGATTGGTCTGCGCCCTGGTGAGAAGCTTTATGAAGAGCTACTCAACGACAAGGAAAACACTATCAAGACCGATAATGAGAAAATCATGATTGCCCAAGTGCGCAAGTACGATTACCTCGACGTGTGCAACAACATCGACAATATCATAGAACTCGCCCAAAGCGGCAGCATTCACGACATGGTCAAGAGCATGAAGCAGTTTGTTCCCGAGTACAAGAGCATGCACAGCGAGTACGAGAACATTGACCAAGAACTTGAGGACGGTAACAAGAGTAACGACAACTACTACTTCAACCCCACAGCACCTGTGGGAAAATAAAGAGGAATTAAAGATATTTTTCAATTAAAAGACTCACCCTGTCCTCCTTTTTAGGTGGATAGGGTGAGTGTTATTATGGCGGTATCAAGGAATAATACTTGAACCTACCTGTAAAATCTGCAGTCGTTATTTTGTTGGTTTTGCAGGTTTCTTTGTTTTCTTGTCTTCGTCTTTCTCTGTATCTTTCACTTTGCCGGCGAGCATGCCGCAGGCGGCGCTGATGTCTTCGCCACGGCTACGGCGGATGGTACAGGTTATGCCCTTGCTGTTGAGGTAGTCGCGGAAGTAGGCCATGCGCTCATCGCTCGAGGTGCGCAGCTTGGCGGCACCGGGAATCATGTGGTAGCGGATGAGGTTTACCCGCACATGCTCGTTGGGCAAAATCTCGCGCAGAGCCTCGGCGTGCTTGATGTCGTCGTTGAACCATTGCCACATGATATATTCCACTGAGAGACGGCGCTGGTGGGCGAAGTCGTATTTGCCGAGCAGCTCCATAACCTCCTTGATGTGGTAGGCATTCTCGATTGGCATCAGTTGGCTGCGCTCATCCTCAATGGCGTTGTGCACGCTCACTGCGATGTGTACGCTTGTGGTCTCGCACAGCACTTTGAGGGCATTCTTTACGCCCACGGTTGAGACGGTAATACGCTTGGGGCTCCATGCCAATCCCCAATCGGCGGTGAGAATGTCAATGACTTTGAGTACATTATCTAGGTTGTCAAGAGGCTCGCCCATGCCCATGAATACAACGTTGGTGAGATCTTGGCTCTGTGGCACGCTGAGCACCTGATTGATGATTTGGTTGGCAGTGAGATTGCCATGGAAACCCTGGCGGCCAGTCATGCAGAAGTAGCAGTTCATGCGACAGCCCTTCTGTGACGAGATGCACAGCGTGGCACGGTCATCCTCGGGGATGAAGACGCTCTCTACCGCCTTGTCGCCGCCAGCGTCGAATAGATACTTGATGGTGCCGTCTTCGCTCGACTGAGCGCTCTGTGGGCCATAAAGACCCACGCAGTACTGCTGCGATAGCAGTTCCTTGTTGGCTTTGGAGATGTTGCGCATTTCCTCAAACGAGTTTACTCGCTTGTTGTAAATCCAGTCGGCGAGTTGGGTGGCGACAAATTTGGGCATGCCTAATCCGGCAGTTACTTCACGCAGTTCTTGCAGTGTCATGCCAGCGAGTGGCTTCAGTTTCTTGCTCTTGGTTTCCATATCGTTTTTTTGCTCTAAATTCTAAATAATGTGCAAAGTTAGTCATATTTTTGTGAAATTAGGGATTATGAGGATTGTTTTTGAGATTATTGTTCATTCATTCCAAATTTCTCACCCCAAAATCAGCAAAAAAGAACCGCCCCTTTTTGCCGTTTTTGTCGTTTCTTTCTGAAAATCGGCAAAAGAGAACCGACCCTTTTTGCCGTTTTTGTCGTTTCTTTCTGAAAATCGGCAAAAGAGAACCGACCCCTTTTGCTGATTTTTTCCTTTTTTTCGTTGATTGGGAAAAAAGTGCTAACTTTGTGCGGAAAATAAAAACTATCCTGCTATGAAACGACATGGTTTGATTCTTGCGCTAGTGATGCTATTGATAGGCATGACGGCCAATGCGCATGAGATAATAAAGTTCAATCTCAAGAGTAGTGACAAGTATTATCCTGGTACTGAGCGCGAAATTCAGGTTTACGTCCCCGATGCTTATGACGGCAAGACGCGTGCGTGCCTCTATGTGGGGCTTGATGGAATCTTGTGCAACGCACCGCATGTGATGGATAGTCTTATCACTGCCGGCAAAATGCCTGTGACCATCGGTGTGTTTATCCAGCCAGGTGTCATCAAGGACAAGGACGGCAACGTGGTGCGCTACAACCGCAGCAACGAATTTGATATGACGAACGACAAGTTTGTCTCCTTTCTTGTGGAGGATGTGTTGCCAGCCGTTGAGCGGCTTAAAACTGCCAAAGGGTTTCCAATTAGATCGTCGCGTCAAGGTGGCATGATTTTTGGCCTTAGCAGCGGAGGCATAGCGGCGTTCACGGCAGCTTGGCATCGCCCCGACTTGTTCAGCCGAGTTTTCAGCGGCGTGGGCACCTTTGTGGCGATGCGTGGCGGCAACGACTTGCAAGCTATAGTTCGCAAGAGTGAGCCGCGGCCATTGCGCATCTTCCTGCAAGACGGCACCAACGATGTGTGGAACGCCTTGTTTGGTCATTGGTATGAGGGAAACCGCATGCTTGCCTCAGCGCTCGACTTTGCTGGCTACGATGCCCGCTACGACTGGAGCGACTGCAACCACGGTGTGAAACGTGCCAACGAGATTTTCCCCGAAGTCATGGAATGGATGTGGCGAGGCGAGTCTCCCAAGTGCGGCAAGACTCAGAACAACCTACTCGACACTATGCTAGTGGATGACCGCGGCTGGGCCACATCTGACTCAGGGCCAAGACATAAGAGGTTGGCTCACCCCGACACTATAAAAGCTGTTTATCCCGACGGGAAATTGATGGTGAAGCCCCAGTCAGGCACTAACTGCCTGTGGCAATACACCATAGATGAGAATGGCATGGAACAGAATGGCCAGCCATTCTACTGGCTGCACAGCTATGACAATTCACTGCTCACTGTAAGTGCTATGGCATTTGATGGTGCAGGAAACCTTTGGGTAGTTACCAATGCTGGCATCCAAATTTGTGACCAGAATGGCCGTGTGCGTGGAATCTTGATGCTGCCAGCGGAAGTGAGTGCCAAAAACATTGTTGAGATAGGTTTTTCGGAGCATTCATTTTGGATGATTGACGATTTCAGTAATGAATATATTCGTCCACTTCACATCACTCCACCCACTCCAGGCGTCACACCCAAAAGCCAGGGGCAAGGGTAAATCAATTCATAATGCACAATTTATAATGCACGAATTCAGAATGCAGAATTAACGACGATGCAGCAGCACAATAATAGTCAAGCACAGCATGAGAAATTTGTGAAGTTGACCACCGAACCAGTGGGGCGGTTGGTCACAGGGCTTGCTGTGCCTGCTATGGTTAGTATGCTCGTGACGGGCATCTATAACCTCGTCGATACTTTCTTCGTTGGGCAAATCAATACTCAGAGCGTGGCGGCTCTGGGCATAGTGTTCTCCTATATGTCGATAGTGCAGAGCATCGCTTTCTTCTTTGGTCAAGGCGCAGGTAACTACATCTCGCGCGCTTTGGGGCATGAAGACAGCCACAATGCTGGCGTGATGGCATCGGTGGGACTTGTATCTACGTGGCTCACAGGTGCTATAATAGCTATTATTGGCTTTGTCTTCATGCAGCCTGTGCTTCGTTTCTTTGGCTCCACCGAGACCATTTTGCCCTATGCCTGCGACTATTTCACATTTATCTTGCTCGGAACGCCGTTTATCATGAGCTGCTTCACGCTCAACAACTTGATGCGTCATCAGGGCAACGCCATGCTCTCGATGCTCGGCATCATGACAGGCGCGGTGCTGAACGTGGCGCTCGACCCCATCTTCATCTTCGGGCTGGGACTTGGAGTGAAAGGTGCGGGCATGGCAACTGCTCTATCGCAGATTGTGAGTTTCACGCTCATGCTAATGCTTTCTGGGAAGAGGGGAGGAGTGGCTATCAGACTGTCACAGTTCAAGCCATCAATGCAGCGTTACCGCGATATTGCCGCTGGCGGATTGCCGTCGCTGGCTCGACAGTCAATGATGGGCATCGCGGCCCTTATCCTTAACCATGTGGCGGGACTCTATGGCGACTCGGCGATTGCCAGCTTCTCGGTGGTGAGCCGCATCACCATGCTTGCCAGCGCCGCGATGATAGGCTACGGACAGGGATTCCAGCCAGTGTGCGGCTTTAACTATGGCGCAGGGAAGTTTGACCGAGTGCGCGCAGCCTTCATTCACAGCTGCAAGGTCTCGACCATCTACTGCACCGTGCTGGCCGTGGCTGGATTTATCTTTGCCAAGGAACTTGTGTCGCTATTTGTGGAAAGTGACCCCGAGGTGAGCCGCATAGGAACCGAGGTACTGCGATTTCAGTGCCTGTCGTTCCCCTTGACGGGATTTGTGGTGATGGTTAATATGTATTTGCAGAACATCCGCCGCACCGTGCCTGCCGTCATCATCGCAATGGCGCGTCAGGGCATCTTCCTTATCCCCGCATTGTTCTTGGGCAACTGGCTGCTCGGCTTTCTGGGTGTGGAAATTGCCCAAGCGGTAGCCGACACAGCCTCTTTCCTCCTTGCAATTCCATTAGGCATCAAGACCTTAAACGCCATGGGGAAATCACGCAATTCATAATGCACAAGCCAAATGGAGAAAATGTTTTAACTCCTTTGATTCCTTTATCTCCTTTATCCCCTATTTAATCATCATAAAAAATTTTGGCAAGGATTATTTTCGTCAAATGATCCTTGCCAAGCATTCAATAGGTAATAATTTGTGTGTAAGGTAATAAAAGAATGTTTTGAGGTTTATTCTAAATGCAAAGTTATGCTTTCAAAGTTTTTTCTTATTTAGATTTACGCATTTATTTCAAATTAGAAAGTTTTTGTTAGTTATGCAATCCAATTGAAAGAAAGCTTGTTGCATCCGCTATTGCAGCAACTTGAATGAAAGTTGATGCAAACGATTGCGGTTGCCTTTCCAAAAAAATCCAGACTATGTGTTCTGGATGGGAAAGATTGGAAAGTTTCAAAAATTCTTCAATGACCTTGTATTTTGTTTTGCGCTGCAAAGGTATGCATAATTTTTGAATAAGCCATACTTTTTTGTAAGAAAAAAAATGGCTTTAATGGAACGGGCTGTAATTCAATGAGATATAAAAATATGTTATTTAACATCAAATTTGTGGAGGGTGATTTCTTTGCCATCGAAGGTGGCGTAAGTGTATTGATCGATCCAGTCGCCGAGGATGGTCATCGTGCGGTCGCCGTTGAGGGTCAAATGTTGTGCTAGGTGGATATGCCCAAACACGTAGTGCTGCACCTCGGGGTGCTCGGCGGCGTGCTCATTGCAGAAAGCCTCTAGGCGCTTGCTGCACACCTGTTTAAGTCTCTCCTCGTCGGCTTGTGGGCGGGTGACGCGATTATTATTTGACCACCCAGTGGCAATGGTGTAGGTCCATCGCGGATGCACGCTGGCATAAAGCCACTGGCACACGGGGTTATAGAAGCACCAGCGAGTGAAGCGGTACATGGGTCGCTGATAACCCACGTCGTCACCATGTGAGAGAAGGAATTGGTGTCCCAGAATCTCCATCATGGTGTTGCCTTTTAGCACTTTAAGCCCTACCTCAGTGGCAAGGTAGTCGAAGAGCCACACATCGTGGTTGCCTGTAAACCAATAGATTTTAACTCCCGCGTCGGCTAGTTCGGCAAGTTTGCCCAGAAACCTGATATGTCCGCGTGGCACCACATATTTATATTCATACCAGTAGTCGAGGATGTCGCCCATCAGGAAGAGCTCGGCGGCATCGTCCTTGATGCTGTCGAGGAAGGCGACCAAGCGGCCTTCGTGCTCACGCTTGTCGGTGATATAACGCGCACCCAGATGTGCGTCCGATAGGAAATAGGCTTTTTTCATGCTATAGTTGGGTAGAGGTCAATCCAGGTCAAATCCGAGTTCTAGTTTCGCTTCATCGCTCATCATGCGTACGTCCCATTCGGGTTCATACACCAGGTTGACGGTGCAGGAGTTGATGCCGTCGATGCTCTCCACCTTTTGGCGCACGTCCTCAAAGATGAAGTCGGCCATAGGGCAGTTGGGGGCGGTGAGTGTCATGTCGATTACCACATCGCCACTGTCCTGTAGGTCAATCTTATATACCAGCCCCAGGCTATAGACGTCAACCGGTATCTCTGGGTCAAACACCGTCTTCAGCATCAATATGATTTGCTCTTCGAGCTTCAGTTTCTGTTCTTGTTCCATATATTGGTTTTTCGTTTTTCGTTTATCGTTTTTCGTTTATCGTTTCGAGGTGGGCGAACGCAACACCTCTATTTGCGCCTGCAAAAGTAGTAATTAGTTTTCAGTTTTCAGTAATCAGCATCCAGTTTTTTGCTTTTGTCGCTTTGTCGTTGTCTATTATCACAAAATCTTTTTCACGTCTAGCAGTGATGATACTGTGTGATCGGCGATGGGGCAGGGGACATTGCGGGTGTTGAGATAGATGGTCTTCCAACCGGCGTTTTTAGCTCCGGGGATGTCGGTTGTTGGGTCGTCGCCAATCATCACAATTTCGTGAGGCTTGGCTCCGCACACGCTCATGGCATAGTCGTAGATGCCACGCCTGGGTTTTGTGATGCCACAGTCCTCGCTTAACACCACGTGAGTGATGTATCTGTTCATGCCTCCAGCCTCGAGTTTGCGCTCCTGCACTCCCTTGAATCCATTGCTGAGGGTGTTGATCTCATATCCCTTGTCGTGCAGATATTGCAGCAGTTCCAATGCGCCAGGCATCAGATGCTCTTGCCTTACCAGCTGATTGAGATAGCATGTGTTCATTGCCGCCGCAAGCTCATCCACATCATCACAACAATAGTGGCTGGCTTCAAGGGCCTGCTCAAACCGCTTCACTTCTAGCACTTCCTTCTCAACAGCTCCTTGGTTGTAAAGCTGCCACAACTCATGGTTAAAATGCTCATAGTGTTCATGAAATGCGTCATAGCTTTTGCACCAATTGCCGCACCCCATGAGCCTGAAGGTGGTTTCAAGTGCCACTTCACTATTTCGTGAAAACCACCATAGCGTGTCGTCTATGTCAATGAAAACCGTTGTAAAATGTTGCATATTAAGATATGTGATGTGATTGCAGTGCGATGCAATGCAAAGATAAAAGATTTTTCTCAAATCACGATGTTTTTATCCAGAGAAAATCATCTGCTTTTTATGAGAACAAGAAAGACGATAGAAGAACGAGGCCGCAAACGCCACGCCTCACTCTGCGCCTGCAAAAGTAATGAGAAGTTTTCAGTAATTAGTTATGATGGCATTGCAACATATAGAACTTGCAGCTATCTTTCTTGCGCCTTTTTGCCAGCTAAATCCTCTTTTATAGTCAGAAAAAAGGGGGTAAAAATGCTGAAAATGAGAAAAAAACTAAAAAAAACGATAATTTTTGTGGAAAAATATATTGTAATTAAAAAAAAAGTACGATATTTGCACTTGCAAAAAATGAGGGTATCATTTATTTGCTTGTTTTTTAGGCGATTTACTCGTTTTTTAAGACAAGTGAATAAGTTATGTGACCTCAAAAAATGAGAGTAAATTGATTTTTAAAAATAAACTTTAAATTTTTACTAAAATGACTAAAGCAGATATCGTAAGCGAAATCGCTAAATCAACAGGCATTGACAAGGCCTCAGTTTTGGAGACTATTGAGAAATTTATGGAAACCGTAAAGGATTCACTCGCTGAGGGTGAGAACGTTTACTTGAGAGGTTTCGGTAGTTTTATCGTAAAAACACGTTCGCAGAAGGTTGCTCGCAACATTTCAGCTAAGACTTCAATCATCATCCCAGAGCACAAAATCCCAGCTTTCAAGCCAGCTAAGGTGTTCATGGAGCAAGTTAAGAAATAATCCTTGACACAGAAGTTAAATTTCTAAACATCAATTACAATGCCAAGCGGAAAAAAGAGAAAAGGCCACAAGATGGCTACGCATAAGCGCAAAAAAAGACTTAGAAAGAATCGCCACAAGAACAAGAAGTGATTTTTCTAAATGAGTCTATAGGAAGAACAGGCCAATCAATGGGTGCTCTTGTGTGCTTTGTGGCATAACGGGTGACATTAATTGGTTTGTTCTTTTTGTATAGCATCCCCTTGCCGGGGACTTGATCTCACTCTCGTAGGGCTGCCTTTAATATATTATATAATGTGTGGTGGCGATCAGAGAGTACACTAAATAATTCACAATGAAAAGTGAACTGATTGTTGACGTTCGGCCCACAAGCATCAGCACTGCCTTACTTGAAGACGGAAGGCTGATGTCGCTTCAAAAGGAGGCACGCGACGCTTCCTATGCAGTGGGTAACCTCTATTTTGCCAAGGTAAAGAAGCTCATGCCAGGCCTGAATGCCGCATTCGTCAATGTGGGATATGGCAAAGAGGCTTTCCTTCATTACCTTGATTTGGGCTCACAATTCAGCAGCTATTGCGAGTTTGTCAAGCAGGTGAAAGAGAGCGCCGGCAAGCGTCCGGTAAACCTCTCGAAGATGAAACTGCAGCCCGATATCGACAAGCATGGCTCAGTCACCGACGTGCTCACCCAGGGGCAGGAACTGATAGTGCAGATCTCTAAAGAGCCGATATCGACCAAAGGTCCCCGCCTGACGACCGAAATCACTTTTACAGGAAGGTTCCTGGTGCTGATACCGTTTAACAACAAGATTCTGGTATCGCAGAAGATTAAGGACCGCGCCGAGAAGATGCGCCTGCGCCGCCTGGTGGAGAGCATCAAGCCAAAGAACTTTGGCATCATCGTCAGGACCTCGGCCGAGAACAAGCGCGCCGCCGAGTTAAATAGCGAGCTGAGAGTGCTCATGAAATGCTGGGAAGAGAGTGTAGCAAAAATCAACTACAGCACCGCGCCAAGCCTGCTCTATGAGGAGGACAGCAGGGCAGTGAGTTTGATACGCGACATCTTCAGCCCCGATTTTGAGAGTATCCATGTGAATAATGCTGAGATTTATGAGCAGATTCACAACTATGTGAGCCTAATCGCCCCCGACCGTGGCGACATCGTGAAGATTTACAGCGACGACATGCCCATCTTCGACAAGTTTAATGTCACTAGGCAGATGAAGTCGTCGTTCGGAAAAACGGTTTCGTTCCGTTCGGGCGCATACATAATTATTGAAAGCACCGAGGCATTGCACGTCATCGATGTGAACTCGGGTAACAGGTCACGCAAGACTACCGACCAGGAGAGCAACGCTCTCGACGTGAACCTGCTGGCAGCCGACGAGATAGCGCGCCAGTTCAGGCTACGAGACATGGGAGGCATCATAGTCATCGACTTCATCGACATGGCCAAGAGTGAGCACCGTCAAGCTCTCTACGACCACATGAAGGAAGTGATGCAGAAAGACCGAGCACGACACAACATCTTGCCGCTGAGCAAGTTTGGACTGATGCAGATTACCCGTCAACGAGTGCGACCCGCGCTCGATATCGCCACTAGCGAGACGTGCCCCTCTTGTGGAGGTAAAGGGGAGATCATGCCTTCGCTGCTATTCACCGACCGCCTCAAGGATAAGATTGATTACCTTGTCAACGACCTGGGCGTGAAAGGTTTCATTATGTATGTCCATCCATTTGTCGATGCCTATCTCAAGAAAGGCTTTATCAGCCTCTACACGAAATGGCGCAGAGAGTTTGGGCGCAAATTCAAGATAATGCCCGACCAAGACCTGGCCTACCTGCAATACCGAGTCATCGACAGCCAAAAGCAGGAAATTGACCTTAGCGAAGAGAAAGACACAAGCAGTTCCTCGAGCAAGAAAGAAAACAGGCTCAGGAAACAAAACGAGCAAGAAGATGATGGCGAGTAACGCCACACTTCAACGACATCCCTGCCCATACCTCGGCGGGGATGTTTTTTTGAGGGGATTGGGGATGGAGGATCGGGGATGGAGGATGGAAGGGCGCAGCGCCCCCTGACCAGGCGCAGCTCAATTGTGCATTATGCATTATGAATTGTGCATTAAATCAAGGCGCAGCCCCCTTACCCCTTACCCTTTACCCATTATCCCTTTATAAGCTGGCGAAGAATGTGACGAGCAGCGGCACGCTGAAATCGACGATGAAGCCGTGGAAGATGGATACGATGACGAAATCCTTGCCGCAGGCGCGGGTGAGGATGGGGAGTGTGGTGTCCATAGTCGTGGCGCCGCCCACCGAGATGGGAGCCAATTTGCCGAACCACCGCACCATAAGCGGTGCGCCAAGTAGTGTTATGACCTCGCGCACGATGTTTGCCAGCAGTGCCACGGTGCCAAGTTCGGCGCCCTTGTATTGGGTGATTAGCACGCTCGAGAGCGAGTAGTAGCCCATTCCAGAGCCAACGGCAAGACAGTCGCTGAGCGAGCGGTGAGGGAGTAGGAGAGTGGTAATGGCGCAGCCTGCCAGCGTGCCCACAATGGTCATAAGCGGCAACAGCATGTAGAGGCGGTTGAGGCGTCGGAACTTCTTGAAAATTTCGGAGTCGTTACCAATCATAAAGCCCACCAGGAAGATAAGTGCACACAGCGTGATGTAGCTGATGTTGCCCAAGCTGCTCATAGGTGGCAGCAGATGGGTGACGCCCACAATGATGCCTGCCACGAAGAAGGCCACTATTATCAGGCTCCCTTTCATCGCTTGCCTCCTTCCTTGCGCCTAATGAACTTCCACAGCTCCCAAGCTAGGGCTATACTGCCTGCTGTGCCGGCAACAGATAGCAGCAGCGCCTCAAGACCCAGATCCTTAAGTCCCTCAATGACCGCGGGGTTCTCGCCGGCCTCCACGCCTAGAAAGAACAGCAACGCCCACACCAGCACGATTAGTAGCGTGTTGATGAACTTGAACGTGCGCTTGCGCAGGAGCCACCCTGTGGCTATCCCCGCCGCCATTATGAGAATTATCTGTAGCATAAATCGCCGCAAATGTACTCATTTGCGTGCAAATTACAAATATCATCAGAGAATAATATTGTTGAATTGCATGAAATGCACTACCTTTGTGCAGAAAATAACTAATCAGACAAATGGAAACAAGAAAACATCTGGCAGCCGAGAGAAAGAAAACGTGTAACTGCGCTCAGGCAGTGATAGCTACCTACGCCGACTTGGCGGGCATCGACGAGGAGACGGCGATGGCGTTAGGCAACGCCTTCGGTAGCGGTATGGGAAACATGGAAGGCACATGCGGAGCGCTCACAGGGGCAGCTATAGTTGTTGGGTTGGTGACGCGTGACAAACTGCGCTCGCGCAAAGTGATGAGCAAGATAATGACCGAGTTTCAGGCCCGCAACGGCGCCACTCAGTGCAAATTGCTAAAAGGTGTGGGCACCGGACAAGTGCTTCGCTCCTGCGAAGGCTGCGTGGCCGACGCTAGTGAACTCCTTGAGCAGCAGCTCTTTTGACTGAAATCTTAGTCGCCTGTAAATTTCTGTTCACTCAAGAATAATCAAAATAAAATAGCAAAAATATTCTTGCGATTAAACCCTTATAATCTTTCTTAGTCAAAGGCCACAAAACGGGTGAAAAACTGGTGGCGCAAGAGCGCGCGGCGACCAGCGTTTTGGGTCAAATAATGTGACATGGCATTTCGGCGAATATAGACATGATTATTACCGAAAAATCTCATAAATATTCAGAGAAATGAGACGCGAAAATTCGATGAAATGTGCTGTCACACTGTTAAAAAAGGTCATTTTGTGTTTCTAAGTTACTAGTTTTAAGCCTCGTTAAGTAATTTTTGCACAAAAATAGGGTGTTTGTGGACAAAATATTGTTCTTTTGCTTTTCTATTTGAAAAATAATGCCTTACTTTGCACCGCAAAATTTGGAAATAATTTATTTAACAATTTAAAATTCATACAATTATGTCAGAAATTCAAGAAAGAGTAACAGCGATTATCGTTGAGAGATTAGGTGTTAGTGAGTCACAAGTCACTCCTGAGGCAACATTTGCACAGGATCTTGGTGCCGACAGCCTCGACACTGTAGAGCTCATTATGGACCTTGAGAAGGAATTTGACATTACTATCCCCGACGCAGAAACCGAGAAGATTCAAACAGTGGGCGACGCTGTTTCCTTCATCGAGGCTGCTAAAGCTTGATAGAAACTCATATCCTATTTTATGGAATTAAAGAGAGTTGTGGTAACAGGTCTTGGTGCCATCACTCCACTAGGTAATGACGTAGAAACCACTTGGAAGAACGCCATTGCCGGAGTGAGCGGTGCAGGACCTATTACTCATTTTGATGCCTCATTGTTCAAGACACAGTTTGCTTGCGAGGTCAAGAACTTTAATGTGGAGGAGTATTTGGACCGTCGCGACGCTCGTCGCATGGACCTCTACTGCCACTATGCCATGGCAAGTGCCACCCAGGCTCTTACCGACTCTAGGCTTCTTGACGACGAGAAGGTTGACCGCAACGAGATAGGCGTAATCTACGGTTCTGGCATTGGCGGTCTTCACACCTTCGAGCAAGAGGCAGGCTACTATGCCAAGAATGAGGAGAAGGGTCCTAAGTACAACCCATTCTTTATCCCGATGATGATTGCCGACATCGCTGCCGGCCACATTTCGATAAAGTGGGGGCTGCGCGGTCCTAACTTTGGCATCGTGTCGGCTTGCGCCACATCGACCAACGCCCTTATCGACGCTTTCAACTACGTGCGCTTGGGCAAGGCAACAGCTATCGTCACTGGTGGCTCGGAGGCAGCTATATATCCTGCCGGTGTGGGTGGTTTCAACTCAATGAGGGCCATCTCCACCCGCAACGACGATCCTGCCACCGCTTCGCGTCCTTTTAGCGGCTCACGCGACGGTTTCGTGATGGGCGAGGGCAGCGTGACGCTCGTCTTTGAGGAGCTGGAGCACGCTCTGGCACGCGGTGCTAAGATTTATGGCGAGGTGATTGGCGGCGGCATGAGTGCCGATGCCTACCACATTACCGCCAGCCATCCCGAGGGCCTTGGCGCATCGCTCGTGATGAAGCGCGCTCTTATGGATGCTGGAATCTCGGCCAACGATGTTGACTATATCAACGTGCACGGCACCTCCACTCCCATTGGCGACCTGAGCGAGGCACAGGCGATAATCGAGGTGTTTGGCAAGCATGCCTATGAGCTCAATATCAGCTCTACCAAGTCGATGACCGGCCATATGCTCGGAGCCACCGGCGCTATGGAGGCTCTGTTCTGTGTGAAGGCCTGCCAGGAAGACATCGTTCCTCCCACTATCAACCACATTGACGGTGACAACGACGAAAACATCGACTACAACCTCAACTTCACATTCAACAAGGCTCAGCGCCGCGAGGTAAAAGTGGCATTGTCCAACACCTTCGGCTTCGGCGGTCACAACGCCAGCCTTATCGTGAAGAAGTATTGATTTGTTAAACTTTTTTGAAAAGGTAAAAGCCACTTTAGGATTTACCATCACAGTGGAGTGCTATGGCGGTTTTGCCTATTGATTAAAGACTCCGCGACCTTGTTTGACAGAATCATATCAGTCATAAAGTTCCTTTTCGCTAAGGAAAAGGAACTTTATGTTTTTATTCATGGCATAACAGGGTTTTATCCGCTTCACATTGAGTACTATAAGTTGGCATTCGTGCATCGCTCAATGCCAGTGAAGACTGCCGACGGGCGGTGGGCCAACAATGAGCGCCTGGAGTTTTTGGGCGACGCCATCCTCGACGCCGTGGTGGGAGCCTACCTCTACGACCGATACCCTAAGAAGCACGAGGGATTCCTCACCAGCACACGCGCCAAGATTGTGCAGCGCGAGAGTCTCAACCGCATAGGCAAAGTTTTCCGCCTTGAGTCGCACGTGAGGGCATCGACACACTCGTCGAGCCATAACTCCTACATCAGCGGCAACGCCGTTGAAGCGCTTGTGGGAGCCATATACCTAGATCGAGGCTATAAAGCCTGCAAAGACTTTATAGAGAGGAAGATAATTGCCGAGAATCTCGACCTGCGTGAACTCGTCAAGACCGAGCAGAACTACAAGTCGCGACTCATCGAGTGGACGCAGAAGTACAGGGTGCAGATTGAGTTCCAACTTATCGACACTATTAACGATGCTGAGGGTAACCCAGTGTTCCGCACAGCAGTCCTACTTGGTGGAATCTTCGCAGCCGATGGTGAGGGCTACAGCAAGAAAGAGTCGCACCAAGCCGCCAGCAAGAAAACTTATGAGCGACTGAAAAAAGACCAAATCTTCCGCGAACAAGTGCTCTCAACAGCAGCCCCAACCTGATGGGGCTTTTTTTGTTAGAAATCGCAAAAAAACAGGTCGTAATAGAGAAAAAATGCTTACTTTTGCCGAAATATCAGAAATCAACCAATAACCTCTAAAAATATGAAAAAGATACTCTTACTGTTGGCACTTGTGCTGCCATTCTTCATCAGTTCATGCGGTGACGACAACGACGTGCTATCACCTATGGAACAAGACCTCGTGGGTGAATGGGCTATCATCAACCCTCCTAGCACCCCAGCCGATGATTATCATTTTGTGTTCAAGAAAGAGCGAACCGGCTCACGCAGGCACATCGTGAATGGAGAAGTGGCCACCGACGTGCCGTTTAAATGGACGTTGGAAGGCAGCACATTGACGCTTAATTACGCCGGTCAGCAGCTCGTCCTGGAAATTACCCTGACAATCAGCCAGATGCATGTGGTCTATGTCGCCACCGGAGCCACCGAAGACTACAAAAGAGTAGTCAAGACAGAAGAAGACTAAGGCTTTTACGAAATTATGTGTAATTTAAAACTTAATAGTATGAAAAGAAAATCATTTGGGGAAGGTGGAGATGTGCTACTGGAACGAGGCCGACGGAAAGCATAAACTCTTTGCCTACAACGTGGCATTTTTCACCGATGGCAAATTCGATCCAGGGCAATTCGACGGAATTCAGTTCTACCGCTACAACAATGCCACTAAGAAGATGACCTATTGCGATGCTCCCGGCTTCGACGCAAGAATGAGGGTGGATGGCGCTTATGTCACCTATTCTCTGCCACGCACCGGCAAAGACATCATTGTCACCTACTGGTACGACAACGGAACCAAGAAGCAAAAGACCCTCAAGTGGAACGGATGTAAATTCAGCTTCTAACCCCATTTAGCATTACCATTTTTATCTATTTTTGTGGCTGATTAATTCAAAGAAATATAAAATAAATTAAAATGAAGAAAGTATTATTATTCAATTTAATTTTATTGTTAATGCCAATCTTTGTTGGTTCATGTGTTAATAAGGTAAAGGATTCTTCATCCAACATGAAGGATAATGACTACCCAGTTCAAAAATTGGATTCGTCGCAATCATCTCATATTAAATTAAGTTTTCAAGGTATTGCTATTGAAGGTTCGCATTCTGAATTTGAAACAAAAATACTCGAACAAGGGTATAAAATTGCAGAACGCAACGATGAAAATAATGTTTATGAAGGAAACATTGAAGGGGAAAAAGTTGATATAGTTGTATACTATAATTCTTCTACAAAAAAAGTGTATTTGTGTAGAATAATTATTGATTGTGGTAATTCTTACGATAAAGCCAGGGCAAAATTCTATTATTTTAAAGATCTCTATAAGGAAAAATATGAAGGCTTTGCTCTTAACTCAGATATGATGGATGACCCTGATACTGAATCGTTTTCATTAGTTGTTATAGAACCACCAGTACATGAAGGGTCAACTGTTTTAGGTATGATTGCATTTTCCATAGACCAAAATAACCCAGGCTACAAACTATACATTGATTACGAAAATACAGAAACTCTTGCTTCTTGACAAAAATCATAAAAGATAGATATTGTTCACTATCTTTTATATAACTTATTGTCCATAGTACTTTTGCTGAAAAGTGA
The DNA here is from genome assembly GCA_017618355.1 of Muribaculaceae bacterium. Classification (GTDB taxonomy): domain Bacteria; phylum Bacteroidota; class Bacteroidia; order Bacteroidales; family Muribaculaceae; genus Sodaliphilus. The sequence goes on from JAFZUL010000152.1 coordinate 17,882, forward strand.
AAATACTATGGACAATTCTTTTACAATACAAATTCAGGACGGGCTGAATACTCCAGTTGCTGAATGTGAGTTCACCGTAACTTGCTAGATATGGAAGATGACTAGTAATAAATAATTACATAATCCAACAATATTTTGAACAAGCTTGCTTGAATATTGGAATGTCAATATAATTATATTCGCAAACAGTTGCAAAAAGAATCATACATGAGCGGAATTTGATAGTGTCGTTGCCGAAAATCTCATAGGGCGATTTTCCACTGTCAATAACAGCTTGTGTTATTTCGATTAGGCGGTCACGTAGCACTTTGTGGCTGATGTAAGCCCAAGCCTCACGTTGGCCTCTTATGCCATAGCGTTGAGACATTTCGCTTTTTCCCAATCCTTTCATTTGTGGGAAAATATACCACATCCAATGAGTCTTCTTTTTCCCGTTGCGAACCTCTTGAAGAGCATTCTGATAATCGCGTTCTTGCATGAAAAGGAAACGCATCAAATTGAATCTTTTTTCTAACAACTCGTGAGCTTTATCATTATAAGGGGCAAAATCACATAACGATTGATCTAAAATCCAGTCCCAATCCCACAATCCTCCAATGTCGTATTTATGGTGAATATCAAAAACAAAGTGTAATTCTGGATAATGTTCTAAAACAAAAGACACATTGTAATTGTAAGGCTCTTCAATTTCTTTATAGAATGCCTCTACGTCTATCGGTTTTAGACTACCTAATGTGGGGAAAAAAAGAAATACTTTAAGCCAGTTTATGTATAACCTTTCTTCATAACTTACAGAATCGGGATCAGTATTAGAATCTTTGTTGACATTAAAAATCCGTTCTAATGTTTTTTTATTGTATTCTTCCCAAACAGAACGAATCAAACGCTCTCGGTCAGCCCAAATACCAATACTATTGAGTGAATCTCTATCAGTTTCACTGATATTACCAGAGATAACAACTTTTGATGGAGTTTCAATTTTTGCCATATTTTCTTTTTTTGCAAAGTTCATAATAATTCTTAACTTCTGCAACATTTTTCAAAAAAACATATTATTGAATTTACAGTTATCTCCTTTTTTGCAGTCAATGAACTTGCATTTACTTACACGCATACTTGCACGCGTTGTGGTGTAAAGTGGGGTAAAAAAGGGTAAATTGGTGCATTTTTGCCGTTTTTTTATGGCAATTAATACAAAAATTTTATAAAAAAATAAGCACTGAAAACCAAGTTATTATTTGGTAATCAGTGCTTTTTGTTTCTGTCGGGATGACTAGATTCGAACTAGCGACCCCACGCCCCCCAGCTAGAAAATATCAATAATAATCGCCTGGTTAATAAATAGTTAGATAGTTATAATCTCTTACTTGCACTCACTCTTGCACTCGCCTTGTAAGTGCTTGGTTATTAAATGGTTATATTACTTGCGTTTATTTACTTTAATCACTCAACTCACATCCTGTTGCCTCTTAGACTTGGGGTTGCAACTTCTTCTAAACATTTGATTTTCAGAGCCAATTGTTTTGATTTGGTTGCACTCA
>JAFZUL010000153.1 GCA_017618355.1 Muribaculaceae bacterium
ACCCCACAGAGCAGCTATAACGTGATTGGCGCGCTTTCGACATCTCAGAACCCGGTGATGCCGATGCAAAAAGCTGACCTTGACCGTTGTCTGCTTAACTTCGAGGAAATCCGCCGCCGGTTGGAGCGGCCCTATCATAACTTCTTTGCCGATGTAATGCGTCGTGCGGTAGAGACGATGATTCTCGATTTCTATGACATCCATGCCCGCATGACCCATCAGAACATCGAGGGCGTCAGCCAGGCATCGCGCATCCTCCAGCGGTTTGTGGCATTGCTACAAGAAGGGCTATATAAAAAGGAAAGAAGCGTGGAATATTATGCATCGCGACTCTTTATAACGCCCAAGTACCTCAGCGAAGCCTGTGTTGCCGTGAGCGGCTACAATGCCAGTCACTGGATTGAATACTACTTCTCGCAAGAGTTGTCACGACAGTTGAACGACCGATCAAAACCCCTCGTTGACATTGCTCACGAACTCAACTTTTCGTCGCCATCTTACTTGAGCCGCTACGTCAGGCGAATCTTCGGATGCTCGCCCAGCGAGTACCGCAAGAGGCTGAAGTAGTTATACGAAAAAAGCCACCGTCGAAGTAGCTTTTGTGATTGCCATATAAAAATCGTTTTCAGTTTCTCTGTGGCAAATGTACCATACAGATCCCTTTCACTAAAAGACAAAACCGCGAGCGAAGCGAGCCGCCACGGTTTCCCTGCGTCTAAATGAGAAAAAGAAAGCCACCTTGTTAGGGAGGCTTTTGCTCTAATGGGGGGATTTCTTCATCACGCCGACTGGCGGCTGTGCTTGCGGTATTCGGTCGGTGTCATGCCCGTGCAACGCTTGAAGTAGCGGTTGAAATGCTGGCTGCTTTGGAATCCCAGGCTATAGGCAAGCTCGGTTATGGTCACATCGGTCGAGTGCAGGTCTTCCTTCGCGATGTCGATAATCTTCTGCTGGATAAACTCGACGGGCGTTTTGCCTGTCTCCTTTTTCACCAAGTCGCCGAAATAGTTTGGTGACAGGCAGCACTTGTCGGCAAAAACTTTGACCGTTGGCAGACCGCTCATGAAGATGGAATCACGGTTGTGAAAATAATCATTTAGAGCCTGTTCAAAGGTGGCTATCACGCTGTAATTCTCCAACTCACGAGTGATGAACTGGCGGTCGTAGAATCGCAGGCAGTAGTCCAGCAACAATTCGATGTTACGGCAGATCAACTTACGACTGAACTTGTCAATCGGTCGGTTGATTTCTTCCTTGATTTTGTCGATGCAGTCAAGATATATGCCGCGTTCACGCTCCGACATGTGCAATGCCTCGTTCGATGAGTACTGGAAAAAGTGGTAATCGGCCATGCCTTTGGCTAGCGAAGTGCCACGGATTAGTTCGGGATGGAACAGAAGTGCCACCACGTCGTGGTCCATACCTGTGATTGGTGTGGCTGTCACCGTCTGCATCGGGGCGAAACTCGTGACCGTTCCATCGCTGTAATCATATTCCTTGTGCCCATATGACAGCATGCAGCTGCGCGTGTTCTTCAGGTACAAGGCGTAAACACCATAATGCCAAGTGACCTCATTGTCTATGAGCTCACGATTCGGCACGTCCTTGAGGTTGCACACCGTCACCAACGGGTGGACGGTCTCTATCCCCAAGGCATGGTTATACTGGTCGATATTTTCAACTTTGAACATCATCTATAGAATTAACGTGAAACGAGTGTGATTTATTTGATAATCTTCTTAGTTTCGCCATTTTTGTACTTAATAATATAGATGCCACGTGATAGCTGTTCCAAAGCGTTCTGCTGCATGATATTCCCATTGAGGTCATAAATAGCTGTGATAGCTTTGGCATCATCAATCAGTGGAATGCCAGTCACAGCCGAACTTGAAGCATCAAATATTAGCGACACGTTGCCGCTTCCGAGTGCTTGGGCCAGACCCGAAGGATTGTCAATCGCGCCGATCCGTGAGTAACTGTAGCCGCTTGAGAAGGTCTCGTAGAAAAGCACCACGCACGACGAGCCATAGAGCATGATGTCGCCTGTGTTGATTGTTCCAGGATGATAGGATGCGGTAGGCAGCGAATTGTCGAGATAGCAGTATTTCTCATTGCCGTTAAGCTCGGTCATGTTCAGCGTCATTGGAAGCATGTTGTAAAACGCGCGACCTGTCTCAGTGTCATCAATGGTGGCAGTAAAAGTCGTGCTGCCTATTATTACGTTGATGTTCATTTCAGATGCCATTGATTGTGCCATAGCAAATATTGTAAGCATAATGGAAAGGATAAATGTTTTTTTCATGGCAGTTGAGTTTAATATAGATTGGTGTTGAAGAATTCACTGATTTTGTCGAATGGGATGAAATTGCCCTCGCCACCGTCATAGAGGTCGCAGTGTGTGGCGTTTGGAACAATCAGCAGCTGCTTGTTACCTACTTGTGCGCTTTTGCCTTTCTCGTGTTTAGTGCCAGTCATGTTGTCGAAAGCGTCCTCTCCGAAGTAGAGGCTGTGAGCTTTTTCGCCATGTACAATTAGCACGGCATTGTCAATCTCGTTGGTGAATTTCAGGAATCCTGCATTGACCCATGACTGCGCTCCCGTCTTGTTCCAGCCCTCGTTGGAGTTGAGCGAGCGGGCATGATAGCCGCGAGGGGTCTTGTAGTAGGCGTGATACTGTTTCACAAACCATGGAGTGTCGTCGGTGAGCGGGTCAACTACGCCACCGGCACGCTCGTAGTAGCCGTTCCTGTAGTCCACGAGCCTCTGAGCCGCCATAGCCTTGCGGGCCTCGTCCCTTGCCTCTTTCGAGTCGGAACTGTCGAAATAACCGTTTTGAGACACGCGGCTCATGTCATACATGGTAGATGCCACTGTAGCCTTTATACGTGGATCCAGAGCGGCTGCGTTCAGGGCGATGCCTCCCCATCCGCAGATGCCGATGATGCCAATACGTTCGGAATCCACATTCTCCTGCACCGAAAGGAAATCGACAGCAGCGAGGAAATCCTCTGTGTTGATGTCGGGCGAGGCAACATAACGTGGCTTGCCTCCACTCTCGCCGGTATAAGAAGGGTCGAAAGCAATTGTGATAAAACCGCGCTCGGCCATTGCCTGGGCATATAGTCCACTCGACTGCTCCTTCACGGCTCCGAATGGTCCGCTCACGGCAATAGCAGGCAGTTTACCAGCTGCGTTGAGCGGTGAATACATGTCGGCGGCAAGTGTGATGCCGTAACGGTTGACAAACGTCACTTTGCTGTGGTTCACTTTGTCACTTTTGGGGAACGTCTTGTCCCATTCCTGCACGAGTCGCAGATCTTCTTTTACAATACTGTTGGCCATAGTCTGATGGTTTTGTGCGGCAACACCAAGCGAAGCCGCCATAATAACTGTTGTGAGAATTATCTTTTTCATAATATGCAATGTTTTTTACCACTGCAAAATTAGAGACAATCAGCAACGTATGTTGTGACCATTTTACGGAAAAATGTGCACAGATTACGGAATGTAGTTTATAACGCAATTTATTATGTCACTATCTTCACTTCTTTGCGAGCGAAGCGAGCGCGCGGTTTCCCTGGGTGCAAAAAGCGAGTGAACCGTTTGTGGTTCACTCGCGAAAATTTTTCACTTCCTTGTCCTCTCCTTGTGCCTTGTCTGCAACTCCAGCAGGCAGTAGCTGCCCATCATCGCCAGTTCTCGGTACTGGTCGCTTTGCTTTTATGGCTCACAGCACCCAGATGTTGTTGGCTGAGTTTTATTATCCTCGACCTCGCTCTTTGGCGTGACAGGCTCTGCCTCATAGCCAAACTTCTTGAACGCCTCAATAAGTTTCTCGACACTAGTCTTGTCGGCGTCATACTCAATGGTGACCGTTTGGTCCTCGATACTTGTCTCAATCTTTTTCACGCCCTTCTCGAAGCGCAGGTTACCTTTGATCTTGTTCTCACAACTCTCGCAGTGCATCTGCGGGGTTGTGGTCAAGACAACAGTTTTGATGTCTTTTGCAAAGCCGACGGTCATTGTCAGAAACATTGCGGTCAATAGAATTAATCTCTTCATTTTATGATGTTTTTTTAAGTTATTACAATCTTCCTATATTAATGCGTATTCCAGCATAGACCATTGCGCCGTGTACTGGTCCCCATACCATGGTTGGGTCGAAAGTCTCGCTCCACGGGTCAGCTGTATTGATGATGGTCTGTTTCTGTCGAAATCCTGTCAGGTTCTCGCCTCCGATATATATCGAGAAATGGCGGAACCAGCGCGTAACTTGAGCCGATAATTGCGGATAAGCGTTAAAACGGCTCTGCCACGACATTGAGCCGTCGGGCAAGGTGTATGGTGTTGGCATGCGTCCGCCACCATTCAGCTGCAAGGTGACATCAAACTGCCACAGTTCAAGCGGTGTCTTGTAACTTGCAGTAATAAGAGCCTTGTAACGGCTGGTGAGCGGCTTTTCGAGCAATTGTCCGCCATAAGTGCATTTAACATCATTCCAACGATAGGCGGCAGTGAGTTCCAAGCCGCTGATGATGGGATAAGAGGCATCAATCTGCAAAGTGTTGGAATATGATTTGCCGTCAAGGTTGGCAATATGAATCAACGACGGGTCAGAGTCATAGTCCACTACAGCTTGGTTGCCGAAACGAGTGTGATAGTACTCCGCATTCACCTTCAGTGTCTTGTTGCGGATGGGTATATACAGCGAGGCGCTTGCGCCACAGTTCCATGCATTTTCTTGCTTCAGCTCGTCAATGACAAGTTGCCGTCCGCTTGCCATCAAGTAGTTGTTCTCGACAAGGGCATGCACTGTGCGGTAGCCTTTTCCTGCCGACAAGCGGAAACTCACCACTTCGTGAGGTGTGATTTTGAGATGAATGCGTGGTGTGACGAATGTGCCATATAGACTGCTGTGGTCAGCACGCAGTCCGGCCATCGCCACTAAATGGCTGGAAAGTGTGTAGGTGTATTGCGAATAGATGCCGACTGTTGTCTCGCGCTCATTGTCGGCATCAATGCCGCTATAGATTAGATTTTGTTTCAGATAGTCGTGAGCAAGCGATAGTCCTGCCGAGAGATTGTGGCTCTCGTTGAAATCGGTCTCGAACAGCAGTTGGGCATAGACATTTCTCTGGTTGACATGGTAGCTTTTGTTACCATAGGCGGCATCCATGTTGTGAGCCGAAAAGTTGCCCATCAGCGCAATGTTTGTGCCATGTTCGGGATTGATGATAAATGCGTGTTTCATATATCCTTCATAGCGGTCGGTCTTGATGTTGATGCCAAAAAGATGGTGCGCATCGGGGGCGGTGTGGTGAGTCTGCCCACCATCGCGCTTTTCGTTGATATATCCCATTCCCGCATGGAACAAGTATCGGTCACCTCGCCATTTCCAGCGGTTCTGAACATTTACCTGCCGCACATTAGGCTGGTCAACGAAACCGTCGTGGTTCATGTCATGATGTGCCCAGTCGTCCTGATAATGCGCCAGCAGCTCGGTGCTGAGTCGTTGCCCAATATGTAAATTTCCATCAGCATTGGCCTCAAAACGCCCCAACGAGTTACCGAAGAGATTGATGGTCAAACCTTGGTCATTGTCGGGCTTGAGATATTCCACATCTATCTGTCCTGTGATACTCTCATAGCCGTTGCGCACCGACGACGCGCCTTTCGACACCTGTATGCTGTTCATCCACGGCCCAGGCACATAGTCAAGGGAATAAGGACTGGCTGCACCACGGAAATTGGGCAGGTTCTCGGTTAGCATCTGCACATAAGTGCCGCTCAAACCAAGCAATCTGATTTGCTTGGCACCAGTAGCGGCATCGCTGTAGTTAACATCAACCGACGGGTTGGTGGTGAAACTCTCACCCAAATTGCAGCATGCAGCCTTGAACAGTTCCACACGATTTATGCGAAGTCCGTTCTCAGCGCCCGACAAACGGCTTGTGCCTGAGATACGTGCGCTTACCGTCACCTCATTCAGTTCTTGCTTGATGGTGTCTGGTTGCGAAATATTGCTTGTCTGCCCGAAAACAGCCAGCGCCAAAGACGCAACGATGCCTGTGATAAAGCTCCGCAGGTGCTTATGGCGCCTACGCAGACTCCAAAACGGATAAAGTGATATGTGAGATGCAATCTTCATTGGAGACTGCAAAGATAATCATAATATATCAATCAGCGAAAAAAAAATAAAGATCTGCGAGCGAAGCGAGCCGCCCGGGTTTCCCTGTGCAAAAAAGCGGTTGATTTGCATCAATGCAAACCAACCACATTTGTTTCGTAAAGAAGAGCACCACACTATTTCTGTGACACACGCACAGGTCGCACGCATTGACCGCGGCTGCGGCCTGCAAAGCTTATGTCCACACTCGAATCGATGCGCAGGACGTGAACGTTGGCCGGGCCGTTGACGCGCAGCATGCGCGTCCAGTAGTAGCCGCGCGTGCCGGCGTCGGGGACCCCATCATACCACCTGTAACCGACGGCAGGGAAGAACAACTGTGCGCCGTTGACGTTGCTGGTGAAAAGACGACCGTTCACGCCGTTCTTCGTGGTCCACACAGATGTGCAGTTGTCAATCAACTCTTGAATCTGGTTAAATGACGGCATACACCAATTAGGTCCCCAATTCACGTAGGCGGCATCATCCTCGGGGTCTAGCTCACTTTTGCCGTCATAAAAGCCGTTGTAACCATAATTGGTCTGGGTGCAGTACTTGGTCAATGCGTAGTCACTGCCCTTGCACCACTTATAGGTAGTCCAGTTATAGGACTCCTTAGGCTCGGTCTCGCCCCAGGCGAAGTAGTCGCCGTAGTCCTCGGGGTTGGTGGCGCCGATGTTGGTAGTCGCCCACAGCGTGCCACTGGGAAGCCCCAAGTCAACATACTCATGACCATCGATTATGGGCACATTGCCCAAGAGATAGTCATAAATTGCAGTAATGTCAGCTGCTGTCACGTGGCCATCACCGTTCACATCAAAATGATAGTTCTGATAGTTCTGTGAATAACCTGCCACGCTAAAGGAGGCAACAATCGATAATAAGATAAATAATTTCTTCATAAGCACAGAAAATTATAAGTTATTAAACAGGTGAATTACACAACAAAGCAGCACACTCCGCACCGTGTGGCGGAATGTGCCGTGAAAAAGTTGATTGTGAGAAAATTACGCCAAAGCTGGAAAAAAAAGGGGGGGGGTAAATGGTGACTTTCAATGAGTTATAAAACCCATTAAAGTAAAAGGCGAATATATTGCCATTCAGTGCCATCTTTTACCATGATTTAGATTGCGAAATTTCGATTTAGCGAGGGCAGCGTCATGCTTGCATGAACATTGCCGAGCGTGAGAAATTTCTGCAAAAATAATGAAATTTTGCAATAATATTACTATTTTGTAAATAAAATTGCAGAAACAATTTGTTTTTAATCAAATTTAGTAGGAGAATTATTGAAAATTGACATATAATAATGTGAATTCGATGAAAACAACTATCTGTTTATCAGCTGCTCCCCTCTGTCCGAATTTCGCGAGCGAAGCGAGCCACCCGGGTTTCCTACTCAGCAAACCTACCTTAAAAAAAATAGTGAGCCTTAATATCCACTAACTATAAAAATCATAAAGTCAATACAACTTCTCTGATTTATATTTTTGCCCTATATTTATTGCACAGTAATAATTATTGTGCTACCTTTGCAGGCAGATTGTTTAGGCAATCATAGCAAGAATTAATGAAAGCGTTTTTGCTTATACTTTCATAGTTACACGCTTAAATTTGCATGTGGACAGGTTGTTAATATGTGAGTTTAGGTCGATGCCAGATGAAAATATGCAAAACTAAGCCTCCACGCTGTCTATTAACTAATTAATAAACCAAGCCACGATTCGGGAGACTAAAAGGGCAAAAAACTATATTAACATGAAATTAATCTACACAGTGATAGCAATGCTCGCCGTGTCGTCGGTAGCAATGGCTCAAACTAGTGCAGTGTATGGCGATGCGAATGGTGACGGTGTTGTTTCAAGTACTGATGTCACAGTAATTTATAACTACCTGCTGTTTGGCGACATGACTTATTACTCTACTAGTGACGTTGATGGCGATGGCAGCATCACAAGCGGTGACGTGACTGTGGTATATAACATCTTGTTGGGCATTATTCCTGGGGGTGACAACCATGAATATGTTGATTTGGGATTGCCCAGCGGCACGCTGTGGGCTACAATGAACGTTGGAGCCAGCACCCCCGAAGAATGTGGCGACTACTTCTCATGGGGTGAGACAACTCCAAGAGGAGGAGAAGAGCCTTACTGGAACAACTACCAATGGAGCAATGGCAGCAGGTTTAACAAGCTGATTAATTATTGTCCCAACAGTCAATATGGCTATAATGGTTTTTCCGACAACTTGACTGAGCTTGAACCCGAAGACGATGCAGCCACAGTCAACTGGGGCTCAAACTGGCAAACGCCTTCTAAAACACAGATGGAAGAGTTGCGCACCAAATGCACATGGACATGGACTACAAGCAACGGCGTTAAAGGCTACCGGGTGAGCAAAAATGGCAAATCAATATTCTTGCCTGTCACAGACTTCTATTCCACTGGCCAGATCTACTACACAGGCTTCCTTGGTTACTATTGGACGCGCACGCTCCATGAAACAACATCTTATCAAGCCTACTACCTCTACTTCTATTCTTCAAGCAACTTGAAATGTACCTATGGTAATCGCTACAGCGGTTTTGCAGTTCGTGCTGTGCGAAAGCAAACACATTGATTGCGACACGTGACGTATATGGTAAAAAACATAAAAATATCATCAATTTAGAAAAACGATATACCTTTTCACCAATCTTCTAATTACATAATTCACTCATGCTATTATGAAAAGAACTAATATATTTTTAGCTTCGCTTGTGTTTGCTTCAATGATGTCGTCAATGGGTTACATGAATGCCCAAACACAGACAAAGGAAGCGCCCGACTGGAGAAAACTCCATTACCTGTCCGAAGAAGAGATGCATACCCCTGTGAGGGCCACCAACTTCACGGAAACACCTCCACCACCCGAAGCACCCCGCTTCGTGGCAGAATTTGAGCCCATGCAGGGCGTGATGATTCGCTATCCGCTGGGCATTCCAGTTAGCTTGGTTAAATCGTTGGCCGAGAACTGTCAGGTGTACTGCATCGTGACGTCGGGCCAACAGTCATCGGCACGGATGACTTTCAACAATGCGGGGGTAAACATAAATCGAGTCACCTATGTGAATG
>JAFZUL010000154.1 GCA_017618355.1 Muribaculaceae bacterium
AAGGAATCTATTTCGATGAAAAACATGATCAACTTCGCACGCAAGCGTGGCGGCAAGACTATGGCCGACAAGCTCGCTGCCGAGATTATGGATGCTTACAATGAGCAAGGTGGCGCCTTCAAGCGCAAAGAGGACATGCACCGCATGGCCGAGGCTAACCGTGCTTTTGCTCACTTCAGGTTTTAATTGAGAAAAAGGAATCATAGAGATGAAAGCTGACGAGAATCTGAAGATGACACGTAATATCGGTATCATGGCTCACATTGATGCCGGTAAGACCACCACTTCGGAGCGCATATTGTTCTACACCGGCCTTACCCACAAGATTGGGGAGGTGCATGATGGTGCAGCTACTATGGACTGGATGGTCCAGGAACAGGAGCGAGGCATCACCATCACTTCGGCCGCTACTACAGCTTTCTGGAACTATGATGACAAAAAGTTCAAAATCAACCTAATCGACACCCCAGGACACGTTGACTTCACCGTAGAGGTGGAGCGCTCGCTGAGAGTTCTCGACGGTGCCATCGCCACTTTCTGTGCCGTGGGAGGCGTAGAGCCTCAGAGCGAGACAGTGTGGCGCCAAGCCGACAAGTACAACGTGCCACGCATCGCCTACGTCAACAAGATGGACCGTGCCGGCGCCAACTATCTTGAGGTTGCCCGCCAGTTGCACGACGTGCTGGGCGCAAACCCATGCCCCATTGAGTTGCCAATCGGCTCCGAGGAAAATTTCAAGGGCGTTGTTGACCTGGTGAGGATGAAAGCGTTATACTGGCATGACGAGACTATGGGTGCAGAGTACTCAGTAGAGGAAATCCCCGCCGAGATGCTTGACGAGTGCCAGCAGTATCGCGATGAGATGCTCGAGAAGATTGCCGAGTTTGACGAGAACTTGATGGCAAAATACTTCGACGACCCATCCACCATCACCGAGGCCGACATCAAGAGCGCGCTGCGCACTGCAACTTTGCAGATGGAAATCGTGCCAATGCTGTGCGGCAGTTCGTTCAAGAACAAAGGTGTGCAGCCCCTGCTCGACGCAGTGTGCGCCTACCTGCCCAGCCCCGAAGATGCCGACGAGGTAACAGGTCACGCTATCGGCGACCCCGATAAGGTGGAGGCACGTCGCCCCCTCTTTGAGGAGCCCATGTGCGCCCTCGTGTTTAAGATTGCCACCGACCCCTATGTGGGACGACTCGTGTTCTTCCGTGTTTACTCGGGTCAAATCGACGCTGGCAGCTATATCTTCAACTCGAGGTCGTGTAAGAAGGAGCGCATCTCGCGCTTGTTCCAGATGCACAGCAATCACCAGAACCCCATGGAGACCATTGGATGCGGTGACATTGGCGCTGGAGTAGGCTTCAAGGATGTGCGCACCGGCGACACCCTCTGCGACGAGAGTCACCCCATCGTGCTGGAGGCTATGGACTTCCCCGAGCCAGTTATTGGCATCGCAGTGGAGCCAAAGACCCAGAACGACCTTGACCGTCTAGGAGTGGGCCTGCAGAAGCTCGCTGAGGAGGACCCCACTTTCCAGGTGGAGACCAACGACGAGACTGGCCAGACCATCATCCGTGGTATGGGAGAGCTTCACCTCGACATCATCATCGACCGTCTGCGTCGTGAGTTCAAGGTGGAGTGCAACCAAGGTTTGCCACAGGTAAGCTACAAGGAGGCCATCACCAAGGCCGTAGAGCTGCGTGAGGTGTTTAAGAAACAGACTGGTGGACGTGGCAAGTTTGCCGACATCATCTGCCGTGTGGAGCCTGCCGACGAAGACTTCGAGGGTAACCTCCAGTTCATCGACGAGGTGAAAGGCGGAAATATTCCTAAGGAGTATATCCCCTCAATACAGAAGGGCTTCACCACAGCAATGCGCAATGGCGTGCTCGCCAACTATCCCGTGGAGCGACTCAAGGTCACCGTAATCGACGGTAGTTTCCACCCCGTTGACAGCGACCAGCTCTCGTTTGAGATTTGCGCCATACAGGCATTCCGCAGGGCATGTGCCCAGGCTGGTCCTGTACTCATGGAGCCTATCATGAAAGTCGAGGTGGTGACACCCGAGGAGAACATGGGCGACGTGATTGGCGATCTCAACAAGCGCCGCGGTCAAGTGCTGGGAATGGAAACAAGCCGCACAGGATGCCGCATTGTAAAGGCTACTGCGCCACTGGCTGAGATGTTCGGATATGTGACAGCCCTCAGGACCATCACATCGGGACGTGCCACTTCCACTATGTCGTTCTCTCACTTCGCGCAAGTGAACACCGCGATAGCTCAGAAGGTGCTGGCGCAAGTGGGTGGAAGAGTAGATTTATTGAAATAACTTTATTTTTTAAACAAATATGAGCCAAAAAATCAGAATTAAACTAAAATCTTACGATCACAACTTGGTTGACAAGTCGGCCGAGAAGATTGTCAGAACAGTTAAGAGCACTGGCGCCGTGGTTAGCGGTCCTATCCCCCTGCCCACTCACAAGCGCATCTTCACTGTAAACCGCTCGACTTTCGTTAACAAGAAATCGCGCGAGCAGTTCCAACTGAGTGCCTACAAGCGCCTCATCGACATCTACAGCTCAACTGCCAAGACTGTTGACGCTCTGATGAAACTTGAGTTGCCCAGCGGCGTAGAAGTTGAGATCAAGGTGTAGTGACAATCATCCACACCAATTTATTAACCAATCCAAGTGATTAAAGTAAGTAATTTTTAAAATTTAAGAGAAATGCCAGGATTATTAGGAAAAAAAATCGGAATGACATCCGTTTTCAGTGCCGACGGTAAGAATGTACCGTGCACTGTTATCGAAGTTGGTCCTTGTGTAGTTACTCAGGTGAAAACAATTGAAAAAGACGGCTACGAGGCATTGCAGCTTGGCTTCGTCGAGAAGAAAGACAAGCACACAACCAAGCCCGAGGCAGGTCACTTCAAGAAGGCTGGAGTAAAGCCACAAAGACACTTGGCCGAGTTCAAAGGATTTGAAGGTATCAGTAATTACAACCCAGGTGACGTGTTCACTGTTGAATTCTTCAATGACGACCACTATGTTGACGTGATTGGAATCTCTAAAGGTAAGGGCTTCCAGGGCGTTGTGAAGCGCCACGGCTTTGGTGGCGTAGGCCAAAAGACCCACGGTCAGGACGACCGCTTCCGTGCACCAGGTTCTATCGGTGCATGTTCTTACCCAGCAAAAGTGTTCAAGGGCATGCGTATGGCCGGACAAATGGGTAATGAGAGAGTTACTGTTCAAAATCTCGAGGTTATCAAGATTTTGCCTGAGAACAACCTCCTCATCGTGAAGGGCTCGGTTCCAGGTAGCAAAGGTTCAATCATTTCAATCTTGAAGTAAACTATGGAATTAGCAGTATATAACATCAATGGTCAGGATACAGGTAAGAAGGTAACTCTTAACGACGAGGTATTTGCAATCCCCGAACCAAACGAGCACGCCGTTTACCTGAGTGTGAAACAGTATCTGGGCAACCAGCGTCAAGGCACACACAAGTCAAAGGAGAGAAGTGAGATTATGGGCTCTACCAAGAAGCTCGGACGCCAGAAGGGCGGTGGCGGTGCACGCCATGGTGACATCAAGTCGCCTCTGTTCCACGGTGGAGGTCGCGTCTTCGGTCCACGTCCCCGCAACTATTATACTAAGCTCAACAAGAAGGTTAAAGACCTTGCACGTCGCTCGGCTCTTACCTACAAGGCTCAGAACAATCAGATTATCGTAGTTGAGGACTTCGATTTCGCAGCACCTAAGACTAAGGATTTCGTTGCTATCACCAAGGCTTTGAACCTCGATGGCAAGAAAGTGCTCCTCGTTCTTGACGAAATTAAGAAGAATGTGTATATGTCGGCCCGCAATGTGGAGACCGCTAAGGTTTACACCGCTCGCGACCTCAACACCTACTGTGTGCTCGACAACCGCGCTATGATCGTTACCGAGAGTAGCATCGAAGTTATGAATCAATTTTAATCATCTTAAGGAGAGATATAAAAAACAATGGATATTCAAATCATTCCAATCGTAAGCGAGAAGGCTAACGCCATCAGCGAGAAGACAAACCGTTTTTCGTTCAAGGTATCTCCCGAAGCCAACAAATATCAGATTAAAGACCTCATCGAGGAGCTTTACGACGTTAAGGTGGTTGAGATTAAGACTATGAACTACAACGGCAAGAAGAAACAGCGTTACACTCGCACTGGCATCCAGCGCGGCGCTACTGCAGCTTTCAAGAAAGCTATCGTAACACTTGCCGAAGGACAAACTATTGATTTCTATAGCAACTTATAATTAATAAAATGGCAGTAAGAAAATTCAAGCCCACAACACCGGGGCAAAGACACAAGATTATTGGTGTATTTGACAACATCACAAGCACTACACCAGAGAAGTCTCTTACAGTCGGACTGCGCAAGACTGGCGGTCGCAACAACGAGGGTCACCGCACCTCTTATTACCGTGGTGGTGGTCACAAGCGTAGCTATCGTATCATCGACTTCAAGAGAAACAAAGACGGTGTGCCAGCTCGCGTAAAGTC
>JAFZUL010000018.1 GCA_017618355.1 Muribaculaceae bacterium
CAGCGACCGGCGCGACGCCGCTTTCAGCATCTTCTACATGGCAATCAATATTGGCGCTATGTTTGCACCAACCGCTGCCGTGAAGATTATGGAGTATGCTCAGAAGAACCTTGGGGTGAGCGTTGCCGACAGTTACCACTTTGCCTTCGGCGTGGCTTGTGTTTCGCTCATAGTATCGATTCTAATCTACTATGCTTTCCGAGGCACTTTCAAACATGTTGAGAAGAGTGCTATCTCAAGCAAGAAAGACAACAAAGAAGCTGCAGCTGCCGCCGAGTTGCCTCCTGGTGAGACCTCAAAACGTGTTGTGGCACTCATCCTTGTGTTCATCGTGGTAATCTTCTTCTGGATGGCATTCCATCAGAACGGATTGACACTTACTTTCTTTGCAAATGAGTTCACAGCAAAGAGTTCTACAGGCTTGCAAAGCATGGCATTTGACGTGTGGAACCTGGTGCTCTGCATCTTCATTGTTTATGCAGGATTTGCTATCTTTGACTCGACCAACAGCAAACGCACTCGTGGAATTGCAGGTGGTGTGATAGCGGCATGCTTGGGAATCCTTATTTATCGTTATTTCAACTTAGATGGACCTGTTGATGTTGCTGCTCCAATCTTCCAGCAGTTCAATCCTTGCTTTGTGGTAGCTTTGACACCAGTGTCGCTGGCACTCTTTGGATGGCTTGCTAAGAAAGGCAAAGAGCCAAGCGCTCCACGCAAGATAGCCTTGGGTATGCTTGTGGCAGCTTCGGCCTTCCTAATCATGATTATCGGCTCTATGGGCCTGCCTAGTCCTGACGTTCAAAAGACTCTTGGCGATTCTGCAACACTTGTTTCGCCCAATTGGCTTATCTCGACTTATCTGGTGCTTACCTTTGGCGAGTTGTTGCTCAGTCCAATGGGTATCTCGTTTGTGACCAAGGTGGCTCCTCCCAAGCTCAAGGGTTTAATGATGGGTGGCTGGTTTGCCAGCACTGCCCTGGGCAACTTCCTCGTGAGTGTGGGTGGTTACCTGTGGGGCGGACTCCCATTATGGATTGTATGGAGCGTGTTCATTGGCGTATGTGTGGTTTCAGCCCTCTTCATGTTTATCATGATGAAGCGTCTTGAGAAAGTCGCCAAGTAACCATTTACACAATAAAACAATTCAGGCAGGTAGCCAATCGGCTGCCTGCCTGTGTTATGTTCTTTATGTGTCTATTCTATTGCTCCAATTTCTCCAGCATTTGCTGTGCGGTGAGGTGTAGGGTGGGGTGAAGCCACTCGGGAGCGAGTTCGGCCATAGGCTTGAGGAAGAAGTCGCGGTTAGGCATGTGTCGGTGAGGCACCTGCAAGCTAGGCAGGTCTATGACTAGGTCGTCAATCGCCATGATGTCGATGTCGACGATGCGGTCCACGTAGTTTCCGTCGGCATCGCGATGGCTGTGGCCGTGATTGAGCTCATATTCAATGTCGTGAATAATGTTCAGAGCCTCGATAGGAGAGTAGTTGCTCTCCACGGCGATTCCCATGTTCAGGAAGCCGTTGTCGCTGTCAAATCCCCATGGCTCGCTCTCGACAATGCTAGAGCGTGCCGTCACAAGACCAAGGTCGAGCGACAGCCGCAGGTCGGCCGCCCAGAGGTTGCCCTCGCGGTCCTCAAG
>JAFZUL010000155.1 GCA_017618355.1 Muribaculaceae bacterium
CTCTGTGCCTCGGTAGGCGATTTCTTAATTTTGCTCATAGTAGTTTTTTTGTAAAAAATTGAATTAAAATCGTTTGCAGTCTCAAAAATTTGTTATAACTTTGCTTTGTGATTGATTGATATTGCAAATATAGTCACTTTTGATTTAATTCAAAGCATTAGTGACTTAAAAATGCAATTATTTTAGTTTTTTAACGATTGGGGTGTATTTGTACCCAATAAAACGTTTGCGGTTATGATAAGTAGAATTAAGGCGGTGCTGGCCTACAGCAACATGACTGAGACCCAATTCGCCAAGAGATTGGGCGTGACACAGAGCTCCCTCAACAGGACGATGAGGGGCGCGACAGAAATCCAATTCAAGTTAATCAATGCTATTCTGACTGAATTTAATGAGATTTCAGCGGAATGGCTTATGCGTGGCGAAGGCACAATGCTCGCCGAGGACAACGCTGCCGCCTATAACAAGAGAATAGACGGTCTCGTTGACGTTGTGGCCATGCAGCAGGAGATAATAAAGAACCTCCAAGAAAAAATCAAGCAACTTCAAAATCAATAAGTATGGAACTAAAGACACTTTTAGCTCCACAATTCAATGTGGACTTTGATGATCTGCTGGAAAAAGGAGGAAGGACGGTATTAGACACACCCGAAATAGGACTGTTTTTCTCGGCAGAAGTAATGAGGGGTGAGGACAGCGACAAAATCTGCTTTACAAGTTCCGCACTTATCATCACACCGGAACTGGACAACTTCATCGCATTCTGCACCGCAATTCTCGGCAATGACATAGCTGGGTATGGTGTCATCACAGAGCATGACCACTTTATGATGAACATAAAATGCTTCTCACGCATCTGGGACGGATTATACATCCACGTCCGTCACGATGATGAAATAAATATAGATGAACTCGCAATAGAAATAACAATCAAACATGACCAATTATGAAAAAAGTAATCACTATCGCGTTCCTGGCACTGCTATGCTCTTGCATGCCGACAACACAAAGCAATGGACCGACTTCTACCGACAGCATTACGGCAGATGATTATGAGAAACAGGAAGCCCAAAAGATGAACAACACCATCTTTGCACAAATGGCAGACTCTATCTTCAAACTCCACCCTGGAGACATCAAGAACCAAATCATACAGGAGGACATAGCAAAGGATCTCAAAAAGTATGCGATGCAATTCAAGGGAAAGCACATGCCTCTCATCGAGGAACTGCCGTTCAAATGTAAAGGTGTCGTTGAGGAGGGCAACCACTACATTGCAGGTTTTATGTATAAGAGAGATGCAGACAAGAATGTTCTTGGGCTTGAACTGCAAGTGGCAATAACTCAATCTCGTGAAGATGCTGCGAAACTCGTAGAGGGAGACACATACTATCTCAAAGGCATCATGGCAGGATTTCCATATCAGAGTGTATATCCTTACGCACTTGAACCCTTATACACAAACGATAGACCGTTGCTCTCTCTCGGTGCAATAAAATTAGACAACGCAGAAATTATCAAAAAGTAAAAAAATTGCCGAATTATTGTCGAGGCAGTTTTCGCAATTATCTCGCCTCGGCAGTATTCGGCTCGCTAATAAAGGTTTGTAGGCGTAAAATTTGCTTTTCACCCAGATTTGCACTAATTTTAGATAAATTATGCTGCGTTTCGCAAATAAAAATGAAAAACTTCGTTTTTATTTTTGTATTTATCTCAACTTGCACTAATTGTGGATAAATTAGGCTGCACCTCGGAAAAATCCAAATAAATTTGGTTTTTACATAAAATGCTCACGCTCGAAATAACTTGAGCAAGCTCAGTTCTTTGCTCGCTTAATCGCATTTTTCTCTCGGCTTACACTAATTTTAGATAAATTAGGCTGCGTTTCGCAAATAAAAATGAAAAACTTCGTTTTTCTTTTTGTATTTATCTCAACTTGCACTAATTTTGTAAGTTAAAACTGAAAATGCAACATCATCTGGGATGAGATACATATTTACATTACTTATATCCACTATCTTAAGCGTTGGGGCTTGGGCGGGGGATTTTGTGAGTGGAGGCATTGTTTATAGCTTCACTGGCAATTACCGTGAAGTGGCTGTAGATCAGAATATTGTTGATGGCATAAATGCTTACGAGGGGATATATATCATTCCGAGTACGGTGAACTTTGAGGGCGAGAACTATCCTGTAACCGCCATTGCCGAGGGCGCCTTTGCCCACTCTAAAGTGACTGAGGTTATTATCCCCAACTCGGTGACTCGCATCGAGGAGAACGCCTTTGCCTTTGCCACCGACTTGACTGACGTGACATTGCCTCTTGAGTTGGCAGAGATTCCCGACCACTGCTTCACTGGCACTAGCATCGTAAATATTGTCATTCCAGAGGGCGTGAAAGATATGGGAGAAGGCGCATTCCAAGACTGCGTGATGCTCCACACTGTGATGCTGCCGTCGTCGCTGAAGTTTATCGACGACTACGCCTTTGACGGCTGCCATAACCTCTATGAAATCTACTGCGCCGCTACCGAAGCACCTATAACTCTGGGCGAGAACACTTTCGGAGGGCTGCAGAATGTGGACCTCGTTGTTGCCGACGATGAGACAATCGACTCTTACTCCGACGACACAGCATGGGGCAACTACGACACTTTCACCCTATTCCCCAACGAGGACTTCTACCCCACTATGGAGTTTGACGGCGAGCCATTCAATCAAGACTGGCAGAAAATCACCCTCGGCAACAACCTTGCATATAAAATCTATGACGAGAACGACGAACTGGTAGCCGTCACTTCAGCTAGCCATTTCTATCTCCCCGCATTGGACCACGATGCTGATTACACCATTGTGCCCACCACGCTAATGTTCGACAGCGACCCTTTCACCGTGACCGTAGATAAGACCACAGGCATAGAGACATACATTGAAGAGGCGTTCCCTGTCGAGCCTGAGCCTATCATTGTGGCACACTTCGGCACAATATATATCTATGGCGACACCTACATGAAGTGGACCAGCGTTTGGGACATGAGCGGCAGACTGTATTACCAGCGCATCTCGAGCGACTCACAAGTCATTGATCTGCCTCGCAACAGGGTGTATATCGTGAAAGTGGGAAAGTACGTCAAGAAAATATTTGTGTAAAACGTGGAACGAGGAACGTGGAACGAGGAACGACCTTCCACTTTCCACCTTCCACGATAAACGATAAACGATAAACGACTGAATGAGCGAGGACGAGAGATTCATGCGGATGGCGCTTAATGAGGCACTTGAGGCGCAGAAGCGCGACGAGGTGCCGATTGGTGCCGTTATAGTGAGTCAGGGACGCGTGATAGCCCGAGGCCATAACTTGACTGAGACTCTCACCGATGTCACTGCTCATGCCGAGATGCAAGCCATTACGGCAGCGCAAGGCACTCTTGGAGGGAAATATCTCAAGGACTGCACGTTATATGTAACAGTAGAGCCTTGTCTGATGTGCGCCTGAGCCCTAGGCTGGAGCCAAATTTCTCGCATCGTATTTGGCGCGCCCGACGACAAACGAGGCTACCGTTGCTTCTGCGACAGCCCCTTCCACAAGAAGACAACAGTTACAGCCGGAGTGCTTGAAGAACAATGCTCCAAACTGATGACCGAGTTTTTCAAGAAAAAACGATAGTAAGAGCGCTACGCGCCGATTAGGGATTAGTGGAGAGTACAGAGTGGAGAGTGGCGTTAGATACTGGATGGTCGCGCTGCGCGCTCAAAATTAATTGAAAATTAGAATGAAAATTAATTCCGATAGATATGGAATTTTAATTAATTTTTAAGCGAAGCGACCTTTGGGCCTCATGGTCAAAAAACGATAAACGAAAAACGATAAACGAAAAACGATAAAAATGAAGACTTTTTTTAAACTACAAATTGTTCTTGCCATAATGGCGATGTGCTTTACTAGTGGCAATGCACAAAAAGTGACTCCACCAGTTCCCGAAATCTATGACCAGGCAATCGCTAATGCCGAGAAGAAACTTGGTGTGGTAGATACCATCGAAGTGATGAGCGACAAAATG
This sequence comes from Muribaculaceae bacterium, assembly GCA_017618355.1. GTDB lineage: Bacteria > Bacteroidota > Bacteroidia > Bacteroidales > Muribaculaceae > Sodaliphilus. The sequence goes on from JAFZUL010000155.1 coordinate 4,059, forward strand.
GGAAGAACCATAAAAAATACTGTGGTGCTGCCTGCTCAATACTCTCAAAAAGAATATAAATATCAGTCATTTCCAGTGATTTATCTACTGCATGGCGCTTGGGGCAGCTACCGCGATTGGCCCAAGAAAGCCGACCTGCGCTCTTTGGCATCGCAGTACAGCATCATCTTTGTGTGCCCCGATGGTCAGGACAGCTGGTACTTCGACTCACCTATCGACCCTACTTTCCAGTTTGAGACCTATATCACACAAGAGCTGCGCAGTTATGTAGAGTCGCATTACCGCACACTCAACCATCCTAAATACCGTGCCATCACGGGACTCAGTATGGGAGGCCATGGCGCATTGTGGCTAGCTTGGCGGCATCCTTATATCTATGGGTCATGTGGCAGCATGAGCGGTGGTGTTGATATCTACAATTTCCCCAACAAATGGAAAATCAACGAGCGACTAGGCGACTATGAGAGCAACAAGGAGGTGTGGCGCGAGCATTCTGTAACAAATCTGGTTCCCACACTTGAGCCAGGCCAAAACATCATCATCGATGACGGCAACAAAGACATCTTTATCAACGAGAACAACGCGCTTCACGAGGCTCTTGACAAACAGGGAATACCACACGACTACATTGTTAGACCTGGTGCCCATAATTGGAACTATTGGGTCAATGCTCTCGAGTATCAAGTGCTTTTCTTCCACAAAGCGTTCAATAGTGGAGTGAAATGAGTTATCAGTTGTCAGTTGTCAGTTATCAGTTGTTAGTTATTAGTTTTTAGTAATTAGACACATAATATTATAATGAAACTTCCTGTCGTTAGAATATCGATATGCATAGCTCTTATTGCCATGTGTTGCATCAGCTGCAAAGCAAATAACAGCAGCTCGCAGGTCTCGGAGCCTAAAGTGAAAACCACTAAAAAAGCAACGAAGGCAACAACCACAAAGCAAGCAGCAAAAGCAGAGACCAACAAGTCCTCGCAGCTACAGGTCGTTGAGGTGAAAAGCGACAAGATGGGGCGCAATATCTCCAATCTAGTTGTTCTGCCAGAGCAGTATTTTATAGACTCATCTTCAACCTATCCTGTTCTTTATTTGCTACATGGGTACAGCGACGACTATATGGCATGGCAAAACCATGTGGACCTCACAAAACATGCCAATAAATATGGCTTCATTATCGTGTGTCCCGACGGACAGGACAGCTGGTACTTCGACTCCCCTATCGACCCGACTTACCAGTTTGAGACTTATATAACTCAAGAATTGAGAAACTATATCGAGAGCAACTACCGCACCATCAATGACATTAAGCACCGTGCTATTACCGGTCTTAGCATGGGTGGTCACGGTGCGCTGTGGCTCGCTTGGCGCCATCCCGACATCTACGGCATGTGCGGCAGCATGAGTGGCGGTGTTGATATTACCACCATCAAAGACCACTACAAAATTGACAAGCGACTGGGCAAGTATGCCGACAACGAAGCGGTGTGGAAGAGTCACTCGGTAATGAATTTGGTGCCAACGCTTAAGCCTGAAAACGATCAGTTCATCATCATCGACGACGGCACCAGCGACATCTTCATTAAGGATAATCGAGCCTTGCACGCTGCCTTGAAAGAGCACAAAATCAAGCACGACTACAGCGAGCGCCCTGGCCGCCACTCTTGGGATTACTGGGTGGAATCGCTTGAACGACATCTCAGAGACTTCTCTAGCCGCATTTTTATGATCAAAATGGGAGATTGTTAATCCTTTTTACCACTAAATTCTGAAATACTTTCTATTACTATATTTGCTATGACTAAAAACAACGCTAAACCAAGAATCCTGATAATCTACACTGGTGGCACCATTGGCATGATTGAGGACCCCGAGAGCAAAGTCCTCAAGCCGTTTGACTTCAGCCACCTAATCGATAATGTGCCTAAAATCAAGAAGCTTGACTTTGAGATAGGCAACATACAGTTTGACCCACCCATCGACAGCAGCAATATGAACCCGTCGCACTGGAGCAAAATTGCTAAAGAGGTGGAGGCAAACTATGACAACTACGACGGCTTCGTGGTGCTTCATGGCACCGACACGATGGCTTATACCGCCTCAGCACTAAGCTTTATGCTTGAGAACCTCGACAAGCCAGTGATTATCACCGGTTCGCAACTGCCCATTGGCGAGGTGCGCACCGACGGCGAGGAAAATCTGCTCACTGCCCTCCAAATTGCCGCAGCTCGCAACTCCCGCGGCGACGCGATGATTAACGAGGTTGCCATACTCTTTGAGAATCATCTGCTTAGGGGGAACCGAAGTTCAAAGGTCAGCGCCGACAACTTCAATGCTTTTATGAGCAACAACTACCCCGAGCTTGCCAATATAGGGCTTGACATTAATTATCATGAAAAAGTGCTTTACCAATCGGACCATAACCGTCCACTCATCGTTCACGACAGGATGGACACTAATGTTATGTTTATAGTCTTGCATCCAGGTCTTACTAAAGAGATGCTTGAATATCAACTAAACACCCCATCGGTTAAAGGCATCGTCCTCAAGACCTACGGTGCGGGCAACAGCCCTAGCGATGAATGGTTTACAAAGCCAATATCCGAAGCTGTTGAGCGTGGCATTGTAATTCTGAATGTCACTCAGTGTGGAAATGGCTCGGTAAACAGCAACCTCTACGACACAGGAAACACTCTGGCAAAAGCAGGAGTCATCAGCGGCAACGACATCACCAGCGAAGCCGCCATCACCAAGATGATGTATCTCTTTGGTAAAGGCATGACCACGAGTCAAGTAAAGAAATATCTGCAGCGCGACATCTGCGGTGAAATGACTGTAAACAATTAAAACCACATAACAATGTTAGCAAGACTAATTCTAGCGACTATTGCTGTTCTTATCACAGCATTTCTTATGGACAGTGTTGATATCACTCCTTGGTGGGTTGCTACCGTAGTGGCAGTTGTGCTTGGGGCCATCAACACTTTTATCAAACCAGTAATCAAATTCTTATCAATTCCAGTGAACATTGTCACCCTTGGACTTTTCTCATTTGTAATCAACGGTTTGATGGTTTTGCTCTGTGCAAAGATTATTGGCGACCAACATTTCCATGTTGATGGATTTTGGGCGGCAGTACTCTTCAGCATCATCCTCTCAGTTGTCAACTGGGTAATTAGCAAGATGTTTGACCCTGATAAGAAGTAACTATACAATAGACAAACAAACTGCGGCTTGACAAATTAAAATCATGTCAAGCCGCAGTTCACCTCATTTTAGAGGTTCCTTTTTATTCGCTCTTGAACTTCAACGAGTTGCGCTCAGCACTCTCGATGCGCTTGTTGCGCCAGCAACTGCGGCACAATGCAACATATCGGTCATCGCCACCAATCTCCACCTGATTGCCATCGGTAACTATGTTTCCCTGGGCATCGATGCGGGCATTTATGCTGGTCTTACGGCCACAGGCACAGGTCGATTTTATCTCCTCTATCGAGTCGGCAATCTCAAACAATCGACGAGAGCCGTCAAACAGGTGAGACTGGAAGTCGGTGCGCAATCCATAGCACACCACATTAGTGCCATAGTCATCCACGATGCGAGCCAGCTGGTCGATTTGCTCCTCAGAGAGGAACTGCGATTCATCGATGAGAATCCAGTCTTTGACCACTAGGCTGCTCTCATAGAGTTCGCTCACATAGTCATAGATGTTCATCTCGCGATAAATCCAACTGCATTCACGCTCAATGCCAATGCGGGAGCGTATCACGTTCTCTTTCTCACGGTTGTCGATAATGGGCTTCATGCACAAGTATTTGAGTCCGCGCTCCTCGAAGTTATAGGCTTGAGTGAGCAGCAGAGCCGTCTTTGCCGAACCCATAGTTCCGTATTTGAAGTATAACTTTCCTCGTCCGTTCATAGCAACCGCAAAGATATACATTTATATATCAATATCAACACTAAAAACAGGAAAGTTATTAACAATTCAAGTTTCTGAGTTGCGGCTCAGAAACTTGAAGATTAGAGATTAGTGATTATGTGTTAATGATTAGTGAACGTTAAAGCAATTTCTCCAAATCCTTGGTTGATTGGGCGATTTCTTCGGGTGTCACTTCATAATTTGCCAAATCATTAGCAAAATAGCGATCGTAGGCCGTCATGTCGATAAGCCCATGACCCGATAGATTGAAGAGAATAGTCTTTTTCTCGCCACTTATCTTGCACTTGAGCGCCTCGTTGATGGTTGCCGCGATGGCATGAGATGACTCAGGAGCTGGAATAATACCTTCGCTGCGAGCAAACATGGTTGCGGCTTTGAAAGAGTCGAGTTGCTGAATATCTACAGCATCAATCACGTTGTCGTGCTTGAGTTGGCTGATTATCGCGCCACCTCCATGATAACGGAGTCCACCAGCATGAATATTGGCAGGGCAGAAATTATGGCCAAGAGTGTACATCGGAATCAGCGGGGTGTAACCTGCCTCATCGCCGAAGTCATATTGGAAGATGCCTCGAGTGAGTTTTGGACATGACGCTGGTTCGGCTGCGATAAAGCGTGTGTCGGGATTATCGCCGTTGAGTTTGTGTCTCAGGAATGGGAATGCGAGTCCCGCGAAGTTGCTACCGCCACCAAAGCAGGCAATTACAACATCGGGATATTCCTCAGCCATCTCCATCTGTTTTTCGGCCTCAAGGCCAATAACGGTTTGATGCAATGCCACATGATTAAGCACTGAGCCGAGCACATATTTGCAGTTTGGGGTGCTTAGAGCAAGCTCAACAGCCTCACTGATAGCAGTACCCAAAGAGCCTTGATATGTTGGATTGTCGGTTATGATTTTTCGTCCTGCTTTTGTTGACATACTTGGTGAAGCGATAACTTCTGCGCCATAGGTCTGCATGATAGAGCGACGATATGGCTTCTGGTTATATGAGATTTTCACCATATACACGGCGAGTTCGAGACCGAAGTGTTTAGCGGCAAGTGACAAAGCAGCGCCCCATTGCCCCGCGCCTGTCTCGGTGGTGATATTGGTCACGCCTTCCTGCTTGCAGTAGTAAGCCTGTGCTAAGGCAGAGTTGAGTTTGTGTGACCCAACTGGGCTTACACTTTCGTTCTTGAAATATATGTGTGCTGGCGTGTCAAGCAGTTTTTCAAGTCCTGTAGCTCTTACTAATGGTGTAGGTCGCCAAATGCGATACATCTCTCTTACCTCTTCTGGAATCTCAATCCAACTGTCGGTGGTATTAAGTTCTTGCTCTGATGCGGCTTTCGAGAAAATCGGATAAAGATCTTCGGCCTTCAGTGGTTGTTTGGTAGCTGGGTGGATAAGAGGAGCTGGCTTCTGCGCCATGTCAGGAATAACATTATACCATGCTTGGGGAATGTCATTCTCATTTAGTAAAAACTTTTTTCGTTCCATTTATTTGCATTTTTATTCGTTGTTTTTGAATATCTGCGCAAAATTATACAATTATCTTGAATATTCTATCATTTTTCATCTTTTTTAAGAAAAAAACCGATTTATTACAGAAAAAGATATAATTTTGCACCGAAAAAATGAATTCACGCCAAAAGACATACACTTGGCTATTGCTAGCGATACTGCTGTCGATGCAAGCCATAAATGCTGTTCACATCCATGAACCGCAAGCGCTGCATGCCAGTGAAGAGTATTGTGAGATGTGCGCCCACCATATCAAGCACTATAGTCACATAAGTGCTGGCGATTATCACATGCACCCTTGTCTTTTGTGCCAAATCAATAGCAGCTTTCAGTTCACTTTGCATTCCACACCATTATGGACTGTGCAACAAAGTGTGACTACAATTGACTGCCCTCAAACGCTCTTATTGCCTGTTACTATCCCAAACCACAGGCAATCACGCGCTCCGCCAGTGATTTTGATATAATTCTTCTAGCATCTTCTTGAGAAGATGTAATCACATTATTTATTATATCAAATCACTAAAAAATAATTACATGAACAAATTCTTATTTGTTGCTATGGCATTTGTCATGGCAACCCTTAGCAATATAAATATATATGCTCAAGAGAGTGAAGACTCACTGGAGTCGGTGCACTTGGGCAACGTTGTGATTACAGCCAACCACACTGCCACCTTGCAGCGATTGGCACCTGCGATGATACAGGTGACAGGACGCAGATTGCTTAATGCAGTGAATGCCGCATGTGTTGGCGACGCTTTATCCTTCCAGCCTGGAGTGCGCATTGAGGACGATTGCAGCAACTGTGGCTATAAGCAGGCTCGTATCAATGGCCTTGACGGGCACTACTCTCAGATACTTATTGACTCTCGCCCTGTATTCTCGGCTGTGAGTAATCTATATGGCATTGAGCAGTTGCCGTCTTGCATGATTAACCAGATTGAGGTGATGCGAGGAGGTGGCTCGGCGCTTTATGGAGCCTCGTCGGTAGCAGGCACGATCAACATTATCACCCGCACCCCGTCAACCAACAGCCTTGAGGCGAGCCACACTATCACTTCGATTGGTTGCGGTAACACATTTGACAACAATACCTCATTTAATGCTTCACTCATTGATGATGACATCACTAAAGGAATAACCGTCTTTGCAAACAACCGCTATCGCCAGGGCTACAGCCACACAGATGACGGTTACACTACCCTACCTCGTCTGAACATGCAGACTATAGGTACAAAGATGTTCTACAAACCTAGTGCTCGTTCGCAATTAGCACTTACCTATTATTTCATGCACGACTCCCGCCGTGGAGGCAATAAAATGCATGAGAGACCTGAAAATGCCAACATCTGCGAGCAGGCTCGCCACAACATGCACAACGCCAATCTTTCGTGGGAGTGGACAAGCTACGATCACAAGTGGCATTATGATATATATGTGGCATTGGCATCAATCAACCGCCACAGCTACACCGGAGGCTATGGCACCGACGAAGACCCAGACCCCGATGCTTCACTTTACTTCAGTCGCACCACCGACTTGACTTGGATGCTTGGTACACTTGGACGTTATAGTTTTGATAAACTGCTGTTCCTGCCTGCACAGCTCACCATCGGCTTTGAATACAACAATGACCGCCTTAGAGACATCGCGCTAGGCTATAACTTTGAGACCAAACAATCCACCCACATCACAAGCGGTTATTTACAGAATGAGTGGAAGAACGAGAAATGGAGCTTCCTTATAGGAGCACGTATCGACAAGCACAATCTTGTTAAGAATGCCATTTTCAGCCCTCGCGTGAATCTTCGTTTCAGCCCATCTGAGAAACTCACGCTTCGCGCAACCTATGGTGAAGGATTTCGCGCTCCTCAAATCTTTGATGAGGAGATGCACATCGAGATGGCTGCCGGCAATCGTTTCAAGATTCATCTCGCCGATGGGTTGAAAGAAGAACGCAGCCGCACCTTTACATTGTCGGCAAACGGCTATCACGCATTTGATACATTCAACTTTAATTGGATGATTGAAGGCTTCCATACATCTTTATCTAATGTGTTTGCCGAGAGAGAAACTGACATAGTTGATGCACAAGGATGCACAATCATTGAGCGATATAATGGCAGCGGCGCTAAAGTCATGGGAATTTCTACAACTCTTGATTTCATGTTCTCACGTGTCGTCGATCTCGAAATGGGAGCCACATTCCAGCGCAGTCGCTATAACGAGGCCGAGCAATGGAGCGAGGACATAACACCACAGCGTAAGATGTTCCGGACCCCAAACGCCTACGGATTCTGCAACGTGAAGGTTACACCGTTCAAAAATTTCGACATCGACATTACAGGCACCTGCACTGGCAGTATGCTTGTTCAGCATTATGAGAGCAGCGGCACGCCTGTCGATGTAGAAGTCAACACTCCCACATTCTGGGATATGAGCGTGAAACTGTCCTACGACTTCAACATCGCTCGCAAAGTGCAGATGAACATTAATGGTGGCATAATCAACATTTTCAACCAGTTCCAAAAAGACCTCGATCCTGGCCCAGAGCGCGACAGCGCCTACATCTACGGTCCTTCACTACCACGAAGCATCTATTTTGGCATTGGATTTAAGCTATAAAAATTGGCCTAAATAAGAACACATTAAAAAAACATCTCATAAATTAGCGGAAAATCAATATTTTTGGATAAATTATGCTGCGTTTTAGCAAAAATGCGATTAAGCGAGTCAAAGCAGAGCTTGCTCTGATGCCTTGCGAGCGTGAGCATTTTATTTAAAAAAAATGTAAAAACTTCGTTTTTCATTTTGTTTTGCACTCGACTTGCAATAATTTTCGCTAATTTTGCAGTTTATTAAGGACATAAATCAAAAACAAATATAAAAAACAAATATCAAACACATTAACAACATTCTTTTATGAAATTTTTTAAAACAACACTTATGGCATCATTAGCGGCTTTGATGGCATTAACTGCTTGCAAATCTGATAAAGCAGCTAACGGGTTAGCCATTGAAATCAAAGACGGGAAATTCACTCCCGAGGTTCTTTTAGCGCTTGGACGCGTCAGCGATCCACAAGTATCACCTGATGGCACCCGCATCCTCTTCAATGTCAACTATCAGAACATCGAAGAGAACAAGGGTAACAGCGACATTTGGGTAATGGATATCGACGGGAAGACACCTGCTGTCAATATCACAAACACCCCAAGCAGCGAAAACAACGCTGTATGGATTAACGAAGGAACCATGATCGCTTTCCTTTACTGTGACCCTCAAAAGGATGATGCAAAGACCCAAGTATGGGTAATGAAAGCCGATGGCAGCGGACGTAAGCCCGTGAGTGAGCTTGAGAATGGCGTGGACGGATTTGTCATCTCGCCCGATGGCAACAAGATTGTCATGATCAGTAATGTGAAATATGGCAAGACTCTGCCTACCGACCACTACCCTGAACTCGACAAAGCAAATGCTCGCATCATCGACGATATGATGTATAAGCATTGGGACCAGTGGGTAACCGAAGTTCCCCATCCTTTTGTTGCCGACTTCACTGGCAATGTGGTAAAAGATTCTAAAGACATTCTTGAGGGCACAGAATATGAGTCTCCTATGCTCCCTTGGGGAGGTATTGAGTCTTTTGCATGGACTGCCGACAGCAAGCAGCTCATTTATACTTGCCGCAAGAAGACTGGCAAGGAATATGCTTTCTCGACTAACAGCGACCTCTACCTATATGACGTGGCAAGCGGAAAGACTGTCAAGAACCTAACCAAAGGCTTGATGGGCTATGATACCAATCCACGCGTGTTCAAAGACAAGGTTGCATTCCTCTCGATGGAACATGATGGCTATGAGGCCGACAAGAACCGCATAATGCTCCTTGACCTGAAGAGCGATAGTCTGAAAGCTGTTGACCTCACCGAGAATTGGGACTACAGTGCCGACGACATCGCATGGGCACCCGACGGCAAACACATCTACTTTCTTGCTCCTTACATGGGCACCATACCAATGTTCCGCATCAACATAGAGACTCAGCAAGTAGATACCATTAGTCCTGTAAACAGCAAAGAAGAAGACAACAAATATTACGACTTTGGTGCTATCGTTCCTTTGAAAGACGGTAAAGTGATTACTCTGCGTCACAACTATGCTGATCCTAACGAGATTTACTGCATGGAGATGGGCAAAGAACCTATTCAACTCACTCATGTAAATGACGAAATCCTTAAGCAGCTCAACCCCATCACAATCAAGAAAGAGATTGTGAAGACTACCGACGGCAAAGACATGACCGTGTGGGTAGTATTGCCACCTAACTTTGACCCCAACAAGAAGTATCCATCAATCTTCTTCTGCGAGGGTGGTCCTCAGTCGCCAGTTAGCCAGTTCTTCTCCTATCGCTGGAATTTCCGTCTGATGGCTAGTCAGGGTTATGTAGTTATCGCTCCTAACCGTCGCGGTCTGCCAGGCTTTGGCACAGAGTGGAACGCACAAATCAGCGGCGACTACGGCGGCCAGAACATGAAAGACTATATGAGTGCTGCCGAATATATGAAGCAGCAACCCTACATCGATGGCGACCGCATGGGTGCCGTTGGAGCAAGTTATGGTGGATATTCGGTTTACTGGCTAGCAGGTAACCACAACAATACCTTCGCCTGCTTCCTGGCTCATGCCGGAATCTTTAACATTGAGGCTCAGTATCTCGAGACCGAGGAGATGTGGTTCGTGCAATGGGATCTTGGTGGTCCTCGTTGGGAGAAAGACAACGCCATGGCTCAAAAATCATATCGTGAAGCCAATCCTATCAACTTCGTTGAGAACTGGAACACGCCTATCATGATAACCGCTGGTGAGCTCGACTACCGCATCGTCTTCACTCAGGCTTGCCAGGCGTTCAACGCTGCCCAAATTCGTGGCGTTCCATCACGCATGGTACTCTTCCCCGAGGAGAACCACTGGATCTTGCGTCCACAGAACGCCCTTGTATGGCACCGCGAGTTCTTCAAGTGGCTCGACACTTGGCTGAAACCTGGCAGCGAAGCTGCAAAGGCTTACAAAGCCGAGCAAGAGGCAAAAGCTAAAATCAAAGCCGAAGAGAACAAGGGTCAAGACACTCCAATGCCCGAAACGCAGAAAGAACTGCACATCACCAACCCTGACTTGAAATAAAAACAAGCGTAACAATAATTGGGGCACAAGCATCATACTTGTGCCCCAATTTATATGAACATTCAAGGAATATTAATTACCTAGCAAGATTGAATAAATAAAAGTAACATCAGCAGCAGTAATGTTACCATCACCAGTCTGGTCGCCATTAACAACATTGCTGTAGTCATTGTTGAGCATTACATTGTAAAGTGCCGTTACGTCGGATGCTGTAACAATACCATCACCATTCACGTCACCAGGAACAGCTGCATTGGCGCCACAAATAAACTTAACATGGTACAAGCGGCCTCCATTGTCGTAACGCAAACGGTCACCTACCTCATCTTCATAACTAGAGATAAAATCAAAAGTCAGAATATAGGTCTCTCCTACCTCAAGCCCCTGTAGGACATTAAGATTGATGTTATCGGCAACCCATTTTCCGTCTTCAGTTTTATTGGCATGAATAGAAATCCATCCATTATTAGATTCACCTTCTTTATAGATAGCGTAATCCATAAAGATTTCTTCCACATCGATATTCACATCAACCTCAAACCTGTTGAGATAGAAGCTATTTACGGGACCTTCAATCTCAACATCATCAAAGCCTGATGCAGGCAATTGTTCGGAGACAAACTCATCATCTACGTTTGCGGTGATTTTCACTGCAGTGATAGCTGGCGCAGAACCTTCCATATTGAGAATATACTGGCAGTTGTAGGTCTGCTTGTAGTTATCCCACAAATCGTAAATAGGCTGAGTATAAACAGTAACATAGAACAGCTTATCTGCTGGTAGAGAATTGGGACTGAGCGTCATAGTTCCTTCGCATTTGACATCCATCTCATCCATATGTTGGCCCGCATTAAGAAGACAACCTTCAGGAAGTGTGTAATTATTCTTGAGGTCGAAGCCAACGATGTGAAGGTTGTTATAGTCAATGAACTGGTTGGGCAGTAATTGCACATCACCAAGATAGAGGCGCTTGATATTGTCCTGAGCTGTCATTGCATGGCCAGCCATCTGCTCAGTCACACGCATAAACATTGGCTCCCAGTAATTGGAGTCACTAAGGTCGCTTTGCGAGAAGTAAGCTGATTTAGATGGATCAATAGGCTCAATAATGAGTTGGAATTGAGGACCATTACCTTTTCCCCACTCGTAAGTGTTGAGAGTGAACTTATAATTACCTTTAGAGTTTAAGCCCACAAACTCGATATAATTATCGGTAATGACCGGTTCCAACAGTTCAATATTACCTCCAGCAGGATTAGGAACAGTGTAAAGCAACTTACCAGCAAGATTGTAAACGCCACCTGCCACATAGGCAAGGTCTCCAGTCTGAGTCGAACCGTTATTGAAGATGATGCCTGTTGGGCTGTCGCCTTCTACAATGTCGGGACCTATCCATTGGTAAACAGGGTTGCCGTCGGTGGTATTACCTACCAATGTGATGGGGTCACCAGGCCAGGTACCTGAAGTGGTGAAATTTGTGCCTGTAGTACCATTCCAAGCCCACACGTTGCACTTGGTCCAGCTTAAAGGTGCGATGAAATAGGCAAACTCCTTGCCTTCAACATAAACCACTGTGTTAGGTAGAGTGTTGATGTCAAAGCCGGTAGGAGTGATGTAGGTACTGGTAACATCTTCATATCCTCCCTCCTCAGGGTCGAATAGATAGAAACCAGTATCTGTTACACCCATAATGTTTGAAGTTTGAACGAAAGGTTCCTCACCATCAATACCGCCATCGTTGAAGATGATGTTGATAGCGTCCTCCTCAAAACTCTGGGTGAACCAAACCAGTCCATCACTAGTGGTGGTATAGGTTTGTTCGGCATCCATCTGTGTGCCAGGCCAAGCGGCATTTAGCGGATTGCCGGCTCCGTCCCACACATAGAGATAGGGAGCGTCGCCAGTAGTGGTGCGCACGTTGACAGTAACTGTGGCGTTAGCGCTAATTGCAAAAAATGCAATTGCGAAAAATAATGAAATAAATTTTCTCATAATATTAATTATTAATAAAGTAAAGTATTTACTCAAAAAATATGCTATGTTTTCATTGCAGCTAGAGCATTGTCGAGTTGAATCAACTGATCTCGCACTTGTTTAAGGCGTTCTACCACTTCAAACTGTTTAGAAATGCCATCGCGGTTACGTTTTATCATAGCTTGCGCGGCATCGAGTTTTAATCCTTTTTCTTTCACAAGATAATAAATCATCTTGATGGTCTCGATGTCCTTAACAGTATATACTCTGAGATTCTTGGCATTGCGTTTAGGCTTGATTACCGTGAACTCTTTTTCCCAAAACCTTAAAGTGGAAGTAGGAATGTTCAATATCTCGGCCACATCGCCTATTTTGTAGAACTTCTTGCTCAGCTTATCATTCATAATTTACTATCTTATTTCAGTTTTTTGACAATAATAATGTAGAAAATACGAGTAAAATTATTAACTTTGCCCGAAATTTCGTGCTAAAGTAACAACATTTTTGTGACTTGTGCAAAAAATCAATAGGTAAATTATTAAAAACCACATAAAAAAGTTATGTTGACAGCTAAAGAAATCAGAGAATCTTTCAAGAAGTATTTTGAGGAACACGACCATCACATCGTACCTTCAGCCCCCATGGTAATAAAAGACGACCCTACTCTCATGTTCACCAATGCGGGCATGAACCAGTTTAAAGATATCATCTTAGGCAATAAGGAAGCACAGTGGCGACGCGTAGCCGACTCGCAGAAGTGCCTCCGTGTAAGCGGCAAGC
>JAFZUL010000156.1 GCA_017618355.1 Muribaculaceae bacterium
AATTTTATAAGTATGAACAGGTCCCATTATAGAATCAAACCACATTAGACCATGATAAAAAACATCGTTTTTAGTTCGTGTTCCAGGAATATAATAACTTCCTAAATCATAATAAGAAATTTGCGTTGCCCAAACTGGCTTATCTTGGTTTCCTATGTGTGAGTAAACAATCTTATCTACATTATTTTTAGACAGTTCAAAAGAATAACAGATGTTGACTAACATCAATGACAAAAATATCAATAATAGTTTGCGCATATTTTTTCTTGTTTAAATTGTTAAATGATGGCGTTGCTCTTTAATGCTACAAATTTAGTGGTAATTTTTGAGAAACAAAAAAGATAATGTGAAAAACGTTTCTTTTTTCAAAAAGTTGCGAACTGAGTTCGTCGAAAAGCCGGCTTACGCTGGAATTATTAAAAAACACCGAGCTCGCGAGGCTTTTTGACACCGATAGGTGCAGCTTTTTGAGATAATTGATATCTTATCTGTTTTTCAAACTAATCCTCAAGCAAGATTGTGTAAATAGCTGTCACATCGGCTGCAGTGATGTTTCCGTCGCCGTTTTGGTCGCCGTTGATTAGGTGTGTGGTGTCGTTGTTGAGGAGGTAGTCGTAGATAGCCGTCACGTCGGCTGCCGTCACGAATCCGTCATTGTTCACGTCACCAGGCAGAGCCGACACAATGGGGTAGTGCGCCTTTAGTGACTTGAGCTGTATTACATGTTCGCCATAATTGCTCTTAACAGGCGTGAATTTGATGGTGTGCAGAGTCAGTGGATAGGTTAGCAGATTGTCGAGTCCTCCCATTGCGTTTAGGTCGAAATTGAGAGTGTATTCCTGATTGGCTTCGAATCCGGTGTTTTTTCCAAACTCCAGGTAGTTGAGCTTGTTCAACACGGTGTTTCTCACATCAATCTGGATATACTGCATTGGCAGCGAACTGGTGAAAGTGAGCGAAATGCTGTCGGGGAGACTGTAGAAAGTGATTTCTTTGGATAGCTGGACATAAGGGGCACGGTTGGAGCTATAGGTGAACGAGAGGTTTCCGTTCTCGTCAAGAGAGAGATTTTTTGCGCCAGCGCCTTTCAGCGCCCATCCGTCCCATGTTTGCTCTATATATTCCTGGTCGCTGATTTCCACGGTGATACTGTCTGTGTCAACGAAGTCGCCAATTATGCAGTTAAAGGCAGTCTTGCCGTTCTTTACACCTTTGAGCATGCCTCCGTTGATTGTCGCGATGCTTGGGTCATCGACTTGCCATGTGAGCTTTTCTCCGTCATAATAGAATTTCTTGCCGTAAACAGTGGCGCTTACCTCGATGGGGAACTCACGATTATCAACGAGAATCATGGGTTTCATGGAAATGGAAGGCTGCGCAGCTAGGGTCCTGACTGGAGCCGTTGCTGTCATGCCGTTGTAGGTGGCGGTGATGCTGGCTGAGGTGACATTGCCGCCAAGCACGAGGGTTGAGCCTTCGGTGTGGCCAAGCACCTCATCGCACTCGAGAGAAAAGCCAGTGACGTTGTCGTTCACCACCTCGCCATACTGGTTAAATCCCACAATGCGAGGAGTGTATGACGAATAGATAGGCAGGTCGGCGCGGAAGTCATAAAATTGGATAGAGGCAATCTCGTTGTCCTCGGGAGCCTCGGTCTCAAGCATCCATCCGCACGCCACGGCACGTGGTGTGCCCTCGGTGGTGGTGTTTATAATCTTTCCGTCAACCATCATCTCTGCCGAGCCGCCAGCGTCCATGTTCACTACCTCAGAGATGTCGGGATAAAGGTCTTTGAGAATTTGGCACATCACTGTTGTTGAGCAGCCAGCGCTGGTGCCGTAGTATCTGCTCGTAGATTTGTCGATAACAATCATATAGAGCTTTTTGCCAGTAGCGTCGCAGCCATAGGCGGTGCGGCTATAAATCATCGAGTTGTAACTCTCGTCGTTGTTGCGCCCAGTGAGTTCGCCATTATGCATCACTGGAGCGTTGCCCTCAACCATGTTCTCGATGAATGGTGTCACTTGGGTCTCCTCGTTGTAGGTCCATCCGTGGTTGATAGTGATCACGTCGCCCTCGGCAAGCGCCGCGAGGTAGTCCTTCATCAAGCCAGTGGCGGTGATGCAGGCGTCGTAGTCGCCCAACGTCTGTCGGTCGGCGTTTCTCACAATCTTGGCGATGGTGAAATGCATATCCTGGTTCACGAGCCAGTGGCTGCCCTCGTTGAAGGTGAGGTAGAAGTTGTCGGCATCGGCAACTCCTTTCTCGTTGTAATCCACCCAGTTAGTCTCAAATTCGCGGGTTCTGCTGAATGCGGGAGTCCACAGCACAGCAGTGTGAGGCAGGTTGCGGCGGTTCACCGTGTTCAAAGGTGCGGCAGCAGCGAGTTTGGGCGAGGATAATGTTCCACCGCAATTGAAATGCCCGAAATAGAGCGTTTTGTCTTGCGTTATAGCGCAGGCGCCAGTGCGGCTGGGGCCGCCATTCCAAGCGTCGGCATTGGTCTCGGTGTTGAGATACACACTATCGTTGCGCACCACAGCGCCGAATGGGTCGCCAAGCTCGAAATCCATCGTGGGTGAGCCGTTGCCTGTCACACACCAGAAGTTGGCGTTACATGCCGCAATTGGGCGGCGTGTAGCTGTGCGGTTGCGTTTGTATGCATTAGTGAGCAGCTCGGTGCGTCCCAAAGTGTTATAGCCTATGGTTGTCTCCACGCGGTTATAGGGGTTAGTCATGTCGGCCTCAAGCAGATATACGTTAAGTGGGTAGTCGGGAATTCGTATAATGGTGTTGTAGATGCCTGGACCCACTTGTCGGTGCATGATAGTGTCGGCACTATATACTGTGCCACCAATGTTGATGCCGGCTGTCATTGTGCAAACCCCACCAGCCAGTAATGCGAGGAAAAGTAATATCTTTTTCATTGTGAATATGTTTTTGATTTATGTGGTAAAATTAATAATAAATTTGCGAATTAAGCTAAATTGCCACCACATTTTTAAAGAAAAAGTCAAAAAATGGGTTTTATTGTGTTTTTTGCACTAACTTTGCACCTTGATTTAAAAAAACGAATTGTGATGACAAGTAAAAAATGGTGTTTCATCGCGAGTGTGGCTTTAGTGCTAATAACCACCACATTCCCTGCCTGTAAAGGCATAACAACAAGTAGCTCAGTAAAAGATTCTGACAGCATAAAACAAGTCGAAATCGATAATGTGATGCTCCCCGACACGGCATTCCAGAGCGTGGAAGACCTCACATATAACGTTGAAGTGCTCGACACAGCGACTAATGGAGAGCTTAACAGCCTTGCCGACCCTTACGAGGGTGTGGATGGAATACTCACCTTCAGAGGAGGTCCAAGACGTGACGCACGTCGATATAGCGGCACCGTGAAGGGCACTCCCTCCAAGATAGTACGCGACTGGGTCACTCATACTGCCGTCAAGGGCAAGTGGGGCGGTGGCTCAGGATGGACAGGTGAGCCAGTCTATATCAAGTGGAGCGACGCCCAAGTGGCAGATTTTAAAAAGTCGTCGCCTGAAATAAAAGAAAATTTCAGCAACGAGGAGATAATAGTAGGATCGCTCTGTGGCGAGGTCTATTTCCTTGACTATGCTACTGGCAAGCAAAGCCGAAGCCCACTCGACGTGGGTAACCCCATAAAAGGCTCAGTTTCGCTCGACCCGGCGTTGAACGGCAGCCTCTATGTGGGCCACGGCATCCCCGACAACCAGCCTTTCGGACATTTGGGAATTGACCTCAACACTCATCAGATAGCTTACACCTGGGGCCGTGACCCCAAGGCGAAACGCAGTTGGGGTGCTTACGACTCGTCGCCAATCGTTGCAGGACAGTTCCTGTTCTGGCCTGGCGAGAACGGCACTATATATAAATATGAGCGTTTGGGCAATGGTAAACTCAAAATGCACAGCGCATTGCGTTATCTTGTCAAGGGCGATGGCGGTGCTGGCATTGAGTCGAGCATGGCGGTTTATAAGAACTACGGCTATGTGGGCGACAATCACGGTGACATCTTGTGCATCAACCTCAACACAATGAAGCCAGTTTGGCATTACGACAATCACGATGACATCGACGGCTCAATAGTCCTAGAAGTGGAGAATGGCGTGCCTTATCTCTATTGCGGATGCGAGGTGGATATGCAAGCTGGTGTCAATGCTCAGACACATTTTGTGAAACTCAATGGCTTGAATGGCTCGCTGATATGGGAATGGTCATCTCCTAGCGCACGTAGCTATCAAGGTGACAAGCATTTTGATGGCGGTCTCTACTGTACTCCGCTCATTGGCGACGGCAACTGCAAAGACATGATTTTTGCCTCATTCAACCAGCTCGATGGCAAGAGCACTTCGGAGTTCCTTGCCTTCGACAAGAACACTGGCAAACTCCTTTACCGCAAGACGCTCAATTTCTATGCATGGTCATCACCTGTGGGATTCTATAATGAGAAGAATGAGCTGTTTGTGGTCATTGGCAACTCTAGTGGACACCTCTATATGTTCAATGGCAAGACTGGCGACCTGCTCTTCGACGAGGTCCTATCCAGCAACTTTGAATCCTCACCAGTAGTGATAGGCAACACTCTGGTAGTGGGCGGCCGTGATGGTGGCATCTACCGCTTCCACGTGGAATAATGCATAATGAGGCTGTGCCTTATTCAATGTATAATGATAGAATAAAAGTCCGACACACCTGTGAAGGTGCATCGGACATTTTTTTTAACTCTAAAGTCAAGATTAGAATAACAGAGAGAAACGACCCCAGTTGTTGTTCATCTTGTCGAGGACATCTTTGGTTGTCTCGCCTACCATATTGAAGGTCATGATGTCGCCCTCTTTGAGTTTCTTGTATTCGGCATCGTAGTCCACCTTGTCAGCATCGGCAATCTTGAACTCGATTCTGCCCTTTTCGCTGCTGTTCTCAACGGTGAAGATAGCAGTTCCGTCTTTAAGGCTGCCCTTGATTTCAGAGGCTTTCACCATCACTTTCATAGGCATGGTGATAGTCACTTTGTCGCCATCGATGACTGCCTCAAACTCAGTTTTTTGTTTTTCGGTGTCAAAGATGTTGAAGCACTCATAGTTTGAGCCTGAGCTGCTTCCGAACTCATACTCTACTGAGTAAGTCTCAGGAGCGTCACTGGCCTCTGAGCCCGATGCAGAATTTGAAGATTTGCCGTCAGCGCCACAAGCGGTCATCAATGCGATAGTCGCAATCATTAATAAATACTTTTTCATAAAAAAGATAGATGTTTAATTGGTTAATAAAAAAGTGAATAAATAAAGCAATTGTATTTCTTAATTGTTACCTAATAGAATGTTATAAATTGCAGTGACATCGGCTGCGGTGATTTCTTCGTCGCCGTTTTGGTCGCCGTTGATGAGATGTGTTGTGTCGTTGTTAAGTAGGAAATCGTAGAGTGCCGTCACGTCAGCAGCAGTCACTTCGCCGTCGCCGTTCACATCGCCAGGTGTGCTCCCAGATAATACATCGGTGTAATAGATGGTGAAGTTGTCGATATATGCTTTGTAAGAAGTGGCTCCTGCCGACATACTGATGCGGTAACGAGCAGGAACGTTCATGTTGAAGAAATACTTTACTGAGGCATGTTTGCCTGCGCCAACGGTTGTTGTGGTTTCTTCATCAGGTTTGGCGACAGCATTCCAAGTAGTCCCCTGATCAGTTGAGCAGTAAAGTATGAATTTGGCTGCAGTTGTTGATGCGTTATGAATGTCAAATGATATTTTATTGCTAACCAAGTTCACGTCTTGCGTCATGGTGAGTGACGAGGGTTTCTTAAACACGGCAGAGTGTTCGCCACTGCAATACTCACTGTCTGGATTGGTGACATAGCAGTTGACAAATTTCCATTTGGAGAATACACCTTGCACCTCATCGGCAGTAGGAGTCGTTGTCACAGCCATTTCCTCAAAGTCCTCGATGACAGACTCAGGCGGAACGTCATTAACAACATTGAAAGAAATAATCTGGTTGTTCTCGCTGATGTCGCTCAGTCCAAACTGACAAGCCTCTCCTGCCCATGTGACGAGTGCAGGGTAGCTCGAAGAATTGATGGAAGTCACATCTCTTGAGCCAGGGAAGGGTACCTCCCCAGAGCCAAAGCCTGAAGAGCGAATGAGTTCGTAGTAGTTGTGGTCGGGGTTGCAGTTCACTTCGTTGCCCCACCAAACTTGTTCGTTGCTGTAATCTACACGAGTAATTACCAAGCCATGTCCTGGCAGTGCAGCGTCCCACTTGTTGGGCTGTCGGTTCTCAAAAAGGAAAAATTCGTCTTCGTTGGGCGACTGCATCATGAAGCCAGTGTTGCTCTCGTTCAAAGCCTCAATGACCTTGCTTCCTAACGACAATTCTTCAGGTGTGTCGGTAAATCCAAGTTCCATACGTTCCCACAGGCTATAGCCCACTGGTGTTCGTCCATAGTTAGCGTAACTTCCTCCTGCCATTACGTCCCAGTCTCCAGGGTGGTGGCTCTCGCCTCCACTTTCGCCGTAGTCGGTATCGTAAAGGTCGGGGAGTCCCAGCACATGCCCAAACTCATGGCAGATAGTGCCGATGGCGTTAGGCAAAGTGGAACCCTGAGATTCCCAACCATAGATCTCGCATGAGGAGGCATAGGTTCCCATTCTCTTGCCGTCATAAATATATGGTTGTGGTGGCCACCCTGACCACCAGTCGATTAGGTAGCTCATGTGCGGCCACAAATAGCCGCTGTTGTTTCCGCTGTAGCTTGAGGCATATCCAGCCACCAAAAAGAACACCATGTCGATTTCGCCATCGTTGTCGGCATCATATTGTGTGAAATCCACTTGAGCATCAACCGAGTCAAGTGCGGCTTTGAAAATTTCTCTTGCCCTGTCGTTACCTTCATAGCATGAGTAGTCAAGATTGACAGGTCCAACGATGTCGAATTCAGGGTCGAATTGTCCCATCGAGTTGTCGTAGTAGTAGTCTCGCACACTGCCTGTGCATCTCTGAAAACGTCCATTATGGTAAAATCCAGTATAGTTCTCGGTGTTGCACAGCTGGTTGTAGAAATTGTTGGGGTCCTCCATTAGGAACTGCCTGTCGTTGAAGTTGATAAGGACTATAAGTCCTCGGAATAGACTGTAATCAACAACTGGCTCACGGTTTTGATGGCTCTTCTTGTCGCGCGTGGCACGGTTTTGGCGTGCTTGTGTGGTAGCAGCCTTGTCAACAAGGCGCTTCCCCAGCGAAGCCACCATCAGCATTTCTTTTGCATCGCGTGCGACGGGGTCATGTGCCATCACTCCCGACGCTACCAACCTCTCGCCATCCTTTGTGGCATATTCCCATGTGCCGTTAATGTTGATGATTGTATATCCATCGATGGTGGTGTTAAAGTGATAGAATTCGTCTCCTGCCAACTTTAGTTGCAGCGTGGATCCATCGGGCTGCATCACGTTGATAGGTGTGGGGTTGGCTGGCTCTGCGCTAGCCAAGATGGCAGTGAGTAGCGCCATCAGTAAGAACGTTAACTTTTTCATGCTTTATAGATAATGTTAGTTTGGGTACAAAGGTAAGCAAAAAAAACGACAAGACCATACAATTGTATGATCTTGTCGAAAAAAAGATCTAAAATTTTGTGCAAATTCCTATAAGAATTTTGTTGCAAAATTTTTAATTACCTAACAGGATGTTATAGATGAATGTAACATCGGCCGAAGTGATATTGCCATCGCCGTTGACATCATATGAGTTACTGAAAGTCATGTCGTTGTTAAGTAAATAATTGTAGATTGCTGTCACGTCAGATGCTGTAACAGAACCATCGCCGTTAACATCGCCAGGAACAGTAGGTTGTGGGCCAGGTCCGTCGCTCTTAGCTGCAGCTAGACCATAGGCAGCGATGCCCTCTACAGCGTAGGTGATAGTTGGTGCTACTGTTGGGTCGGCAGGAGCGGCGTCAATCATCTTGATACCAGTCTGGTGCAATGGATTGGTGGCATCATATTCTACCATGCCTGGTACTGCTGTGCCGCCGTTGCTGGAGATGTAAGACCAGTAGATGTGAGCACCGTCGCCAGTAATCTGGGTGATACCTGTAATCTCGTCGCCCGAGCCCTCGAGCAGGATTGGAGAGTCGTCGATAAGAACGGCATCGTCCTTGATAGTTGCCATTTCTTGCTTAGTGTTTAATGTGGCAAGTGGAATACGGTAGAGACCGGGAACGCAGTTGTCAACATTGTCTTTCTGTACGAAGACATATAGATATCCGTTCTCCTCATCGAGGTAGAATGTTGTCATCTGGATGTTGCTCAGGTAAACAGGAAGCTGCTTGTCGGTGTGGTCGGCTCCTGTGCCGTCGCTATAAAGCATGCCTTTGTCGAAGCGGAAGATACCTTGACCATTGAACTTCTTGGCAACCCAGTAAACGTTGTTGCGGGTGGTGCCGTCGGCAGCAATCACGTCGGTGGCACGCATTGTCATACCTGCGCCAATAGCTCCCCAAGTAATCTTATCGTTATAATATGGCAGCCAGTTGTTCTCCATAAAGAATGGCTGTGAGCCGTAGAGACCTACAGTGTCGGCACTCATCTCGTGGATACCCACGTTGCGGTCGGCGATGTAAATCTTGTTGTCGATTTCAGAGATGTACATTGAGAATGGATCCTCAAATGCCTTGTAACCCACGTTGTTCAAAACTGTAACGCGATACCATATGCCGTCGGTGTTGTTGACGTAGAAGAGCTCACCGTCACCGCCGTTGGCTTGTGCGTCTTCACCCTGATACATGAAGTTGTGACCTGCGCTGGCTACATATACGCGGTTCTTGTAAAGCTGCAAGTTGAATGCGTGCTCGCCAGTGCTGAACTCAGTGTCGATAATCTGGCCATCTTCATTCTTGTACATAAGACGGCAGTCCTTAGTTGCGAAATAGAGTCCAGGTGGACATCCAAGAGTAGTGCCCTCGCCAGTTATACTTGGGTCACCCACGATGTTGAGGTATTGCCACTGGATAGTGGCTTGATAATCGGCAACAGCACTTGCGGCAACCACGCACTCTACGTTGCTCTGGCTTGGCTCAAACACACCTGCGCCGAGTACAGGAGGTGTAACATTGAGAACTCTCAGGCTCTGGATTGTAGAAGGAATAGCGCCTTTCTCCATATAATTGATGTGAGAACCAAGTTCCATGTGCTCGAGGGCGGTACATCCAGCAAAAGCGTCTTGGAAAATATTGGTAACAGTGCTGGAGATATTCACAGTGGTAAGGTGAGTACAGTTTGTGCACAGGTTCTGAGGAATCTCGCGTGCACCTTCCTCTACGTTAAGGGTCTCAAGGTCACTCTCTAGAAATGCGTTAGGATTAACGGTCATGCCGCTCTTGTAAGAGAATTCCTTGATGGCTGCGCGATAGAAACCGTAGTTGCCTATCTCTTTGAGAGCGGGGAGAGTTACATCGGTATAGGGAGAGAAAGCCATGCCATAGCTGTCGATGGTCTCGATGGTAGCATTGTCAATAGTAGTACCGATATTTCCCTCATGGGCCGTTACGAGTAGGCGAGTGCCGGCAGCGTTGGTGAGAACACCGTTATTGAGAGCAAATGCGCTGTTTCCTGCGCCAAGCTCGATGCTGGCGAGGTTTGCGATGGGACCGAAAGCGGCATTGCCAATGGTGGCAATGGTCGATGGCAGCTTGATGCTAGTGATGGCGTTAGCGCCTGCAAACGCGTTGGAGCCAACAGAAGTAACTCCCTCAGGAATCTCAATCATGCCAGTAAGACCACTGTTGAAGAATGCCGATGCGCCAATGCTGGTAAGTGTGCTAGGGAAATTGAAGTCATGAAGACTAGCACATCCGTTGAAAGCACTCTGCTGAATTGAAGTGACATCGCCAAGGAAGCTAACCGACTCCAGTCGCGAGCAGTTGAGGCACAGGTTCATAGGAACCGAAGTGATAGTAGCTGGTAATTCAATGTTCTTGAGGTGATTGCAGGCGTTGAAGGCGCCAGAGCCGATAGTGGCGATTACGTTGCCGTCTTCAAAAATTACCTCTTCAATGCCAGAGCATCCCATGAAACAGCTTTGAGCGATGTCGGTCATATTGCCGCCCAAAACAAGTTGCTTGATTGTTGGGTAGTTGTGGAATGGTTGGAGGTTGCTCGGATAGTCGCCGGTATTCATCTGACGCTCAATGATAAGAGTGTCAAGTGGTGGAAGATCGGCAGTAGTGGCACCAAATGCGTTCCTGTTGAACTTGAGTGGAGTCTCGCTTGCCATGATGGTGAGTTTGCGAATACCACTATTGGCAAATTGGTTGGAAATAAGGGTGCTTGTCACACCGCCGGGAATGAATGCCTCGGTCACATTTGGACACTCCCAAACAGTACCGCTACCCATTTTTGTTGCCGTTTCGGTAACGGGGTAGTTGGTAAGGCTTGTACATCCGCGGAAGCAGTTGTTTCCATAGCTCACGCAAGTTGCTGGGAGGTGAATCTCCTTGATGTCGCGGCAGTTGACAAATGCGTTGGCGTCAACAGCAACAACGGTGTAGGTGATGCCGTTGTAGTCAAATGTCTCAGGGATGTTGACGATGTTGTTCTCGTCACCAGTGTAGAAAAGCGAGTCGCTTACACCATCCACTTTGTTGATTGTGTACTTTGCTAAGGTGGCGTTAGTTCCACTAGTGGTCCAGTTGTAGCCTAATGCCGTGATTTTAGCGGCATCGGCCAAACCGAATGCTAAGAGTAGTGCCATTGCACCAAGCAAACCACGCAACCATGATAAACGAGTAATGTTCATGCTCATAGTTCTTTGTGTTTTAGAAAAAGTTAATAATATGTTTTTTTAAGTTTTTGCTAATCAGGATATTATTATTGGCCTTCTATCATTTGTGGTAGAAGAATACAATATTTCAACTTACAAATTTAGGAAAAAAACACAACACTCCTTAAAGAATACTCTAAAAAAATGCAAAAAACAAAATAATAAAGGAAATAAAAGAATTAAAGGAATAAAATGAATTAACACCTTTGATTCCTTTAATTCCTTTCCCTCCTTATTATACTGTTGGCAAGCTGATACCGTCGAGCTGACGGTAGAGGTTGAGGGCATAGACGTCGGTCATGGCGCTGATGTGGTCGAGCACGCCTTGCAGCTTCTCAAATAGTGTAGTGGCATAAACGTCATACTGCTGCGGGAACTTGTTCAATAGCAGTTGAGAGTAGTTGCTCTCGGGATGCAGCACGGCCTGTGTGAGCTTGTCAAGTAGCAGGTTGATGATTCTTATACCTGCCAAGTCCACGTCAACCACATATCCTGCGCGGTATAACTTCTTGAATGCCACCTCGCTGCAATGCTCGTAGCCCTGTTTGGATAACGGTGAGATGTTGTCGATTAGTGAACCGTCGAAACGCCCCTCCATTATCTCGTCTTCATGCTCTACAAATGTCTTTGCACATTCCTGCACGAGCAGACCCACCACGCATGAGCGCAGATATACGATTTTTTCGTTGGGGTCGGCAACATTTTCCATCACTTCGCGCATATGAGCTTTTCGCTCATCATTGAAAAGTCCAGTGAGCAGGTCAATGGTCTCTGCAGTCGTGAGGAGTTTGAGTTTGTGCCCGTCCTCAATATCCATCACTTGATAACAGATATCGTCGGCAGCTTCCACCATATAGACGAGTGGATGGCGGCTATAGCGTTCCTCTTCGAGTTTAATCATTCCCAACTCGTTGGCGATTTTCTCGAAGATTTCTTTCTCGGTTGTAAAGAATCCGAATTTGCCTTTCTTGCCGGCATGGCTTGAGGAGTAGGGATATTTCACTATCGAGGCGAGGGTGGAGTAGGTCATGGCAAAACCGCCTGGGCGGCGGCCCTTGAACTGATGAACGAGGGTGCGGAAGGAGTTGGCATTGCCCTCAAAATGTGTAAGGTCGGCCCACTGTTGTGGGGTTAGGTGCTCCTTGAAAACCAGGCCGTTGCCGTTGGAGAAAAACTCGCCGATGGTCTTTTCACCCGAGTGCCCAAAAGGAGGGTTTCCAAGGTCGTGAGCCAAGCATGCGGCAGCCACTATCTCGCCCATATTCCATAGTTTGTCGCGCCAGGGCTCCTTGAGATGTCGCTCATGTAGCCTGATGGCGATTTCGTTGGCAAGCGAACGCCCCACGCACGATACCTCAAGGCTGTGAGTTAAGCGGTTGTGAACGAAGATGCTGCCTGGCAGGGGAAACACTTGGGTCTTGTTTTGTAACCGCCTGAACGGTGACGAGAAAATAAGACGGTCATAGTCGCGCTCAAAGTCGCTACGAACGCCAGCTTTGCTGTCTTTGTAATGTTCTAGTCCCAGCCTAGTGTCACAAATCAATCGCTCCCAGTTCATTCTTGTTGCCATAGTTTGTCTTATTTTAATTTAATGTGCAAAATTAGTGCAAACCGAATACAATACAAAATAAATTCTTTTATTTTTATTGTTGAGGTGCCGCCTGATTTATCTAAAATTAGTGATTTATTTTGAAAAAATTGGTTTGTTTACAATTATTGTTTACCTTTGTGAGTTGTTTGAAAATGTTTTGAGATTTATAGACCAATTAAAATAACAATTATGAATCAAGCGAAATTATTGATGAAGCACGCGTTTATCCTTGATGTGCTATGTCTGGTGCTGTGCTTAGCGCTGCTGGTTTTGGGCACTAAAGAGATTGTTCCCAATTGGTTGCTACTGGTGGGTACCGTGATTGCCCTTGTTGCTCTTGTGGCATCAATATTCCTCTTTGTTAAGGCCCGCAAGATTGACCGTGCCGAGAGCCGACGCATCGAGGCCGAGATCTTGCAGAATGCAGCAAAAGAAGATGCCGTTGACAAGGCTATAGAAGACGGAGATCTTATCGATGAGCCCGATGGGCAGGTCGAAGAGAAAGCTACCGATCAAGTTGTTGAGCAGGCCGACGATCAATCAGACTATAAAACCGACGAGGAGCAATGACACGACTCATATCCTGGAACG
Organism: Muribaculaceae bacterium; assembly: GCA_017618355.1. GTDB lineage: Bacteria > Bacteroidota > Bacteroidia > Bacteroidales > Muribaculaceae > Sodaliphilus. The sequence goes on from JAFZUL010000156.1 coordinate 13,019, forward strand.
TAAACGGCCTTCGCGCTGTGGTGGGCAAGGATTTCGCCGAGACGTTCAAATCGCTCAACGCCGACTTTTTCTGCCTTCAAGAGACCAAGATGCAGGCTGGGCAGCTCGATTTGGAGTTTGACGGCTATCGCAGCTACTGGACTACGCCGATAAGAAAGGCTATTCGGGTACCGCTATCTACACACGTCAGGAGCCTCTGAATGTGACCTTGGGCATAGGCATTGACGAGCATGACCATGAAGGGCGCGTCATCACGCTTGAAATGGAGAAGTTCTATCTAGTTAATGTGTATGTGCCTAACAGTCAGGATGGTCTCAAGCGCCTGGACTACCGCATGAAATGGGAGGACGATTTCAGGGCTTATCTGCTCAAACTCAACGAGAAGAAGCCTGTGATAGTGTGTGGCGACCTCAATGTGGCTCATCAGGAGATAGACCTCAAGAATCCTAAGACAAACCGCAAGAATGCTGGCTTCACTGATGAGGAGCGTGAAAAGATGACCACGCTGCTCAACAGCGGCTTCACCGACAGTTGGCGCTTCTTCAACCCCGATGTGGAGGGCGTGTATTCGTGGTGGAGCTATCGCTTCAAAGCGCGTGAGAAGAATGCCGGCTGGCGCATCGACTACTTCCTCGTGAGCAATGACGCCCGCGATAAAATGGTTGACGCCAAAATCCATACCGAAATTTTCGGCAGCGACCACTGCCCAGTGGAGCTGGAAATAAATATATAAGATGCTTTTCCCCTAGATTTTCTAGTTAAAGTAAGAGAAGATGAAATTGGACTTGAGTTCACATATAAAGCTCGAACAGGTGTCGAAGCGCTGCTATCGCCCTGAGAGTGAGGTGGAGCTTATATCTCTCACAAGATATGAGAAGGTGCTAACCGATGTTGTGGAGACACCTCTTGAGGGTGCCGTTCTGGCAGCCCGAGAGGTGGTTGACACCATTGAGCAGTGCGTGCGTGAGAAAGGGCGCTGTGTGCTTGGTCTTGGTGCCGGGCGCTGTGCTATGGACGTGTATGGCGAGTTGGTGAAACTCTATTTTGCCGACAAGGTGAGCTTCAACAATGTCATCGTCTTCAACATGACTGAACTGGGGCTTGGTGTGCCTGTTGATGACGGTCAGAGCACCCTCAAACGCCTGAGTGACGGATTCCTCAATAAGGTGGATTTCGCTCCCGAGAACATTCACACCTTCAGCACCGAAGCCACTAAGGAGAATGTGTTCAAACTGTGCCGAGCCTACGAGACCGAGATTGACGAGTATGGTGGCCTCGACCTCGTAGTGTGCGAGCTCACAAAGAACGGTGGACTGGCGTTCAACGAGGCTGGTTCCACTAGTATGTCGTCGTGCCGACTGGTATCGCTCACTGGCGAGACCCGCACCCGCATTGCTGACAGCTACCAGTGCGAGCAGTCGCCTAAGACTGCGGTCACTCTGGGCATCAGCAATATCCTCAATGCCCGCAAGATTATCAGCACGGCTTGGGGCGAGGGTAGTGCCAAGGCGGTGTTCAATACCATTGAGGGCAATATCACCGACCAGTATCCCGCTTCATTCCTGCAGATGCATCACAATGTGCAGCTGGTGATAGACCTCGATGCCGCGTCCGACTTGACACGCATCAACTACCCGTGGAAGGTGACTTCATGTGAGTGGAACCGTACCCTGCTGCGTCGAGCCTTGCTATGGCTTAGCGAACAAACCGGCAAACCCATTCTTAAGCTCACCAACAAAGACTACAACGATTATGGCTTGAGCGAACTGGTGGCAGTCTATGGCTCTGGCTATAATGTGAATATTCAGATTTTCAATGATATACAGCACACTATTACTGGTTGGCCAGGTGGCAAGCCCAATGCCGACGACACCTATCGCCCTGAGCGCGCCGAGCCTTATCCCAAACGTGTGCTGGCGTTCAGTCCGCACCCTGATGATGTGATTCTCGCTATGGGCGGCACGCTACGACGACTTGTAGAGCAGGGGCATGAGGTGCATGTCGCCTTTGAGACTTCGGGCGATATCATGGTCAACGATGAGGACATGAGGCGCTATGTTATGGTATCGAAACGTGCGGCCCTTAAGAATGGCTACTACAACGACAATCAGCGCGCTGTGGTAGAGAAGATAGATGAAAGCCTCCGCAACAAGATGCCTGGCGACGCCGATATCGCCGAGGTGCGTTTCTGCAAGGGTGAGATATTTGTGTGTGAGGGTATTACAAGCTGCCGATATCTTGGAATTGAAGAAGAGAATATTCACGAGTTGGCATTGCCATTCTATGTTGATGCACCCTTTGGCAAAGGGCGTGTCACCGAGGCCGATGTGTTACCTGTCAAGGAACTTATAGAGCGCATTAAGCCTCATCAGATTTTCTTCGCCGACGACCTCAACGATCCATACGGCACTCACGAGCCAGCCGCCAATGTGGTGCTTGCTGCCATCGATGAATTGAAGGACGAGCCATTCATGCGCGACTGCCGTGTGTGGATGTATCGTGGACTGTGGGCAGAATGGGACATCGACCACATCGAGATGGCAGTGCCTATGAGCCCTGAGGAGTTCCAATACAAGCGCGACGCCATTCTCAAACATCAGTCACAGGTGCACGATGCGCCGTTCATCGACCCTGAAGACGAGGACCTCAACTGGCAACGCGTTCTCAAGCGCAACCAAGAGACAGCCGAACTCTTCAGCCGCCTAGGCCTCGCCACCTATGAGGCGATAGAGGCCTTTGTGCAATACAATTTCCTTAATGCATGATGGGGCTATTCTTTACGAGAAAGAAAAAACTTTGATGTTTAGTTTGTTGAGGGTGGTTAATCAATTACCTTATTAATCTTATGGGTACAATAAAAATAGAGAGTCATCCTTTTGAGCCGTTCTTGCCTGATGGGGCAATGCTGCTGATGCTTGGCACTTTTCCTCCAAAGCCTGAGCGTTGGTCGATGGAGTTTTATTACCCCAACAAAATCAACGATATGTGGCGCATCATGGGGCTTATCTTCTTTGGCGACAAGAATCATTTCTGGATTGAGAAAGAGAAGCGTTTCGATTTACCTCGGCTAAAGGCGTTTCTTACTGAGAAGAGAATTGCCCTCTACGACACCGCCATTCGGGTGCGCCGTCTCAAGGATAATGCCAGCGACAAATTTCTCGACATCGTTGAGACTATCAACCTCGATGCATTCTTCAAAGTACGACCCACACTTCGTGCCATTGTTACTGCTGGCGAGAAAGCCACGAGCGTGATAGCCGCGAAGGCTGGGGTAGAGGTGCCCAAGACTGGCGAAGTGACGCATTGCACCTATCAGGGTCACGACTTTGACCTCTATCGCATGCCCTCCTCGTCAAGAGCCTATCCACTTTCGTTAGAGAAGAAAGCTGAGGCCTATCGAGATATGTTTCGTCAGTTAGGTTATGAAGTGTGACAAAAATATTGTACCTTTGCAGTCGCAAAAATGCGATTAAGCGAGCAAAGAACAGAGCTTGCTCAAGTTCTTTCGAGCGTGAGCATTTTATTAAATTTTAGTGACAATGAAATGAACCGAAAAAAGACGATATTATTCTTGTTTGCTTTGGTGGCAATTGTGCTTATGAGTGATGCCTGTTTTGCTCAAGATTCCGCACAAGTCGCTGCCGAGCCATCATGGACCGAGAAACTTTACTATTGGTTTAAGGATCACATGAATTACTGGGCAATCATCATGCTTATGGCTATAGAGAGCTCGATAGTTCCTCTCCCCAGCGAGGTGGTGGTGCCGCCAGCAGCTTATTTCTCGCTCCAGGCCAATAGCAGCCTCGACTTCTGGCTCGTGATAGTCACTGCCACAGTGGGCGCTTATCTCGGTTCGGCTATCAACTACGGCCTCTCGATGCTCATTGGCAGGCCAGTGTTCTATGCTTTTGCCGATAGCAAGGTTGGCCATCTGTTCTTGCTCAACCGCGAGAAACTGGAGCATGCCGAGGATTATTTCAGGCGCAAAGGGTCGATTTCCATCTTCTTTGGACGTCTGCTGCCAGCTGTGCGACACCTTATCTCAATCCCAGCAGGTTTGTCGCGCATGAACTTCGGCACATTCAGCTTTTACACAGTGCTTGGTGCAGGATTATGGAACGTGGTCTTGGCACTGCTTGGTTACCTCCTCTACCGTATCGTACCCGATGATAGCCAGCTGTTTGCCCAACTTGAGCACTATAGCCACTACCTGAAAATTGCCGGCTTCATTCTCCTCGGCGCCGCAATTGTTTTCATCATCTACAAAGTGAGAAAAAACAAAAAGAGCAAAGAACTTGAAACAAAAGAGAACTAAGTTCGGTCTGTTGCGATGTCATCGCAACTAATAACTATGAACTCTTAACTATGAACTAATAACTATGATAGTATCACCATCATTATTAAGTGCCGACTTCGGCAACCTAGCCCGTGACCTGGAGATGATAAACCAGAGCAAAGCTCAGATGCTCCACCTCGATGTGATGGATGGCGTGTTTGTGCCAAACATCTCTTTCGGTTTCCCTGTGATAAAGTATGTGCAGCAGTTGTGCAAGAAACCGCTCGACGTGCATCTGATGATTGTCGAGCCACAGAAGTTTGTCAACGAGGTTCGCGACTGCGGAGCCGAGATTATGAACGTCCACTTTGAGGTGTGCAACCACCTCGACCGTGTGGTGCAGCAGATTCACGATGCAGGTATGAAAGCGGGCGTTACCATAAACCCCGCCACGCCAGTTTGCCTTCTGCGTGACATTGTGGCGCAGCTTGACCTCGTGCTGCTCATGTCGGTAAACCCAGGCTTTGGCGGACAGAAGTTTATCCCCAACACTCTCAATAAGGTTCGTGAGCTGCGTGCACTTATCGCCGAGACAGGTTCAAAGGCCGTGATTGAGGTGGACGGAGGCGTGAACGATGTCACAGGCAAACAACTAGCCGAGGCAGGCGCCGACGTGCTA
>JAFZUL010000157.1 GCA_017618355.1 Muribaculaceae bacterium
ACAGGATGCGTGGCAACGGCAATGGCACAAATCATGTATTACCACAAGTGGCCATCGTCTACAAGCCAAACGATTCCAGGTTATAAACAATCAAGTGATACGGCCTATGATATGCATGGAACAACTTATCCAGCCCTTTCTACAACCACATTCAACTGGAATATAATGAAAGACTATTATTCTAGCAGCGAGACCTCAGCAACAGATAATTCCAATAACGCCGTGGCATGGCTGATGCGTTATTGCGGCCAGGCGGTGAAAATGAAGTATGGAGTGTCGGGCTCTGGTGCAGTTCCTTCTAGTGAGGTTTATGTCGATTACTTCCGCTACAGCCCAAGGGCCCGCAAACTGTTTCGTATAGATTACTCCTATTCACAGTGGGAGAACTTTATCTTGACAGAACTGCGAGCCAACCATCCAATTATATATGGAGGAAAGAAGCATAGAGGTGGACACTCTTTTGTGTGTGATGGCTATGACGGTAATGGCTATTACCATTTCAACTGGGGCTGGAGAGGCAGTGATGACGGCTATTTCCTGCTTACAGCACTAAATCCCAAAGGTGGCGGCATAGGCAGCGCTGTAGGCAATAATGGTTACATGATTGGGAATTATATTATTATTGGCCTGGAACCCAATACGATATCAACAAGTGAGAGAAACTCGGTCGCTGCATGCAGTGACATTCAAGTAGGGAGCACCACTTACACCCGTAGCAGCAGTTCCAATTCTTTTGCCATCACTGTTAGTTCGAAATACTATAATGATGATAATCATGTTTCAAGAACCTATAACTTGAGTTGGGGCGTGTATAACTCGTCAGGCTTTACCCAGATTCAAGTCTATAATATTCCCGATACTTATACTCTAGGAAATAACGAATCTACTGGGACAATCACAACGACTTTGGGATTTGGCAAAAGCTTAGGTAATGGCACCTACTACTTGCGCCCAATTTGTCGCGAGAGCGGCAGCAATCAATGGCTGCCCTGCCATTTCTCAGGGCTTGATTATATCAAAGCGGTTATCAACGGCAATACCTTGACTCTGACGCCTGTTAACAAGTCCATTAGCAATGCTGAAGAGACTACCGACGGTGTTTTGGCAAATATCAATGCTTACAGCTCATTGAAGAAAGTCCATCGCCCCCTTTCGGTATTGGTGAAAGTGAAAAATAACAGCCTTGCCGATAATATCTTCTTTTACCTTTGGGCGAACAATGAGCTTGTGGGAGCAAATTCCATCAACCTCAGCAGTGGCTCCAGTGGATTTGTGTCGATAAGCTACACCCCGACAAGTTCAGGAACTAATAATTTAATTGTGACTGGCGACCGAGCTGGCAATGAAGTGTATTGCACCGGCTCGGTGAATGTGGAGCCTTTAACAGAGGCCAGTCTATTGGTTCGCAGCAGTGTGCCTGCTGCTAATGCCAGCAATCAAGTTGCAGGCAACAAACTCACGTTAAATGCTTCAATAACAAATAGAAAAACATCTGTCTATCACGATTATATCTTTGCAAGACTTTACAAGAAGACGCTATTAGGCAATGTTGAAGAAGGTGAAATACAGAGGGTCATTGAGATACCTGCTTCTAATTCTCAAACAACTTCTTCGATAAATCAGGTATTTGACTTCACCAACTTGTCGAAGGGGAAGTATCTTGTGAAATTCTATTATTATAGTCTCGATGAAGAAAAA
>JAFZUL010000158.1 GCA_017618355.1 Muribaculaceae bacterium
CGCAAGTTCCGCTACTTCAAGTTCACATGCACCGAGGGTGTAGGTATATATAATAGTGTCAGACTCAGCGAAATATGGATTAACGAGCAAAAGCATGGTCAATGGAGTCAATTTGACTTTAAGAGTTCGACCTGTGGTGCCGAAGGCGAGAGATACTTAAAATGTAGCGAATGTAACGCCAAAAAGTCCGAATTGGTGCCGGCCGATGGATCGCACTGGTTCTCCGATGGTGTATGCACCAAATGCGGCATTAAGGAGGGCGAAACGAGGTTGATTTATAATAGCCAACGAGTGCCTCACTATGTGAAAGCCAAACACGCCTACCGCAATTCAAACGGAACCTGGCCCAGTGCTCCCACTGGCTGGAACACTCCCGGCTTCAACGACAGCAACTGGCTCAATCTGCCCTTGGGAACAGCAAATCCAGGACACACCGATGGCCCGAGATACCAGCTGCGTTATAATTCATTCTGGTTTGACGAGTATAACTGCTACTGGATGCGATTCCCTCTCATCTTGACCGAAATCGCCAACGATGCGACTTTCACCTTCAACTGCGTGCACGACGATAATATGGTAGTGTATGTCAACGGACAAGAAGTAATCAACAAAGAAGGCTGGTGCGAAACGCCCTACGGAAGTACATTTGCCAACACGCACGAAAGTTACAGCATTCCCGCTTCAGCGTTCCACCTTGGCAAAAATGTGATAGCCGTGTATATGCAGCAAAACTTTGGTGGTGCCTTCTTCGACTGCGAACTTGTGGCAACGGGAGCCACAGCAGGCAACTTCCTGCCTGGTGACGTGAATGGCGATGGTCAGGTCGACATTGCCGACGTGAATGCCGTCATCAACATGATGCTGGGCAAGATCACACAGACTGCAGCTGGTGACGTGACAGGTGACGGTAGCGTTGACATCGCCGATGTGAACGCCGTCATCAATCTGATGTTGGGAAAATAAGCCTCACCCCCTACCTCTCTCCCAGGGAGGGGAGCAAAAGCACTTTTGGGCGAAGAGCAAAATATTTTGCTCTTCGCTTGTTTATTTGTAACTTCGCCAATCAAAAACTAAAGTCCAAAAGATAACTCTAAATTATCCTTTATAAATCAGACATTTAAGAAGTCTCTAGCAAAGTGTTTTGGGTAGTGAAATGCGATGTCTTTTGGGCTAAGGTGAAATTAGTAATAGGCTATTTGGTTTTATTAGCATTTTTTTATGAAAAGAAACAATTTCTTGTTACTCCTAGCAGTGTTGCTGCTGACCCTTCTCCCACTCGGAGCCTTGGCGCTGCCCTTTGTTCCTACAACTGATCCTAGTTCTTCATCCACTTACTGGTATCAGTTGCGTACAGGCAGCAAGTACGTGCGCGTGATCAACACCAATTTTCCTGGTCTAGAGCAAATAGGCGTATCGGATGCCGCTTCGACTACTGACGAATACCTGTGGTGCTTTGTGGGCAATGATCAGTCGGGTTACAAGGTGTACAACAAGTACATGCGGAAATATTTGATTATGCCAGGCCGCTTCGGTGAAGCCGATAATAGCGAGACATTGTTCTATGAGGCAGGCAGTAGCGATAGCTTCTACCTTTATGAGATTGATGGCTCGGACAAGTTCTACCTCATCTATATCAACAACGGCTTTTGGGGCTCGGACGAGGAAAAGACCAGCTTCTATGTCAACCAGGTGATTGACGGCAGTTACACGCGCCACGACAAAAACCTTGTTGGCTACCGCTATCTAACAGGTGGCGCGAGTCATATCACTCAAGAGTCTTCCAACAATTTGGTCGACAACGATGCCTCGACGAAGTATTGCGGCTATGTCTCAAGCTGCTGGGTGACCATCGAAGCCAGTGAACCTGTTGCTGTGAGCCAATACTCGATTGTCACAGCCAATGACTCTCGCACACAATACAGCCGCGCGTTGCGCAACTGGACGCTTTCCGGTTCGATGGATAACGAGAACTGGACGGTTATCGACAATGTGACCGACTGTTCGCGCATGCCCTTCGCCAATCAAGAGGAGGTGGTGTTCAAGCCGAAATCAAACAGTTCAGAGAAGTACAAGTACTTCAAGTTCGCTTGTTCTGCGGGTGCTAGTTCGCTTGTTCAGCTGAGCGAGGTGTGGATCAACGAGCAGGCGCATAGCTGGGAGTCCAAGGCCTACACCAGTCCGAACTGTGGGGTGCATGGCACCCAAGTGTATCACTGCAATGACTGCAATGCCTACAGAACAGAGACAATCGATCCGACGGGTGCTCACAACTTCGTGAATGGGGTGTGCACGGTGTGCGGCAAACAGGAGAATGTCACCGTCTTGCTCGACAATGGCCAAGTCAATCCTTACAGCATCAAATGCCTCCACGACTACATCAATGGTTCGATCTGGCCTACTCCTCCCGAAGGCTGGAATACCGTGAACTATTACGACAAAGAGTGGGACGACTTGATGATGCCCACCGCCAGCCCTGGCCACTCCAATGGACCTTTCACCTCGTTGATGTATAATTCTAACTGGTATGGCGAGTATAACTGCTACTGGATGCGTCGTCGATTCACATTGGACGAACTCCCCACCAACGCCGTCTACACGCTGCGTTACGTTCACGATGACGAGATGTGGGTCTATGTCAACGGCCAAGAGGTGCTCCATGCCGAAGGCTGGACCGAGACTCCCTCAAACTGCAACTGGGCCAACAGCCATGAGAACTTTGTAATTCCCTCCTCGGCGTTCCGTGTGGGCTATAATGTGCTTGGCATCTATATCCAGCAGAACTGGGGCGGCGCCTACTTTGACTGCGAGCTCACGAGAGAAATCGGTGCCGGCATCCCTGGCGACTTGAACGGTGACGGCGTTGTGGACATCAGTGACGTGAACGCCGTGATCAACATGATGCTGGGCAAAGTCACGCCGACTGCTGCCGGCGATGTGACGGGTGACGGCCATGTGGACATCAGCGACGTGAACGCTGTCATCAATATTATGTTGGGAAAATAAGCCTCACCCCCCTACCCCTCTCCAGGGGGAGAGGGGGGTATTAAACGCAAATAAATAAAATCAATAAATATATTTTAGAAATGAAAAAAATCGTATCTCTTGTAATTATGCTGCTGGTGGCAGCGACAGTGTGGGCATTGCCGTTTGTGCCAACGACCAGCCCCTCAACCAAGCCCATCCACTGGTATCAGTTGAAAGTAAACAACAAGTATGTTTACGCATCGCCTAACAATGATTCCGATCTAGCTGTGAGTTCATCGTCCTCTACTGCAGATGCTTATCTGTGGTGTTTTGTAGGCACCTCATCTTCGGGTTATAAAATCTATAACCGCAAGACGAAGAGTTACCTTTACTCTGGCTATTGGCTGGGTTCGGCTTATGAATCTAGTGTTGACTATTATGAAGCCGGCAGTGGGGACAATTTCTACATCTATGCTATTTTTGAAATCTTTGGGACCTCTAGCACCATCAAGAATTATTTGTGCTATAACAACACCAATGGTTTTTACACTACTGCTGGCAAGGATTCCTACTTTAATGTGACTGAAGTAATGGTTGAGAATGAGCCCGTATATACCGACGTTCCAAATATAGACATGGAGGTTAATGATGAGTCATGCGTCATCACAGCTACAGGTGTGGGTACAGTCAAACTTTATATTGACAATGTGAATGTCTCAAATCCCTTTACAATAGCTCGCACACAAGAAGACCGAGTAATCACAGCAGTAGCCACGGCACAAGAATCAGGCAAAGAGATGTCTTCCTTAACAAAGTATTTCACCATTCCTCGCTTGGATAGTGATGTCATTGGTGATGTGAACGGTGACGGCGTTGTGGACATCAGCGACGTTAATGCGGTCATTAACATGATGCTGGGCAAAATGACGCCGACAGCTGCCGGCGATGTGACGGGTGACAGCCATGTCGACATCAGCGATGTCAATATCATTATCAACCTCATGCTTGGCAAGAACACCACGCCAACTACCGAGCCTACAGTCCATCCTGTGACAGCCTATGGCTACAGCACTCCTGGCAATACCAACAACCGCCCTGATGAGGCTTATACCAAACTGGTCGACGGCAACAAGTACACTAAGTGGTGTGTGATCAACGAGTCGGGCACCTGGCAGCCCATCTACATTGACATTCAAAGCGAGACCAAGTTTGTTCCCACCAGCTACATCTTGACAACGGGCAATGATACCCATTCGTATACTGGACGCAACCCCAAGAAGTGGAAACTCTATGGCAAGGTCAATGAGAGCGACTCGTGGACTGTGCTTGCCAATGTTACCGACGGAGCTGCTGCTGGACTCGGAACCAGCAACATCACCGAGTACTCATTTGCGTTGCAGAATATTACCAAGGCCTACAAGTACTACCGCTTCGAGGTAATAGAGTTGTGCGGCAAAGACGGCTGGAACAGCAACAATTATGTCTTTCAGATGGCCGAGCTGCAGCTGTTGGGACGATAAGAGTCTCACTCCAATAATTACTTAGCGCCAGTCGATGGTGCTACATACAAAAATGATGGGTCTGGTGCGATTATCTGCGCCAGACCCATTGATTTGTGCGGGATTGTTAGTATCTTTGCATGCTAACTCACTCTAAA